>DDWF01000268.1 GCA_002345845.1 Betaproteobacteria bacterium UBA2293 | reverse complement strand
TGTCGCCGATGTCAGCCGAAGCCACCGTCGTCCGCAATTTCATCGAAACGCTGATCGGCCTGCCCTGGCGCAAGAAGACGCGCATCAGCAAGGACCTGCGCGAAGCCGAGAAGATTCTCGACGCCGACCATTTCGGCCTCGACAAGGTCAAGGAACGCATTCTCGAATACCTCGCCGTGCAACAGCGCGTGGAGAAGGTGAAGGCACCGATCCTCTGCTTGGTCGGACCCCCGGGTGTCGGCAAGACTTCGCTCGGCCAGTCGATCGCCAAGGCGACCAACCGCAAGTTCGTGCGCATGGCCCTTGGCGGCGTCCGCGATGAAGCGGAAATCCGCGGCCATCGCCGCACCTACATCGGTTCGATGCCGGGCAAGATCCTCAACAGCCTGACCAAGGTTGGCGTGCGCAACCCGCTGTTCCTGCTCGACGAAGTGGACAAGCTTGGCCAGGACTTCCGTGGCGATCCGTCGTCCGCCCTGCTGGAAGTGCTTGATCCCGAGCAGAACAATACTTTCCAGGATCACTACGTCGAAGTCGATTTCGATCTCTCCGACGTGATGTTCGTGGCCACCGCCAACACGATGAACATCCCGGCCCCGCTGCTCGACCGCATGGAAGTCATCCGCCTGTCCGGCTATACGGAAGACGAGAAGGTCAACATCGCGATGCGCTATCTGCTGCCCAAGCAGATGAAGAACAACGGCGTCAAGAAGACGGAACTGACCGTCGTCGACACCGCCATCCGCGACATCGTCCGCTACTACACCCGCGAGGCCGGCGTCCGGGCGCTTGAGCGCGAAATCTCGAAGATCTGCCGCAAGGTGGTGAAGACCCTGCTGCTGAAGAAGCGCGACAGCAAGATCATCGTCAATGCCAGGAACCTCGACAAGTTCCTCGGCGTCCGGCGCTACAGCTTCGGCATGGCCGAGAAGGAAAACCAGGTCGGCCAGGTTACCGGTCTGGCGTGGACCGAAGTCGGCGGCGAACTGCTGACCATCGAATGCGCCAACATGCCGGGCAAGGGCAACATCCTGCGTACCGGCTCGCTTGGCGACGTCATGAAGGAATCGGTCGAGGCCGCCCGCTCGGTTGTCCGCGCCCGCGCCCAGCGTCTGGGCATCAAGGCAGAAGCCTTCGAGAAGACCGACATCCATATTCACGTGCCGGAAGGCGCTACGCCGAAGGACGGTCCGTCCGCCGGCATTGCCATGACCACGGCACTGGTTTCCTCCTACACCGGCATCCCGGTGCGCTGCGAGGTGTGCATGACCGGCGAGATCACCTTGCGTGGTGAAGTGCTGGCCATCGGCGGACTCAAGGAGAAGCTGCTGGCTGCCGTGCGTGGCGGGCTGAAGACGGCGCTGATCCCGGAAGAGAACGTCAAGGACCTCACCGAGATCCCCGACAACATCAAAAACAAGATCGAAATCGTCCCGGTGAAGTGGATTGATCAGGTTCTCGAGCGGGCGCTGGAGCGCATGCCCGAGGCGCTGCCGGAGCAAAGCGAGGCAAATTCCGAGGTCAAGGCTTCGGCCGAGGCCGCCGCTGCGGCAACCGTGCTTACCCATTGATTTAGAAGGAAAGGATGCCGGCGTCTTGCGACCGGCATCGCGGAGCCCCTGTCAGCACCTGGGCGATCCCGCCAGAATCCGCTTGACACAAGGATTTCGGGAGAGATATAAATCCGTCCGCGCAAAATTTTTCCTTTCCGAAACATCCATTCAGGGGACTTAAATGAACAAGACTGAACTGATTGACCAAATCGCCGCTTCCGCAGAAATCTCCAAGGCCGCTGCCGGCCGCGCACTCGATGCGACCGTTGCCGCCGTCAAGGATGCGCTGAAGAACGGTGACTCGGTCAGCCTGATCGGTTTCGGCACCTTCTACGTTGGCGAACGCGCCGCCCGCACCGGCCGCAACCCGCGCACCGGCAAGACCCTGGAAATCAAGGCCGCCAAGTCGCCGAAGTTCCGCGCCGGCAAGGGCCTCAAGGACGCCATCAACTAATCGTTTGCCGGGTGCTTAGCTCAGTTGGTAGAGCGTCGCCCTTACAAGGCGAATGTCGGGGGTTCGAGCCCCTCAGCACCCACCAGAATGCCCATCAGGGCGACCAGACCCCGCTCCTGTAGCGGGGTTTGTTTTGAAGGACAGGCGCAATGACCGACAATAGCTTCGCCAACGACCCGGACAAGAAGGGCGACGCCCTGAAGGCCCAGCGTTTTCAGATGCTGGAGGACATTGCCAAGGAATTGGCCGGCGAAGTCGTCTTCCCCACCTATTTCGACGCCATCCTGCGTCTACGCAAGATCCTTCAGGATCCGGACCAGAGCATGGCCGAGATTGCTGCGGCAGTCGCTATCGAACCGCTGATCAGCGCCAAGCTCCTGCACCTGGCCAATTCCGTGGCGTTCAATCCCGATGGCCGCGAAGTCGTCGATCTCAAGTCGGCGATCATGCGTCTGGGACTCAACGCCGTCCGCAGTGCCGCCCTCTCCATCGTCATGAACCAGTTGCTGCGCGCCCGCGGCATGGCCGAATACTCGGTCATGACCCACGGACTCTGGGAACATTCGATCAAGACCTCGGCGGCTGCCCGCATCATCGCCCGCAGCGCCAACAGCCGGCTGAACGCCGACGAAGCCATGCTCGCCGGCCTGATTCATGATCTTGGCGCCTTCTACATGCTCTATCGGGCAACGCAGTATGACGAATTGCGTCATCGTCCGGAGAGCATCAAATACCTGATCATCCAGTGGCACGAAAGCATCGGTGTCTCGCTGCTCAACGCCCTGGGCATTCCCGAAGAAATCGTGGACTCGACCATCGACCACGACCGTCTGCGCCCTCCCCCGTCACCCATCCGTAACCTGCGTGACGTCATCTACGTCGCCAACATGCTGGCCGGTGGTCACTTCGAGTGGCTGATGCAGGAGCAGGAAGACGCCTCCGGTCACCTGGCGGCGATTGAGGCGATGTACGGCCATCTGCATCCGGAAATCGACGCCCTGACCAGTGAGATGCGCGCCGCCTTCGGCTGACGGGCTGGCGGGCGGCAATTCCGCCGATTAGTCTTTTCGCCCGTGGCGGGTTGTCTGCTGCGTGGCTGCCAGAATCCCCCGCAGGATATTGACTTCGTCGCGCTCCAGACGCGCCCGACCAAACAGTCGGCGCAACTTCGGCAACAGGCGTCCGGGCTGCAACGGGTTGAAGAACCCGGTCGCCGTCATCACCCCCTCCAGATGCGTGAAAAAACCCTCCACTTCATCGGCAGTGGCCGTCGGCGAGGTGAATGGCGTCACCCCCTGGCGAGCCAGTGGCGGCGTACCGGCAAAGGCCGTCATCCGGCATTCATAGCACAGCAGCTGCACCGCCGATCCGAGATTCAGCGAACTGAAGCCGGGGTCGGTGGGGATGGTCACCGCAGCCTGGCAGCGGCATACCTCCTCGTTGCTCAGGCCAACCGTTTCGTTGCCGAAAACGAGCGCCACCGGCCCCTCGACGGCCTCGGCCAGCAATTGCGCCACGGTTTCCCGCGGCTGGCCGACAGGCGGCCCCAGATCACGCTGGCGTGCCGACATGGCTACGGCAAAGACACAACCGGCAAGCGCCTCGTCAAGCGATGGCACCACTGTCGCCCGTTGCAGCAGGTCGACAGCACCGGTGGCCCGGACATCGGCCTCGGGATCAGGAAAGCGTTTCGGTTCGACCAGACAGAGCTCGCTTAGCCCCATCGTTTTCATGGCTCGCGCCGCCGCACCGATGTTGCCGGGATGGCTTGGGCGGCAGAGGACCACCCTGATGCGTGACAGCAGGAGTTCCGGGTTCATGGTGTAAAATTCGACCTTTCCAAATACGAATCGGGTGGCTCTGGCCGCCCGATCGCTCTTTAAGCCATGCAACCAGCCCTGAACATTGCCATCAAGGCGGCGCGCCGCGCCGGCCAGATCATCAATCGCGCCTCGAACGATCTCGATCTGCTGAAGGTATCCACCAAACAGCCGAACGATTTCGTCACCGAAGTCGACAAGGCTGCCGAAGCCGCCATCATCGAAACCTTGCTGGAGGCCTATCCGGGCTACGGGATTCTAGCAGAGGAGTCCGGCCGGCGAGCCGCCAAGGGCGACGAGGAATACCAGTGGATCATCGACCCGCTGGATGGCACCACCAATTTCATCCATGGCCTGCCCCAGTACGCCATCTCCATCGCTCTGGCCAAGGGCAACAGCATCGAGCAGGCGGTGATCTTCGATCCCAACCGCAACGAGCTATTCACCGCCAGCAAGGGCGGCGGCGCCTTCCTCAACGAACGCCGCATCCGCGTCTCGCGCCGGACCAAGCTGCATGAATCGCTGATCGGCACCGGTTTCCCCTACCGGATGTTCGAGCACATCGACCTCTACCTCGCCATCTTCAAGGAACTGGCCCAGAAGACCGCTGGCCAGCGTCGTCCCGGCGCCGCCTCGCTCGACCTCGCCTACGTCGCCTGCGGCCGCTACGACGGCTTCTGGGAATTCGGCCTCGCCCCCTGGGACATGGCGGCCGGCGCCCTGCTCATCGCCGAAGCCGGCGGCCTGATCAGCGACCTGCGCGGCGAAGCCAATTACCTGGAAACCGGCAACGTCATCGCCGGCACCCCCAAGGTATTCCTGCCGCTGCTCAAGCTGATCGAGGAAAAACTCCCCGACTCGATGCGTGGCTGAAACCGGCCGCTCAGCCAGCAAGCGCCCTGCGGGGCGCTTTTTTTATCTGCGCTTCTGCCTCGAATTCCGACGAAGCGCCGCGTCGAGCAGAACCCGCCGCCTTTTTGATATTCCGGCTTGCTTCCTGAGGACCGTCGCCGCAAACTGAGACGAATAAATCAACGGGAGAACGCCAATGACCCATACCCAGATTCGCGATTCCATCCTGTCTGGCTGGCCGTTCTTTGGTGCGACACCAGACGGTGACGTCCTCGCCCGCTACGTGATGTACGGCCCGGTCTTCCGCTGGAGCCGAAACCAGATGGTGCCCACGCCCCTGCAAGGCAGCGACCTGATCTGGTGGTTACGGGTTGCCGCCGAGGAAGGCGACAGGCCGCCCGAATAAGGCTGAACTGGCGACGCCGATCGACAGGCAATAAAAAAGCGCCCGGGCGGACGCTTGATCGATTTCATTCTGGCGGAGAGGGCGGGATTCGAACCCGCGGTAGGGGATTACCCTACACACGCTTTCCAGGCGTGCGACTTAAACCACTCATCCACCTCTCCGCGGAAGGCGCGCATTGTAGCAGTTTCGATCGATTGTTCAAAGAAAACTTCGCAGCAACGCAAGGCCGATCCAGAGCGTGAGCAGGACCATGAAACAAAGCATGCCGACCAGCCAGGATGGGCTGCCAGTGGGCAGCAGGCGGGCAACGACACGGAGCGGCAGACGGGTAACCAGGGCGAATAGCTGATAGATCGGATTGCCGTCGCGACGGGAGCCACTGATGACATGCAGGAAGCCGAGGGCAAGCAGGGAGAGGCCGAGCATTTCGACGATGGCGCGCAGGGCGGCGATCAGGAAGAACATCGGCGCGGCCTTACTCGTCCTCGATGCGGTATTCCTCGTCGAGGGCGCGCATACGGCGGTTGTAGAACCAGATGATCAGCAGGTAGATGATCAGGATGCCCTGGGCTCCCATGTAGAAGCCAAGGGGAAAGCCGAAGATGACGATCTCGTTGAGTTCGCGGGCGTACCAGTTCATGACGAAGGTGACGAGCACCCAGATCACGAACAGGCCGGCAGTCAACTGGCGTGTCTGGCGCCAGTAGTTGTCGCGATCGCTCTGGCTCACCGCTCGCTCCCGTCATGGCCATGGCGGATGCCGTCGAGGAAGCGCGCAGCCCCTGGATAGGGCTTGGTGATCAGGCTGACCAGAATAATGGTGGCAAAACCGCCAATGATGCCGAAAACGCCCGCCGACGTGGATTGCACGTGGAACCACGGCTCCATCTTCAGGCCGTGCACGCCGAGCCAGGTGATGCCATCGAACTCCAGACGCATGATGTAGTAAATGGTCAGCGAGATACCGACCACCATGCCGGCAAGCGCTCCGGTCCGCGTGGCACGGTTCCAGAAGATGCCGAGCACGAGGGCCGGGAAAAACGCCGAACCGGCAATGGAGAAGGCCCAGGCGACCATCGACAGGATGGTGCCGGGTTTCTCGGCAGCCACCGTGGCGGCCAGCACGGCAACCAGCAGGAGCAGCGATTTGGAGATGACCAGGCGCAACTGGGTCGAGGCATCGGGACGCATGATCCGGTAATAGACATCATGCGACAGGGCACTGGTGATGGTCAGCAGCAAGCCATCGGCCGTAGACAGGGCTGCAGCCAGAGCGCCGGCAGCGACGAGGCCGGAGATGACGTAAGGCATGCCGGCGATTTCCGGGGTCGCCAGCACGATGACGTCAGGGTTCAGCGACAGTTCGGCCAGTTGCAGGATGCCGTCGCGATTGATGTCCTCGATGCTGACCAGGCCGACCTTGGTCCATGCCGCCACCCAGCCCGGCAGCTTGGCGATCGGGAGTTCAGCGAGATTGCTGAGCACCTCGAACTTGGCGAAGACGGCATAGGCCGGGGCCGTCATGTACAGGACGAGGATGAAGAGCAGCGACCAGAAGACGGATTCGCGCGCCTGGCGCACGGTCGGTGTGGTGTAGAAGCGGATCAGCACATGTGGCAGCGCAGCGGTACCGACAGTCAGGCAGAAGATCAGGGCGATGAAATTGATCTTCTGCGTCAGCTGCATTTCCGGCGTCTCGCCGGGGAACGCTTCGGCGTGGTGGATCGGCGGCTTGCTGCGCTCGACCGCCGCAAACATTTCCTTTTCCCAGCGGACTCTCGCCTGGTCTGAGTCCTGGGGCAGATCGCGGCGTTGCCGTTCGAGGACGACGATGTCGCGCATCTGCGCATCGCTGGCCTTCAGCCGGTTGATCTCGGTCGACAGGTAGGCGCGCTCATGATTGAGCGAGTCCGGCAACTGCATGATCTTTTGCGCATAGCTATCGGCCCGTTCGAGGAATAGCTGGCGGACCTCCTTCTCCTTCTCGGTGTCGAACAGACGCTCTTCCATCTGCGTGACGTCCTGCAGTACCTTGCCATAAACCAGCTGCGGCACGGGACTGCCGGTGATGTTGTAGGAGAGGATGGCAACCGGCGCCACATAGGCAACGATGAGAATGACGTACTGCGCCACCTGCGTCCAGGTGACGGCGCGCATGCCGCCAAGGAAGGAACAGACAAGAATGCCGGCCAGGCCTACGAAGACACCGATCTCGAACTGCAGGCTGACGAAACGGCTGGTGATGACGCCGACACCATAGATCTGGGCGACGACGTAGACAAAGGAAGCGAGGATGGCGGCAGCGACGGCGACCAACCGGATGGCATTGCCGCCATAGCGGGCGCCGAGGAAGTCGGGAATGGTGTATTGCCCGAAGCGGCGCAGATAAGGCGCCAGCAGCAAGGCGACCAGGACAAAGCCACCGGTCCAGCCAATGATGTAGGCCAGCCCCTGGAAGCCGGTCAGATAGAGCGTGCCGGCCAGGCCCATGAAGGAGGCGGCGCTCATCCAGTCGGCGCCGGTGGCCATGCCATTGAAGAAGGCCGGCACCCGCCGACCAGCGATGTAGTACTCGGAAACATCCGAGGTGCGGCTGGCGATGCCGATAGCCGCATACATCGTGATGGTGAAGAAGAGGAAGGCGTAGCCGATCCAGCGTGGCGGCATGCCCTGCCGCTCGAAGAACGCCAGGGCCAGCACGAACAGCAGGAAGCTGCCCGTGTAGTACAGGTAGTAACGCTGCAGCCGGGTCAGGGAACCAAGCATCCGGCCGGTTTAATTGATCCGCCGCAGGAAACTGCTGGCACGGGATTCCCCGATCAGTTTGGCCGCCGATTCGATTTCCTTGCTGCTGGCGCGGACGAGCAACATCTGGAAGAGTCGCGACAGCAGCAGCGCGTTCTCCATGGCGTTGCGCCGACCGCTACCGACGTCCAGCCCAAAGGCTTCGAGCCAGTGATCGAGCGGCATGACCTTGCTGTTCTTGGCGGGAAACATCGAGGGCAGTAACCAGGCCAGATCGATCCACTGTGGCTGAAAATCGACACCCAGGCGCTCCTTGCAGGCGCGCTGAAGAAAGCCGCCGACGAAGGGTACGTGGTAAGTCACCAGCGGCGCCTTGGCCGCGTGCTGCAGGAAGGCGAGCAACTGGCGTTCAACTGCCCCACCCGCTTCGCCGCCCTCGACAAAGTCGACGTACAGCGCATCGCCAGGCAGGATCGCCGACTGGTGCACCGACGAGGCGGCGATGGCCAGCAGCTGATCAGCTTCCGGATCAGTACCGCTGGTGGCAACGTCGACAACGACATAGCGGGTATGAAAATGCGGGCCGTCGAGCGACGGTGCTGCCAGCTCGCGCCAGGCCTCGAGCCCGGCCCGCACATCGTCCGGCAGATGTTCAGGGGCACCGCTCCGGAACAGGAAGTTCTTGATCCCGAACATGATCATTGCACCTGGTAGTCGAGCTTCAGGCGCGACTGGATCTTGCGTGCCTGACGGAAGGATTCCTTGAGGATGCGGCGATCCAGTTCGTTGAGCTTTTCCGGGTCGATCAGGTTATCCCCCTGACGGCCCGGCTCGCCTTCCAGATACTGGTGCTGCAGACGCAGCAACTGGATGAAGTTCAGGGCATCAAGCACGGCATTGACTTCTTCCGGCTTGGTGGACAGGCGCTGCGAGGCGAGGCGCAGGCGCTGGATGGAATTGGTGTTATGCACACCGGTAGCCAGCGCATAGATGCGGGCGACATCGACGAAGATGCGCGAGCCGTATTTCTTCAGGTCGATCTTGCCCGGATGGTCGGCTTCCAGATCAGTGACGAAATCGCGGATCTTGCCAAGCGGCGGCCCGACCTCCAGGGCATTGCGCGCCATCGCCTGCAGGAACACCGGCGTCGCCGAAGCCTGCGACAGCAGGTGGCGGCGCATGCTGTCGGCCAGTTCACCGTTGCCGAACAACGTCCGGAAGTCGAAGAAGATCGTCGCGTTGAGCAGGGCCTTCGGTTCCGGGGTACGGATCCACTTGCTGAATTGGCCCTTCCACTCCTCGAGCGTCATGCACCACTGCGGATTGCTGGCCATGATGTTGCCCTTGCACAGCGGGAAGCCGACAGCATCGAGATCCTTGTTGGTATCCAGCGCGAAGTCCAGGAAACGTTGCTTGAGCGCATCCTTGTCCATGCCTTCGGGGACCAGAAAGACGATGCCGTTGTCCTGGTCGGTACTGAAGGTCTGCTCGTCGCGTCCCTCCGAACCGAAGGCCAGCCAGGCCCAGTCGATGCCGTCGAACGAATGCTTGTCCAGATTGAGCTGAATGACCCGCCGGGTCAGCGCATCGTTCAAGGCCGAGATGAACTGCGTCAACTGCTCGGCGCCGATCCCCTGGGCCAGCATGTTGAAGGATAGCTGGCGCACATCGGCGGCCGACTGCTTGAGCGATTCGACATCGGCTGCCGACTCGATGGTCTGGCGGATCTGGCGCAGGCCGACACGCTGCAGGGCGAACAGGTCGCGTTCCGAAACAACGCCGGTCAGGCTGCCAGCATGATTGGTGACCAGCACGTGGCGGATGCCGTGGGTGGCCATGGCCAGCATGGCGTCATAGGCCGTGGCATGTTCTTCCAGGGTGAACGGCGAGGCCGACATGGCCTGGCTGATCGGCGCCGTCAGCGGCAGATCGGCGAGCACGACGCGGTCGAGCAGATCGCTGCGGGTGAAGATGCCGACCGGCTTCTTGTCGGCGTCAGTCACCACCATCGAACCGATGCCGATGCGCGACATGGTTTCCAGGGCCTCGCGCAGCGGCGTTTCCGGGATGACGGACACCGGATTGCGGGCGCCGATGCCTTCGAGCGGTGAATTGAGCGTCTGCTGCTCGCTCGCCTTCTGGGCAAACTGCTGCTGCAATTGCCGGCGCGACTGGTCGAGCAGGCTGGCGATGTACTGGGTACAGAACAGGTTGAATTCCGGACTGCTGGCCATCAGACCAAGATAGTCCTGGGCCGGCAACTGGTAGCAAAAGCAGTCTTCGAGCGCCGTGTAGATATTGGTCGACGGGCGGCCGGCAGTGACAGCGCCGATCGGGAAACTCTCCCCTGCCCCAAGGCTGAGGATGGAATATTCGGTGACCGTCACCTCGCCGGCCTGACGCGCCTGAACCTTGCCGGATTCGATCAGGTAGAAGAAGCGGACAGGGCCGGCATCCGGCCCGATGATCTCGCTACCGGCGGGGTAAAAGACGATCTGCGCCTTTTCGCCGAAGGTCTGCAGAGCCTCTGCCGACATCTTGTTGAACGGTGCATGATTCTTCAGGAAGGCCTGCGTATTGCCAGCCATCCGCCGCCGCCCCTCGTCGCGCAGTTGGTCGACGACACCGGTGTCGGATGCTCCCTGCTGTTCAGATGTATTCGGCGACATATTCAGAAACTCCCCCTGTTTCAAAGTGCGTAGTTTAGCTTGAGACGCTGCTGGAGACGGCGCGCCTGGCGCAATGATTCGAGCAGAATGGCGGTATCGACTTCATGCAACGAGGACGGCTTGAAGCCGCGATCGGCGACCGCGTCGCCAACCCGGTCGGCCAATTGCTGATCGAGGCGCAAGCGCAGGATATGGGCGAAC
Source organism: Betaproteobacteria bacterium UBA2293 (assembly GCA_002345845.1). The sequence goes on along the minus strand of DDWF01000268.1, from coordinate 22,180 downwards.
GCGGCATCGGCGGCAGCGATCTCGCCCGGCGTCATCCCGGCGAGCTTGCCGGCTTCACGCAGACGCTCACTGGTATTGACCGCACGCACACCGGTGGCCAGGGCGAAGATGCGCGCCGCATCGACAAAGATGCGACTGCCGGACTTCTTCAGGTCGAGCGCACCCTCGCCGTCCGCCGCCACTGACCCGCGAAAATTGAGCGGCACCGAGGCCTGCAAGGCATTGGCCACCATCAGGTGTTGAAAGGCCGGCGTATCGGTGGTCAGGGCGAGAATCAGCGAACGCAGGCGTTCGCCCAGTTCGCACTGGCCGCACAGCGGTTGCAGATCGAAGAATATGGTGGCGTTGAGCAGGGCCGTCGGCTCCGGCCGGCGCACCCAGTCGATGAAACATTCACGCCATTCGTCGTAGGACTGGCACCAGGACGGATTGCCGGCCATGATCTGGCCGCTGCACAGGGCGAAACCGCAATCGGCCAGACGCTGGTTGACCTCCTGGGCGAAGGGCAGGAATAGCTGGCGCAAGGCATCCGCTTCGCGCTGGTCGGCGGCGGCGAAAACCAGGCCATTGTCCTGGTCGCTGACAAAAGTCTGCTCGTGGCGGCCTTCCGAACCCATGGCCAGCCAGCACCAGTCCACCGGCGGCAGGCGATGGCGGTGCGCCGTGAGGGCAATCAGGCGCTCGGTCAGGCGATCGTTGAACAACGAAATGAATCGTGTCATTGCCTGACCACCAAAACCGCGGCCGGCCAAGGCGAACAGGAAGGCACGCAGGCGGCGGGCCAGTTCCGGGGCCTCGGCCACCGATTCAAGCCCGGCCAGATCGGCCAGCAGTCGCTCCTGCTGGTGACAGGGCAGCAAATCGTCGAATTCTTCCATGCGCCTAATACTTGATGCGCGCGAAATAGGTTTTTTCGGACGCTGCGAGTGCCTGGCGAACGGTGACGATGCCCATTTCCTCGAGCAGCGGCACCAGCTTCAGGAAGACCTCGCCGGTGGCAATGGCATCCTCCAGGGCGTTGTGCCGGGTGCCGATGCTGATGCCCAGGCGTTCGAGAATGACGTCGAGCTTGTGCGACTCCTGGTTGGGATGAACGACCGCCGAAAGCAGCAAGGTGTCCAGTACCGGCTGCGAGAAGCGCAGCCCGGTGCGCTCTTCCTTGAGTTGCAGGAAGCGCATGTCGAAGGCCGCATTGTGGGCGATCAGCACGGTGTCCTCGCAGAACTCGTGGAAAGCCGGCAGGACGATGTCGATGTTCGGCTTGCCGCGCACCATGTCTTCGGTGATGCCATGAATGGGAATGGACTCCGGCTTGAGCGGAATTTCCGGATCGACGATCTGGTCGAAAATCTCCTGGCTGAGCAGGCGACTGTTGACAATGCGGGCGGCGCCGATCTGGATGATTTCGTCACCTTTCGACGGCTCCAGGCCGGTGGTTTCGGTGTCGAAGACGGTGTAGGTCAGATCGCTCAGCTTGCGGTCGAGATCGATCGACTTGTCGGCGAAGTTGAACAGGTCGAAGTCGTAATACTCCGGCCGGCCGGTGCCCCGCTTGCGATCCTCGGCCTCGACCTCGATCTCCGGCGTCGCCACCGGCAGCACGAAGCGGAAGAAGGCACGGTGTGCGGCCTTCTCGCGCTGATACCAGATCTCGCCGCCATGGCGGTCGATGACGTCGCGCAGTGACAGCGGGCTGGCCTCGCTGCCGATCTGCATGGCATCCATTTCCCATGTGTAGAAAGTTTCCGATGACATCGCCGGACCGGCCCAGATCAGGTCGAGATAGGCCAGCTTGCCTTCCGAGGTCAGGCGGAAGCGCAGCTCGCGCGGCTCGTAGTGGTCCTGTAGCCGGCTGGCCAGGAAGACCAGGGCAAAGACCAGCGAGAAGCTGTCGGCCTTGATCCACAGCGCATCGTCCAGCTCCTCGGTTTTCGTCGCCAGTTTCAACTTGTCGTCGATGCGCCGCTGAGCTGCGGCGATGACGTCGATGGCCAGCACATCCTCGAGCGGCCAGCGGGTCTTCATCGAATCGGAGAATTCGAGCATGGTCTGATCGAGACGCTGGCTCATCGTCGCCGCTTCGTCGGCGACCACGCCGAGGAAGCGTTCGCGCAGCTCCGGCTCCATGTCGGGGTAGTCGATCAGGTTACCGACGGCAGCGCGGATATTGCCAAGCGCCGCCCGACTACCCTCGGTCAGCGAATGCAGAACCTGATCGCGACGGGCTTCCTGCTCCAGGCTGCGCGTGATGTTCTCGACGGTCAGCACGAACCCCGACATGGTGGCTTCGCCGTCGGCGCCAGGCGCCATGACCGGCACCATCTGCACGCGCAGCAACTGGCCGCCGCGCGTCGTCGTGATGAAGTTGGAAATCGCCGTCTTGCCAGCGGCGAGGCGCTGATGAATGACTTCCTGGGCATGCTCGACCTGGCTCTTTTCGAGAATCGAGTGGATTGAGCGCCCGAGCCCGATCAGCGCGCCGCCCGATACCGAGGTCGGCCCCTGGGCAAGGGCCTTGAACTGCAGGCGGGCGCGGTTGTTGTAGAGCAGGATGCGACCATCGAGATTGCAGACGACAACGGCCTGCGCCAGTTCCGACATCAGGGCCGCCAGACGATTCTTTTCTTCCTCGACCGAAGCCTTGGCGCGGGCGATCTGCGAATCGACATCGTCCATCAGGACGTCGCGCTGCTGCGCCAGATCGTTGGCAGCGCTGGCCAGTTGTTGAACCTCCGGCGGACCTTCCATGCTGACGCGGAAATTGCGGTTGGCGCTGAGCATCAGGCGCAACTTCTCGGCCATGCGCAACAGGCCTTCGACATACTGTTTGAACAGCTTGTGCAGCACGGCGACGCCGATGGCGAAACCGAACATGGTCATCATCGTCCCCACCGGCAGGCGCGACAGAAGCAATTCGGTGAGCATCACCCGCTCGGCTTCTTTCATGTCCACCCAGACCAGGAAGGAAGTGACGACGAACGGTCCGGTCATCAGCAAGCCGAGCACGCAGATGGCCAGCAGGAAACGGTATTTTGCCTTCATGGCATTCATCCCAGACAATGTTTGAGCCAACGGCAATCCGGACGGCCGGCCGCCGATCGGTGCCGCCGAAAATCAGGCGACGCCAAGCATCTCCTTGACCTTGACGACCAGCTCCTTGGTCGAGAACGGTTTGGTGACATAGGCATCGGCACCGATCGCCAGTCCCTTGGCCACCTCGGTATCGCGCCCCTTGGCCGTCAGCATCACGATCAGCAGCCCGCTGCGGGCGGGGTCCGCACGCAGCGCCTCGCAGACCTCGAAGCCGGATTTCTTCGGCATCATCACGTCGAGCAGCAGCAAGTCGGGATTGAAGGCAGCCACCTTGGCCAGAGCTTCCTCGCCGTCGGTAGCGACGGCGACTTCGAAGCCTTCCTTCTTCATCAGGAATTCCAGAGAAATGACGATGTTGGGTTCGTCATCGACAATCAGAATCTTGTGAGCCATGAGTTGAGTCTCCCTTGTTATGCCTCAGGTGCCGGCAAGGGCACCGTGAAAATGAAACTGGCTCCCTCACCGGGCCGGCTTTCTGCCCAGAGGTTACCACCAAAATATTCGACGATCTGCCGGCTGATCGGCAGTCCCAGCCCCGTTCCCTGGGGTTTGTCGGTCATCGTGTTGCCGCCCTGGCGGAACTTCTCGAAGATGACGGCGCACTCTTCCGCCGTCAACCCGGGACCGTTGTCGGCGACCACGACGCGAACCCGGCCGGCTTCGGCTGCGACCTTGACCGATACCCTGCCGCCATCGCCAGAAACGAACTTCACGGCATTCGACAGGAGATTGATCATCACCTGCATCAGGCGATCGCGGTCGGCCAGCACCACCGGCCCGTGGGCGGGAATATCGCCGTCAAGGGCGACTCCCTTGTCGCGGAATAGCTGGCCGAGCGAGTCCATCGATTCGCGCGCCACTTCGCCGATATCGACCTCGCCAGTCGTCCATTCCGCCCGCCCCGACTCCAGTTTGGCCATGTCGAGGATCTGGTTGATCAGGCGAGTCAGGCGCTCGGCCTCATTGACGATGATGCCGAGGAAACGCTTGCGGTCGGTGAGTTCGGTACGCGGATCCTCGTGCAGCATTTCGGAAAGGGCGCGAATCGAGGTCAGCGGGGTGCGCAATTCATGAGTGACGGTGGAGATGAAATCGTCTTTCATGCGGTCGAGCTCGCGCAAGCGCTCATTGGCTTCGCGCAGTTCGGCGGTCGCCGCCTCCAGTTCGCGCTGTTTGAATTCCAGTTCGCGGCTGTAGGCGCGAACCTGGGTCGCCTCATCGAGGATGTCGAGCACTTCCTCAAGGCCGAGATCTTCCTCCTGAACGACAGAAGCGACCATCACCCGGGCACTGGCTGAGCCGATCGCCCCGGCTAACTCGACCTCGGCAAAATGCACGAACTCGGCATCGGCCGGCAATTCGCGCCAGTCGGCATGGCCACGGGTTCCAGCATAGGCCTGCAATTGCTGATGCGCCCGGGCGACACCGAGAAAGCGTTCAAGCAATTCGACAACTGCCCCCAGCGATGTCTTGCCACGCCACAGACGGGCATCGGCGTCGCGCCGGCCGTGCCGCATGATGTCGACAAATCGCTCGGCCTGGCTGGCCTCGACCGCATCCGGCGTCGAGTTCAACGAAACCACGATGTAGCAACCGATGTTGGCAAACAGGCTCCACCACAGGCAGTGCGAGATTTCATCCATGCCGCTCAGGCCGAACAGCGCCTGGGCCTTCAGCCACTCAACGCCAAACAGCCCCTGCTCAACGAAACCGTTGCCGATCCAGCCCGACTTGGCAAATGAAGGCAACAGCAAGGTGTACAGCCAGACGACAAAGCCAGCCAGCAGACCGGCTGCTGCGCCGGCCCGTGTTCCCTGCTTCCAGTACATGCCGCCAAAAAGGGCCGGGGCGAACTGGGCCACCGCCGAAAAGGAAATCAGGCCGATGCCGACCAGGGCATAGGCTTCGCCGGCAGCGCGGAAATAGATATAGCCGAGCAGCAGGATCAGCGCGATGGCGGCCCGGCGAATGCCGATCAACAGACCGGAAAGGTCCTGGCGCTTGGCCGCCTGCAGCCAGCGCGAACGCAACAGCAGCGGCATCGCCAGGTCGTTGCAGACCATCGTCGACAAGGCGATGGTCTCGACGATGACCATGCCGGTCGCCGCCGACAGGCCACCGATAAAGGCCAGCAGGGCCAGTGCCTCGGCACCGCGGGCGAGCGGCAGGGTAAGCACGAAGGTATCGGGATTGATCCCCTGTCCGTCGAAGAACACCAGGCCGCCGATGGCCAGCGGCAGGACGAAAATGTTGATCAGCAGCAGATACAGCGGAAACAGCCAGACCGCCCGCTTGAGGTGCGACTCATCGACGTTTTCGACGACGATGATCTGGAACTGCCGGGGCAGAAGGATGATCGCCAGACCGGAAAGCAGGATCAGGGCGGTCCAGGTGCCCGCCCTTGACTCATCCATCTGCAATAGCCGCCCCAGTTCCGGACTGGCCGTGGCCCGCTGGAACAGGTCGCCAAGACCGCCGAACATCCCATAGGTGACGAACAGACCGACCGCCATGAAGGCCACCAGTTTGACCACCGATTCGAAGGCAATGGCAGCGACCATGCCTTCGTGGCGTTCAGTGGCATCGAGGTGCCGGGTACCGAAGAGGATGGTGAACAGCGCCAGGATGACGGCAATCAGGAAAGTGGAATCCAGCCCCCAGAATATTTCCGCATGCCCGGATTGCTCAAAAAGCACGTCGAGGCTGGCCGCCACCGCTTTCAGTTGCAGGGCGATATAGGGCACCACGCCAATCACTGCGATCACCGTGACCAGCCCGGCCAGCATCTGACTCTTGCCATAGCGCGAAGCGATGAAGTCGGCGATCGAGGTGATGCGGTAGGTCTTGCTGATGCGGATCATCTTGACGATGATGCCGACGCACAGAAGCATCAGGGTCGGACCGATGTAGATGGTGAGGAAGGAAAGACCACCCGAGGTGGCCCGTCCGACACTGCCGAAGAAGGTCCACGACGTGCAATAAACAGCCAGCGACAGGGCATAGACGTTGGCCGTGATGATCGAACGGCCGTTGTCGGCCCGGGCATCGCCAAAACGCGCCACGGCGAACAGCAACGCCAGGTAGGCGGCGGACAGCAGGGCGACGAACCAGCCGGACAGCAATTATTTCCCCTTGCTTTCGGCGACCAGGGCAGCGATCAGAATGAGCCCGGCCCAGACGCCAAACAGATACAGGTAAGCCGCCGGAATGCCGGCCAGGCTACCCTCTGGCAGGGTTATCAGGGGATAGGTCAGCAACGGAACGCCAATCAGGCCGAGCGCCGATAGCCGCTGCCGCGTTGGACTGGCGCGTTTCATAAGCCCCTCCGCCGAATGAAAAACGGCCGGCACGCAAGCGTGCCAGCCGTTGTTGGCATGCAGTCTGGTGCGACTACACGGGAGGCCACCTTTTGGGCGACCATTGTCTCCTCCTTGCCCTTTTTGTCTGTCGAAGCGGCCTGGCAAGCGCGCCGCTCCGTGGAATTCTGGCGGTCGGCCAGTGGCCGACCGCGATTACTGCTTAGCCCTTCAACTGCTCCAGGATCGCCGGATTCTCAAGCGTCGAAGTGTCTTGCGTCATTTCCTCGCCCTTGGCCAGGCCACGCAGCAGACGACGCATGATCTTGCCCGAGCGGGTCTTCGGCAGGTTGTCACCGAAACGGATGTCCTTCGGCTTGGCGATCGGACCGATCTCCTTGCCCACCCAGTCAGACAGTTCCTTGATCATCTTCTTGGCATCGTCGCCGGTCGGGCGCACACCCTTGAGGACGACGAAGGCGACGATGGCTTCACCGGTCAGGTCGTCCGGACGGCCAACGACAGCAGCCTCGGCAACCAGCGGATTGGCAACAAGCGCCGATTCGATTTCCATGGTGCCCATGCGGTGACCGGAAACGTTCAGCACGTCGTCGATGCGACCGGTGATGGTGAAGTAGCCAGTGTCCTTGTCGCGGATCGCGCCGTCGCCTGCCAGGTAGTACTTGCCCTGGAAGTCGGCCGGGTAGTAGGACTTGACGTAACGCTCATCGTCGTTCCAGATCGTACGGATCATCGACGGCCACGGCTTCTTGCAGACCAGAATACCGCCCTGGCCCCACGGCAGATCGGCGCCGGTCTCATCGACCACGGCGAACTGGATGCCCGGGAACGGCAGGGTGCAGGAACCCGGCACCAGCGGCGTGGCACCCGGCAGCGGGGTGATCATGTGACCACCGGTTTCGGTTTGCCAGAAGGTATCGACGATCGGGCAGCGACCGCCGCCGACGTTGGCGTGGTACCACTCCCAGGCCGCCGGGTTGATCGGCTCGCCGACCGAACCGAGAATGCGCAGCGACGACAGGTCAAAGCTCTTCGGATGAATTTCCGGCTTGGTGTCGCAGGCCTTGATCAGCGAACGGATGGCGGTCGGCGCGGTATAGAAGATGCTGACCTTGTGATCCTGGATCATCTTCCAGAAACGGCCGGCGTCCGGGTAGGTCGGCACGCCTTCGANNCCAGCCGATGTCGGCCGTGCACCAGAAGACATCGTTCGGCTTGATGTCGAAGGTCCACTGCATGGTCATGATGGCGTGCAGCAGGTAGCCGCCGGTGGAGTGCTGGACACCCTTCGGCTTGCCGGTGGAGCCCGACGTATAGAGCAGGAACAGCGGATGCTCGGCGCCAACCCATTCCGGTTCGCAGGTTTCCGGCTGATTGGCCAGACCGTCGTGCAGCCACTGGTCGCGACCAGCAACCATGTTGCATTCGACACCGGTGCGCTTGAAGACGACAACACCCTTCAGCGACTCACAACCGCCCATGGCGATGGCTTCGTCAGCGATGGTCTTCAGCGGCAATGCCTTGCCACCGCGGAACTGGCCGTCGGAGGTAATCAGCAGCGTGGCGCCGGCATCATTTATGCGGTCGCGCAGGGCCTGGGCGGAGAAGCCGCCGAACACGATGGAGTGCGGCGCACCGATACGGGCACAGGCCTGCATGGCGACGATGCCTTCGATGGTCATCGGCATGTAGATGACGACGCGATCACCCTTCTGCACGCCCTTGGCACGCAGCAGGTTGGCCATCTTGCAGGTACGGACCAGCATTTCCTTGTAAGTGACACGCGTCACTTCGCCGTTATCGGCTTCGAAAATGATGGCGACCTTGTCGCCGAGACCGGCTTCGACCTGACGGTCGAGGCAGTTGTAGGAAACGTTGAGCTTGCCGTCGGCAAACCACTTGAAGAACGGAGCGTTGGACTCATCCAGCACCTGGGTGAACGGCTCTTTCCAGGTGATCAGTTCACGGGCACGTTTGGCCCAAAAACCTTCGTAGTCGGCTTCAGCTTCCGCGCACAGCGCCTTGTAGGCGTCCATCCCGGAAACCGCGGCATTCTTGACGATTTCGTCAGACGGATAATAAAACTGCACGGACTCATTCGACATATTCTTCTCCTCTGCGGTACTTCGCAATTATGTTGAAACAACCGATCGGGTCTCGGGACCATGCCCGGGATGTATAAAGCCGTACACACTGGGGTGAATCGCGTTTTCCGCCCCCCGGCGCCGAAGCGACATTACACGGTGATAATCTTACAAAGGCCTTACGAAATCACGCTGCGCCGCAACAATGGCGATGTCGAGGCGCCGTCAAACGCCATGCTAAACTTTCGGCTTGCCTGAAAACATCCAATAACCATGACCCCCAACAAAGTACTTCCTTCTATCTTGTTCGCCAGTCGCTGGCTGCAGGCGCCGCTCTATTTGGGCCTGGTTGTCGCCCAAGGCTTCTTCGTCTGGCTGTTCATGATCGAACTGGGTCATCTGGCCCACGGCTTCTTCGCCGGCACACCGATCACCGAAGCCGATGTCGTCCTGCTCCTCCTTGGTCTGATCGATATTGTCATGATCGCCAACCTGCTGATCATGGTCATCGTCGGCGGCTACGAAACCTTCGTCTCCCGCCTGCACCTGGAAGAGCACCCGGACCAACCTGAATGGCTGAACCACGTCAATGCCGGTGTGCTCAAGGTCAAGCTGTCAACCGCCATCATCGGCATTTCGTCCATCCATCTGCTGAAGAGCTTCATCAATGCCGGCCAGTTGCCCGAGCACACGCTACTCTGGCAGGTTGTCATCCATCTGGTCTTCATCATTTCCGCGCTGGCCATGGCCTGGGTGGACAGAATCATGACCCAGACCCTCATTCTTCAACACCAACAACACTGACCCGGAGTTGCGCATGACCGCCATCAAGCAGGAAGACCTGATCCAGTCCGTCGCCGATGCTTTCCAGTACATCAGCTACTACCATCCGCTCGACTACATCAAGGCCCTCGGTGAAGCCTACGAGCGCGAGGAAAGCCCCGCCGCCAAGGACGCCATTGCCCAGATTCTGACCAACTCGCGGATGTCGGCCGAAGGCCATCGCCCGATCTGTCAGGACACCGGGATCGGCATGGTCTTCATCAAGGTCGGCATGCAGGTTACCTGGCCGGATGCGACGATGAGCATCCAGGAAATGATCGACGAAGGCGTCCGTCGCGCCTACGGCAACCCGGACAACCCGCTGCGCGCCTCGGTGCTGGCCGACCCGGCTGGCGCCCGCAAGAACACCAAGGACAACACCCCGGCCGTCGTCCATTTCGAAATCGTTCCCGGCCACCACGTCGAAGTCATCTGCGCGGCCAAGGGCGGCGGCTCGGAAGCCAAGTCCAAGTTCGCCATGCTCAATCCGTCCGACGATCTGGTCGACTGGGTGCTGAAGAAGATCCCGGAAATGGGTGCCGGCTGGTGTCCGCCCGGCATCATCGGTATCGGCATCGGCGGCACGCCGGAAAAGGCCATGCTGCTGGCCAAGGAGTCGATCATGGCCCCGGTCGACATCCACGAACTGAAAGCCAAAGCAGCCACCGGCGCCAAGCTGACCCGTCCGGAAGAACTGCGCCTCGAACTGATGGAAAAGATCAACGCCCTCGGCGTCGGGGCCCAGGGCCTCGGCGGCCTGACCACGGTGCTCGACGTCAAGGTGCTGGATTACCCCTGCCACGCTGCCAACCTGCCGGTGGCGCTGGTCCCCAACTGCGCCGCCACCCGTCACTGCCATTTCCACCTCGATGGCTCCGGGCCGGCCAAGCTCGAAGTGCCGAAGCTCGAAGACTGGCCGGCCGTGACCTGGACGCCGGACCTCAAGTCGGCCACCCGCGTCGACCTGAACACGCTGACCAAAGAAGAAGTTGCTGCCTGGAAACCGGGTCAGAAACTGCTCCTCAACGGCAAGATGCTGACCGGCCGCGATGCCGCGCACAAGCGCATCGCCGACATGCTGGCCAAGGGCGAGAAGCTGCCGGTCGACTTCACCAACCGCGTCATCTACTACGTCGGCCCGGTTGATCCGGTGCGTGACGAAGTTGTCGGCCCGGCCGGCCCGACCACCGGCACCCGCATGGACAAGTTCACCCGGATGATGCTCGAGCAGACCGGCCTGATCTCGATGATCGGCAAGTCCGAGCGCGGCCCAGTCGCCATCGAGGCGATCAAGGACAACAAATCGGCCTACCTGATGGCCGTCGGCGGCGCTGCCTACCTGGTGGCCAAGGCGATCAAGTCCGCCAAGGTGGTCGGCTTTGCCGATCTGGGCATGGAAGCGATCTACGAGTTCGACGTCGAGAACATGCCGGTGACCGTTGCCGTCGATTCGAGCGGCATCTCGGTGCACAACACCGGGCCACGAGAGTGGCAGGTCAAGATCGGCAAGATTCCCGTCTCCGCCTGATCACCTAGTCAGCCGCGTCGTCTGTTCAGCCGACGCGGCCGCTACTTATTAGCGATCAGGAATCAGCAGGCGGCCGATTGGCACACAGGCCGCTAGCAACGCTGGCTGAACAAGGCGGCGGCTCACCGTCGGGGCGCGAATTGCGACAGGCGATGCAGATCGAGCGCAGCCAACTCTTGCATGACATTTCCGTCACTGGCGAAGCAGTGACGAGCAGACCTTTCAGGCGATCGATGAATTCCGCCTGGCTCAGATTCCGGCCACCACCGACACTGCTGTTCACAACACGGCTGCCCCCCGCGGCATGGGCCGCCTCCAGGCGGCTGGAGGCCAGATAGAACAACTCCTCGGCACTGAGGGCGACGCCATCCTGCGGCACAGCCGCCACCCCGGCGCTGGCCGTGGCTTTGACCACTTTGTCGCCGAGCGCGATGGTGGCGGCAGCCAGTGCCTTGCAGACGCGCCGGGCGAAGGCCGTGCAATGTTCGCGGTCAACGTGACTGGAAACGATACCGACCCGACCATCGGACAGATGCAGGACATCCTCCGGTGAACGCACTTTGCCGGCCAGCAATCCGGAGAAACGGGCGACGATCTTCTCTCCCATTTTTACGCCGAGGCGCTGACAAAGCCCGGCATAGTCGTCGATGCCGAAAATCAGCACGCTAGCATTCAACGCTGCGGCGCCTTCGGCAGGTTGCTCGACGCCACTCTGCACCGCCCGTTCCAGCAGTTTCTTCTCCACCCCGCGCTTGCCCTTGACGCTCAGTGAGTCGGCGATCAACGGGGCGACATCAAGGGAGGCCAGGCGGCCAAAACGCGAACTGAGATCGCCCAGTCCGACATCGGTTTCCATACCGAAAATGTCCGTTCCATTCTCGACCTCACCGACCATCGGCGCAGCGGAGAACAGGCGCTCCAGCGTTCCGGCAGGCGAAGCCTTGGGAATGAAATCGCTAACACCGAGCCGCCGGGCACTCTGGCGCAAATTCTCAGCAAGACTTTCAGAAGCCAGTTGATAGAAGGGCATGGCATTGATGCGGGCCAGCTTGCTGGCCCGCATACGCTCGACCAGTCCAGCCCCCTCGATGCCGGTAATGTCCAGGCCGCTGATCACGGCCACAATCGAGGCATCGAGGACCAGGCTTTGCCAAGCCGATTCGCCGTCGCTCTCCTCGCAGACCACATGCGTTTTCGCCAGACAGCGGGAAAGCGAGGCGCGAACCACGCGTGATGCATCGACAACGAGTACTTTTTGCGATTTGACCCTATCGCTAGCGTGCATGTGCAGAATTCCCGGCAAGCATCAGACAATCGAGATGAATGGCGCAGTCTAATGCAAACATGGATGCGAATTCAATAATTTCCCAAGAAATCAAGGGATTGGTTGTAATTTTTCATATATTAATCATTGCTGATAAATTATCTGTTTGCCTTTCCCGGGCGAGCGAGGCATATTTACAGCCCATCCGTTGCTTCCCAAGACAATCGACCATGCAGCAAGACCAATTCCTCGCTTCGGCAGTTTTCGCCCAGCCGGTCGTTGCGCGCGTCGTCGTAGTAGGCGTAGTTATGCACGCGCCGTCGCGGATCGGATAAGCAGCAGCAAGCAGATTTCCAAACCCCCGCCGGCGCCAGTCGGCGGGGGTTTTTCATTGGATCTCCACCGGCGGTGCCGAACCACCCCGAAGGAGCTTTCCATGACCGAAACACTGACCGGCGCCCAGATCATTGTGCGCCTGCTCGAACGCCAAGGCATCACCACCGTTGCCGGCATCCCTGGCGGCGCCATCCTGCCGATCTACGACGCGCTCGGCCAATCGACCCGCATCCATCACGTGCTCGCCCGCCATGAACAGGGCGCCGGTTTCATGGCCCAGGGCATGGCCCGCGCCAGCGGCCGGCCAGCGGTCTGCCTGGCCTCTTCCGGTCCCGGCGCGACCAATCTGCTGACCGCCATCGCCGATGCCAAGCTCGACTCGATCCCGCTGGTCGCCATCACCGGCCAGGTGCCGAAAGCAATGATCGGCACCGACGCCTTCCAGGAGGTTGACACCTACGGCCTGTCTATTCCAATCACCAAGCACAACTTTCTGGTCTCCTCGGTCGAGGAACTGCTGGAAGTGATTCCGGCCGCCTTCCGCATTGCCGCCTCCGGCCGCCCCGGTCCGGTGCTGGTGGACATTCCCAAGGATGTCCAGAGCCAGGCCATCGAGATCACCGACTGGCCGGAACCCGGTGACGCGGTGCCGGTCGCAGCGGCCGATAGTACGGCGCTTGCCGAGGCAGCGGCAATGATCGATGGCGCCGAGCGCCCCCTGCTTTATCTGGGCGGCGGTGTCGTCCACTCCGGCGCCGCGGATTTGGCTGTGGCCCTGGCCGAAAAGGCCAATCTGCCAACGGTGATGACGCTGATGGCGCTCGGCGCGATGCCGGTCGATCATCCACTGTCGCTGGGCATGCTGGGCATGCATGGCGCCCGGGCAACGAATCTGGCGCTCGACGAATGCGACCTGCTGATCGCCGTCGGCGCCCGCTTCGACGACCGCGCCACCGGCAAGGTGGCGCAGTTCTGCCGCAATGCAAGGATCATCCACATCGACATCGACCGCGCCGAACTGGACAAGATCAAGACTGCCCACATCGCCATCACTGCCGATGTCGGCGAGGCGCTCGGCCAGTTACTGCCACAGGTTACGGCCAGCCCGCGAGCGACCTGGCGCGACCGCATCGGCGAATTGCAGCAGCAGTTTCCAGTCGTCGTCGACGGTGGCGACAATCCGCTCTCGCATTTCGGCCTGATCCGCACCGTCGCCGCCTGCCTCGACGACTCGGCGATCATCGCCACCGACGTCGGCCAGCACCAGATGTGGGTCGCCCAGTACTACCCGCTGCGTCGCCCCCGTCAGTGGCTGACCTCCGGCGGCCTGGGCACGATGGGCTTCGGCGTGCCGGCGGCAATCGGCGCAGCGCTCGCTGAACGGGAGCGCACGGTAGTCTGCTTCACCGGCGACGGCTCGATCCTGATGAACATCCAGGAACTGGTCACCGCCGCCGAGGAAAACGTGAACGTCAAGATCGTGCTGATGAACAACGCCACGCTCGGCCTGGTCCATCAGCAGCAGACACTGTTTTATGGCGAACGCCTGTTCGCTTCGCAGTTCAAGGCGATTCCGGATTTCGTCGCGGTCGCCCGCGGCTTCGGCATTCAGGCGGTCGATCTCGACCGCGCCGCCAATCCCTGCGCGGCGCTGCTCGACGCCATCAGCCGCCCCGGCCCATGCCTGATTCACGTCAGCATCGACGCCGAGCAGAAGGTTTACCCGATGGTGCCGCCGGGCGCCGCCAACCATGAAATGATCGGACACTGACATGAACGCCATCAACCGCAACGAACACCAGGCCCTTTCCCGCGCCATTCTCGAAATTGACGTCAACAACCATCCCGGCGTGATGTCGCACGTGGTCGGCCTGTTTTCCCGCCGCGCCTGCAACGTCGAGGGCATTCTTTGCCTGCCGGTCGGCGATGGCCGGCGGAGCCGAATCTGGCTGCTGGTCAACGACGATCAGCGACTGCCGCAGATGATCCGTCAGGTGGAAAAACTGGAGGACGTCACCACCGTTCGCCGACATCCGCCGGAGCACGCCGTGTTCAGCAAGCTGGAAGCCTTCTTCCGCGCCTGACAGCAAGACCGCTCAGGACGGCTGCCGCTCCTCGGCAGCCGTCTTCTCGCGGCAGCGCAACTCGAATGCCCGAATGATTTCCAGTTGCTCGTCGCTGATCGACTCGAAACGCAGGCCGACCAGATGCTGCTGGCCGATGCGTCGAATGCGCATGATGCTGACGTAGGCTTCGACCGGACCCGGAAGGTCCGGTGATTCGATGGTGCAGACGCCGACCTCGCCGCTCGGCCTGGCGCCGAGGACAGCGACATCGAGCAGGATACCGACGCCGGTGACCGAGAGGTCGGCCGAGGGAAACTCGAAGCGCTGGCCACCAAGGTCAAGGCAGACCTTGCCGCGCAGGTTGAAGCGGTTGGAACGGCGGCGTTCTCTCACGGCGGGTACTCACGGGCTGGATCGGAACGTCATTTTCACACGCCACAGCGTTCCCGGCAAAAAGCCTCGATACCGACGACACGCCTCAAATCGGCGTGGACAGACAGCGGCTATACTTGGCCTCCCGCCACCAGACTGTAATCCATGACCATGAGCACGCCGGCCTGGCAAAAGCAGCACGATTATTCCGACATCCTCTACGATGCCGCCGAGGGCATCGCCCGCATCACCATCAACCGGCCTGCCCGGCGCAACGCCTTCCGGCCGGAAACCGTCAGCCAGTTGATTGACGCCTTTCACCGGGCGCACCATGACAATGCCGTCGGCGTCATCATCCTCACCGGTGCCGGCGGCGAAGCCTTCTGCTCCGGCGGCGACCAGACGGTGCGCGGTGCCGAGGGCTACATCGACGAAGGCGGCACGCCGCACCTCAACGTGCTCGACCTGCAGATGCAGATCCGCCGCCTGCCCAAGCCAGTGGTCGCCATGGTCGCCGGCTACGCCATCGGCGGTGGCCACGTCCTGCACCTCATCTGCGACCTCTCCATCGCCGCCGAGAATGCCCGCTTCGGCCAGACCGGTCCGCGTGTCGGCAGCTTCGACGCCGGCCTCGGCGCCGGCTTGCTGGCACGGACCATCGGCATGAAGCGGGCCAAGGAAATCTGGTTGCTCTGCCGCCAGTACGATGCCGCCACCGCCCTCGACTGGGGCCTGGTCAATACCGTCGTGCCGCTCGACAAACTGGAAGAAGAAACCGTCGCCTGGTGCCGTGACATGCTGAAGCTATCGCCAATGGCGCTGCGCATGATCAAGGCCGGCTTCAATGCCGACACCGATGGTCTGGCCGGCATCCAGGAACTGGCCGGCAACGCCACCGGCTTGTTCTACATGTCGGCAGAAGGTCAGGAAGGGCGCAACGCCTGGCTGGAAAAACGTCCGCCCGATTTCGCTGCGTTCCGCAAGCGGCCGTGACCAAGGCCGACTGGCTGCCTTATGCCCTGCCCCTGAACGAGCCGTGGCAGACCAGTCGCGGCACCACCGTGCTGCGTCGCGGCCGCCTGCTGCGCCTGCACAGCAGCGATGGGCGCTACGGCTGGGGCGATTGCGCACCGCTACCGGCCTTCGGCATCGACGAGACGCGGGCCACCGCCTTTGCCGAGGAGTGCGCTCAGCTTGATCTATCTGCCCAGCGCGCCGGCCTGTCATTCAATGCCTGGCTGGGTGGCAATCCGCCGCTCGCCAGCATCGCCGTCAACGCCAGCCTCGGCAGCTTGCTGACGATCAGCAGGGCAAGCCTGGCAGCAGCCTGCACTGCCGGCTTTCAGGTGATCAAAGTGAAGGTCGGTGTCGGCACACTCAACGAAGAGATAGGCGGATTGCAGGACCTTATCGGCACCCTGCCTGCCGGTTGTCAGTTGCGCCTGGATGCGAATGGCGCCTGGTCGAGTGCGGAAGCCCTGGCCTTTTTCACCGCCTGCCGCGATCTGCCGATCGAGGCTTGCGAGGAACCGCTGCGTGATCCCGAGCCGCGGGAACTGGCCCGGTTGCAGGATGCCGTTCCCTTTGCCATCGCCATCGACGAATCACTGGAACGACTTGGTAAGGATCTGTTTCGCCACCCGCCGGTTCGCCGCATCGTCATCAAACCGGCCCGTCTGGGCAGCCTGCTGGCCAGCATGGAACTTGCCCTGCGCGCCCGGGCAGTCGGCACGGACGTCATTGTCAGCAGTGGCCTGGAGAGCAGCTGCGGCCTGCTCGCCGGCGCCCATCTGGCAGCGGCGATAGCCCCCGGGGCGGTTCATGGCCTGGCGACGGCTTCCTGGTTCTCCTGCGATACCGGGGAAGCGCTGACCATCGTCAAGGGGCGACTACTGTTGCCTGAGGAAGCCGGCATCGGTTTCCGCTGGGCCGGCGAGTCGGCTGCAGCCTTCGCCGGAGAGCCCTGAAAGGCTGACTGCTACTTGCCGGCCTTTTCGTCCTGCTCGGCCTGGTAGGTGGTGAACATGTTCCGCGTCTGGCTTTGCAATTGATCCTGCATTGACTGGAACATCTTCTTCGACTGGTCCATGTACGCGGTCATCATGCTCTGCATGGCCGGCTGCTGGAAATTCAGAAACTGCGTCCAGAAATCGGCCTGCATATGGCTGGGGTCGCCGGCACCATAGACCGTACGCGACTGGTCCTGCAACTTGGACTGGAAATCAACGAAGGTCTTCATGTTGTTTTCCAGATACTTGCCGAGCATGCCCTGCATGGCACTACCGTAGAAACGAATGAAGCCGGAAAGCAGTTCGCAGGAGAACAGCGGCACACCACCGGACTCTTCCTCGAGGATGATCTGCAACAGGATGCTGCGCGTCAGATCTTCATCGGTCTTGGCATCGACCACCTTGAAAACTTCAAACTTGAGGACCAGGTCCTTGACGTCGGTCAGCGTGATATAGGCGCTCGTCTTGGTATCGTAAAGACGACGGTTGGGGTATTTCTTGATCAGACGTACCGTTTCCGACATGCTGCGATCCTCAATGCTTTGTGTGCAGTGCAACATTATAGCGCAAACCCGCTAGCGGGCGGCGCCCATTCTCGGTGCATCGCCAGGCATGTAAGAAAAAGCGGTGTTGTCGCGACCAAGGTACAACGGCGCGGCATTTGCCTGGCCAATGCACAATTTCAAGCGGGGATCGCTGATGAATTACAAGAAACTGGCACTGCTCGCGCTGATCGGCCTGATCGCCGGACTCTACGTTCACTACGACCTTGGCCAATACTTCAGCCTGCAGTCGCTGAAGGAACAACAGGCGACCATCGAGACTTTCCGGGCGAATAACCCACTGCTCAGCATCGCCGGCTACTTCCTTGTCTATGTGTTCGTCACCGCCCTCTCCTTCCCCGGCGCGGCACTGCTGACGCTGGCCGGCGGCGCCATCTTCGGCCTGCTCTGGGGCACGCTGATCGTCTCCTTCGCCTCGACCATCGGCGCCACCCTCGCCTTCCTGATCGCGCGCTTTCTGTTGCGCGACTGGGTCGCCGCCCGCTTTGGCCAACGCCTGGCGGCCATCGACGAGGGCGTGCGCCGGGAAGGTGGTTTCTATCTGTTCACCCTGCGCCTGGTGCCGGTATTCCCCTTTTTCCTGGTCAACCTGCTGCTCGGGCTGACGGCGATGAAAACCCGCCTCTTCTTCTGGGTCAGCCAGATCGGCATGCTGGCCGGCACCGTGGTGTACGTCAATGCCGGGACCCAGTTGGCCAAGCTCGATTCGCTGGCTGGCATCCTGTCGCCGGCACTGCTCGGCTCCTTCGTCCTGCTCGGTATCTTCCCGCTGATCGCCCGTAAGATCGTCGACATCGTCCGCGCCAACAAAGTCTTTTCCCGATGGCCGAAGCCGGCCCGCTTCGAGCGCAACCTGGTCGTCATCGGCGGCGGCAGCGCCGGTCTGGTCACTGCCTACATCGCCGCCGCCGTCAAAGCCAAGGTCACCCTGGTCGAAAAGCACAAGCTGGGTGGCGACTGCCTGAACACCGGTTGCGTGCCCTCGAAAGCCCTGATCCGCTCGGCCAGGTTCCTGTCGCATATCAACCGTTCGCAGGAATTCGGCATTGCCACCGCCAGTGCCGAGTTCGACTTTGCCGACGTCATGAAGCGCGTACAGGCGGTGATCACGACCATCGAGCCGCACGACTCGGCCGAACGCTACCGCGGCCTCGGCGTCGATGTCGTCCGGGGCAGAGCCAAGATCGTCTCGCCCTGGGAAGTCGACATCACCCGCGAGGATGGCAGCAGCCAGCGCCTGACCACGCGCAGCATCGTCATTGCCACCGGCGCCCGGCCGTTCGTGCCGCCAATACCCGGCATCGAAGAAGTTGGTAATCTCACCTCGGACAATGTTTGGAACCTGCGTGAATTGCCCAAACGCCTGCTCGTGCTCGGCGGTGGGCCGATCGGATCGGAGCTGACCCAGGCCTTCGCCCGCCTCGGCGCCAAGGTGACGCAAGTCGAAATGGCCCCGCGCATCATGATTCGTGAAGACCCGGAAGTTTCCGAACTGGTCACCCAGCGCTTCCGCGGCGAAGGGATAGCTGTGCTGCTCAAGCATCGGGCCAAGCAGTTCGTCATCGACAATGGCGAGAAAATCCTGATCGCCGAACATGAAGGCCAGGATGTCCGCATTCCGTTCGACACCGTGCTGGTCGCCGTCGGCCGCGCCGCCAACCTGAAAGGCTTTGGTCTGGAAGAACTCGGCATTCCGACCGGTCGCACCGTCGATACCAACGAGTTCCTGCAAACCAATTACCCGAATATCTATGCTGCCGGCGACGTCGCCGGGCCTTTCCAATTCACTCATACCGCCGCCCACCAGGCCTGGTATGCGGCGGTGAATGCCCTGTTCGACCCGTTGAAGAAGTTTAAGGCGGACTATTCGGTAATCCCCTGGGCCACCTTCGTCGAACCGGAAGTCGCCCGCGTCGGACTGAACGAAATCGAGGCAAAGGAAAAAGGCATTGCTTACGAAGTGACCACCTACGGCATCGACGACCTCGACCGGGCGATTGCCGACAGCGAAGCGCACGGCTTCATCAAGGTACTGACCATGCCGGGCAAGGACAAGATCCTCGGCGTCACCATTGTCGGCGAACATGCCGGCGACCTGATCGCCGAGTATGTGCTGGCCATGAAACAAGGTATCGGCCTGAACAAGATTCTTGGCACCATTCACATTTACCCAACGCTGGCCGAGGCCAACAAATACGTCGCCGGCAACTGGAAGAAGGCGCACGCGCCGCAAAAGCTGCTGGCCTGGGTCGAACGCTTCCATGCCTGGCGGCTGAAATAAGAAACCATGTGACGAATGACGCCGGCCACAAATCAGTCAACACGGCGGTATCCTGTTGCAGCACCGCCGACAACGAGATTCGCCAACATGAGGAAAAAGCATGAGTTCAACCGCAAACTTTGCGATTGACGACGGAGTACTCAACGAAATCCGCCGCGACATGATCAAGTTTGCCCGCCTGCAACTCCGTGACGAGGCACAGGCTGAAGACGTGGTTCAGGAAGCTCTGGTCGCAGCGCTTGATAACAGCCGGACCTTTGCCGGACGCTCGGCGCTGAAAACATGGATCTTTGCCATCCTGAAGAACAAGATCGTCGATCTGATCCGCGTGCAGGCCCGCACCACCAATGTCTCCTCGTTCTCCAACGAAGAGGAAAGCATGGATCAGGCATTCGAGTCGCTATTCAAGACCAATGCCCATTGGCTACCGGACGCCCGCCCGAACGACTGGGGCAATCCCGAGGAAAGCCTGCGCGAGAAGCGCTTCTGGGATGTCTTTGACGCCTGCCTGCGTCACCTCCCGGAAAATACTGCCCGCGTCTTCATGATGCGCGAATTCCTCGAGTTCGACACAGCCGAGGTCTGCCGCGAACTCAGCCTGACGACCAGCAATTGCCACGTCATCCTGCACCGGGCACGCAACGGCTTGCGGCACTGTCTGGAAGCCAACTGGTTTTCTGCCGGAGAACAGCGATGCTGAGTTGCAAGGAGGTCAGCCACCTGCTGTCCGAATCCCAGGACCGAAAACTCAACCTGTCGGAAAAGATGCATCTGGAAATGCATCTGGCGATCTGCAGGGGTTGCCGGAACTTCAAGGAACAGATGAATTTCCTGCGCCAGGCCTGCCAGCACTATGTGAATGCGCGAAAGCACCCGGAAGAATAAACAGCCAGCGCCCTGTGGAATACGGCAGCAACAGC
Organism: Betaproteobacteria bacterium UBA2293; assembly: GCA_002345845.1. The sequence continues at coordinate 1,525 of DDWF01000268.1, read as the reverse complement.
GTTTGACGGCAATGCCGTCAAACCAGGGCGCGACGTCTAGCTCTTTGAACCTCGCTTGCCCGGAAGCAGGCGCTCATACTCGTCACGAACCACCGCATAGCATTCGCACACGCGCATTTCGAGATTGCGGCGATCGAGCACAGTGATGCGACCACGGGCGCGCTCGATCACGTGATCCTTTTCCAACTGGCCCAGTATCTGGGTCACACTTTCGCGGCGAACACCCAGCAATTTGCCGATCATTCCCTGCGTCACCGTCAATTCATTGCTGGCTGAACGGTCCAGCGTCATCAGCAGCCACCGGCACATCCTTTCCTCCAGCGAATGGTGCTGATTGCATACGGCCGTTTGCGACGTTTGGGCGATCAGCGCCTGCGTGAACAACAACGCCACGTGTTGCAGTTGGCCACCGAGCGAGAACTCGTGCTTCATGACCTTGCGGCTGAGTCGATAGGCCTGACCGGCGCTTTGCACTTCCGTGCTGGTCGGCATGCTCTCACCACCCATGAAAATGGAGATGCCGACCAGCCCTTCACAGCCAACCAGAGCTGTTTCGCTGGCGGAACCATCTTCCAGCGAATAGATCAGGGAAACAATGCCGGAGGTTGGAAAATGCAGAAAGTTAACATGGTCGCCGGACTCGGACATCGTCCAGCCGAGAGGCATTTCGACGAGTTGAAGTTCGCTCAGCAAGCGTTGGTAATCCCTGGCGGGAAGGGACGCCAGAATGCGATTCAGCTTCGGATCCGGCGGCGGGCCACTCGGCGTTTTGTTCTTTGACATGGGTGGTCTATCCGGCCTCAATATTTGGTAAAGCGTGCGAACCCGGCGACAGCGACCTGAAGCGAACTGCAAGGTAGTGGCGTGCACTGGGCCGGTCATTTTCCCACCGATCTCTTTAGACAGACCCTGATTCTTCACGCAACGTTGCTCGAAAGCGCCATTACCGCCCAACGGACAAAAAAAAGCCCGGAAAACCGGGCTTTTCAACAACTTGCGACGACCGGTGCCAGGCACCGGTGAGCAATTTACTGGTAGTACAGACCACCATTGATATTGATGGTGGCGCCGGTGGTGAAACCGGACAGGTCGTTCGACAGGTAGGCACAGGCGTAGCCGATTTCTTCCGGCTTGGCCAGGCGCTTCATCGGCACGGAACCGACGATGGTTTCCAGAACTTCCGGCTTGATCGCCATGACCATCTTGGTCGCCACGTAACCCGGGGCGATGGCATTCACGGTCACGCCCTTGGCAGCCAGTTCGGCAGCCAGCGCCTTGGTGAAGCCGATGACGCCAGCCTTGGCAGCGGAATAGTTGGTCTGGCCAGCCTGACCCTTGACGCCATTGACGGAAGAGATATTGATGATACGGCCCCAACCACGCTCGGCCATCTTGGCGGAGACTTGCTTGCTCATGTTGAACAGCGAGGTCAGGTTGGTGGCGATCACGGCATCCCAGCCATCCTTTTCCATCTTGGCGAACATGCGGTCACGGGTGATGCCGGCATTGTTGATCAGGATGTCGA
>DDWF01000288.1:568-14177 GCA_002345845.1 Betaproteobacteria bacterium UBA2293 | reverse complement strand
AGGGCAAGGGCATCGTCAATTCGATCTCGATGAAGGAAGGCGAAGCCAAGTTCATCGAACAGGCCAAGCTCGCCCGCCGCTACGGCGCCGCGGTGATCGTCATGGCCTTCGACGAACAGGGCCAGGCCGACACCTTCGCCCGCAAGACCGAAATCTGCCGGCGCGCCTACGAGCTGCTGCTGAGCATCGGCTTCCCGGCCGAAGACATCATCTTCGACCCGAACATCTTCGCCATCGCCACCGGCATCCCGGAACACGACAACTACGCCGTCGATTTCATCGACTCGGTACGCTGGATCAAGCAGCACCTGCCGCACGCCCATATTTCCGGCGGCGTTTCCAACGTCTCCTTCAGTTTCCGCGGCAACGACCCGGTGCGCGAGGCGATCCACACCGTCTTCCTCTACCACGCCATCCAGGCCGGCATGACCATGGGCATCGTCAATGCCGGCATGCTCGGCGTCTACGACGACCTTGAACCCAACCTGCGGGCCAAGGTCGAGGATGTCGTGTTGAACAAGCATCCGGGCGCCGGCGAAGCGCTGGTCGAGTTCGCCCAGACGGTCAAGGAAGGCAAGGCCAAGGACAGCGGTCCGGATCTGACCTGGCGCCAGCTGTCCGTCGAAAAGCGTCTGGAGCATGCGCTGATCAAGGGCATCACCGACTTCGTCGTCGCCGATACCGAGGAAGTCCGCGCCCAGCTCGCCGCCGAAGGCAAGCCGCCGCTGGCGGTCATTGAAGGCCCGTTGATGAACGGCATGAACCACGTCGGCGATCTGTTCGGCGCCGGCAAGATGTTCCTGCCGCAGGTGGTCAAATCGGCACGCGTGATGAAACAGGCCGTCGCCCACCTGCTGCCCTACATCGAAGCGGAAAAGACCCGCACCGGGCTGGGCAGCAAGGGCAAGATACTGATGGCGACGGTCAAGGGCGATGTGCACGACATCGGCAAGAACATCGTCGGCGTCGTTCTCGGCTGCAACGGCTACGACGTCGTCGACCTCGGCGTCATGGTCTCCTGCGACAACATCCTGAAAGCCGCGCTGGAACATCGCGTGGACATCATCGGCCTGTCCGGCCTGATCACCCCGTCGCTGGAAGAAATGGCCCATGTCGCCAGCGAAATGCAGCGTCTGAACATGAAGCAGCCGCTGCTGATCGGCGGCGCCACCACCAGCCGCGCCCACACCGCGATCAAGATCGCCCCCAATACCGAAGGCGCCGTGGTTTACGTACCGGATGCCTCACGCGCCGTCGGCGTCGCCACCAAGCTGTTGTCCACCGAACAACGCGATGGCTACATGGCCGAAATCGCCGCTGAATACGAAACGGTGCGCAGCGAGCACGCCGGCCGCAAGGGGGCCACCATGGTCAGTCTGGAAGCCGCCCGGGCCAACCGTTTCACGTGGAACGCCACGCATGTGCCGACGGTGCCGCGGCAGATTGGCTTGCAGGCGCTTGATCTCGAACTGGGTGATATTGCCCTGCTGATTGACTGGTCGCCGTTCTTCCAGAGCTGGGACCTGGCCGGTCGCTACCCGGCCATCCTCGACAACCCGACGGTCGGCGAAACCGCCCGCCAACTGTTCGCCGACGCCAAAGCCATGCTCGCCCGCATCGTCAGCGAGAACTGGCTGACCGCCCGCGCCGTCTTCGGTCTCTACCCGGCGAGCAGCGACAATGAGGACATCATTCTCTACAGCGATGAGTCGCGGACGACCGAGTTGACCCGCTGGGTCGGCCTGCGGCAGCAGCACAAGCAGCCGCCGGGCCGCAGCAACCTGGCCCTCGCCGATTTCGTCGGCCCACGTGATTATGTCGGCGCCTTCGCCGTCACCGCCGGCCTTGGTATCGAGTCGCGCGTCGCCGAATTCGAGGAAGCCAACGATGATTACTCGGCGATCATGCTCAAGTCGCTGGCCGACCGCCTCGCCGAAGCCGCCGCCGAATGGCTGCACCTGCAGGTGCGTACCAACTTCTGGGGCTACGCCAGCGAGGAAAAATTGGACAACGACGCGCTGATCGCCGAGAAATACCACGGTATCCGCCCCGCCCCCGGCTACCCGGCCTGCCCCGACCACACCGCCAAACGCGAACTGTTCGCCCTGCTCGACGCCCCGGCCAATGCCGGCATGGGCCTGACCGAATCCTGCGCCATGACCCCGGCGGCCTCGGTTTCCGGCTTCTACATCGGCCATCCGGGCGCTGCCTATTTCGCCATTCCGAAGATTGGACGGGATCAGCTGGAGGATTGGGCAAAGCGCAAGGGCATGGCGCTCAAGGACGCGGAGTACTGGCTGGCGCCGTTGCTCTGATCGCCGGCACCGTCATTCCCCGTCATTCCCGCACCCGAGGGAACTGCGCTACTCGAAAGCGGCAGTAGCTACGTCCTCGCCCCTTTTCCACCGGCTTCTACATTGCTCGGCGCTCCACACGGGGACCCGGAACAAATAACGTTTCGATACATAACGGCCTACCTCATGAAACCCGAGCGCAACACCCCTGTAAACACAGCAAACAGAAGAAATACGGGGAGCCACTTGAAGATACCTACGAACACCCCTACAGCGGCGGCGCTCATGATGGAGTCGGATGGGGCGCGTTCACTAATCCGGGCAAAAATACTCATCAGAAACCAGAGGAAAACCAGAACGAGAGGAAGCCAAGCATTTATCGAGATAGAAAAGAAAGTAAGGACAATTTTTGCCAAGCCAGCGACGACAATTGAACCACCAGAAGGTGGTTCAGAAACTAAGGGATTTTTTTCAGTTTGACAAAAAGGGCAGAGTCTACCATCGGGTATGTGTGCACCACATTGCTCACAAACGTAAGCCTCTTGAAGAAATAGCGATTTTTCACTATTCGTTTCCCGCATTTTCGATTTATCGTTTATCTGAAACATATCTATCAAACTTGCATCAATATTTTATGGTGCCCTTGGAATTCTCCGTCAAGCAAAAAAGGCCGGAAGAATAGTACTGAACTCATATTTGAACAAATCATACAGCATGTAAATACACCGCTTCTTGGCGAGGCGAGACTTCCTCACCACCATGACGCTTTTCCCGCCCCTTGAGAGTCGCCGAGCAACGCAGGAGACTGGGCGCTGAACGGCGACAACCAGGGGTCGCCTTTTCTTTGGCTGCTTTTTTGGCGAAGCAAAAGAAGGTGCGCTCGCCTTCAAGCAAGGCGGAAAGCACCGGCAAATCAACGACACCCCCATACAAAGCAAGAAATCGACGAAAATCGTCCCCATGAACGCCGAACAAAACGTCGATCTGAAACCTTTCAACACCCTCGCTCTCCCCGGCCAGGCTGCCCGCTACCAAAAAATAACCACCCCCGAGCAGTTGACCACAACCAACCTGGTCAATGAAAACCGCTTTATCCTCGGCGGCGGCAGCAATCTGGTGCTAACCGGCAACTTCGCCGGCCTCATCCTGCACATGGCCATCCCCGGCCGGTGCTTGGTCAAGGAAGACGCAGAGGCTTTCTATGTCGAAGCCGGCGCCGGCGAGAACTGGCACGACTTCGTGCAATGGACGCTGGCCCAGGGCTGGCCCGGGCTGGAAAACCTGAGCTTGATTCCCGGCACCGTCGGGGCAGCGCCGATCCAGAACATCGGCGCCTACGGGCTTGAGGTGTGTGAGCACTTCCACTCGCTGCAAGCCTGGGATTTTGAGTGTAGCGAACTCATCAGCTTCGATCGCGCGGCCTGCCGCTTCGGCTACCGCGACAGCCTGTTCAAGCAGCAGGGCTGGCATCTAAGCGGCCGGCTGGCCATCGTTTCCGTCGTCTTCCGTCTGCCCAAGCGGTGGGAGGCCAATATCAGCTATGCCGACCTCGCCCAGGAACTGGCGGCGCAGGAAATCGCCACGCCGACGGCAGCGGACGTCGCTGCCGCGATCATCGCCATCCGCCAGCGCAAGCTGCCCGATCCGGCAGTGACGCCGAATGCCGGCAGCTTTTTCCACAACCCGGTGGTAGACGCCCCGACGGCCGCCAGGCTGGCCGACCAGCACCCCGGCCTGCCGCGCTACCTGCAGCCGGATGGGCGGGTCAAGCTGGCTGCCGGCTGGCTGATCGAGCAGGCCGGCTGGAAGGGCAAAGCGCTCGGACCGGTCGGCATGTACGAGAAGCAGGCGCTGGTTCTGATCAATCACGGCGGGGCGACCGGTGCCGACGTGCGACGTACGATGGCGGCGGTGCAGGCCGCCGTCCGCGAAAAATTCGCCGTCGAACTTAATCCTGAGCCGATTTTTCTGTAACGAACAGGCAGGCAGCGATACCAGTCGCCACGGCATCGGCCATCAGCGCCTGGCGTTGCTGGTCGAGCAGTTCCAGTTCCTCTTCCCGGTGCTTGATGACGCCGGCCTCGAAGAGCACTGCCGGTAGCGTCGTGCGATAGAGCACCACCAGGTTGTCGTAATACCAGACGCCATTCTGCTCATCGGCCGCCCGGTGTTTGCGGCCGTGCCACGTGGACGGCGTGAAGCCATGGCGCCGCAACACGGCGCCGATCGTCGATGCGCAGCGCAGACTGGTGTCGAGATCCGGGTTCTGCGCCGAAATGAACAAGCCGAAGCCACGCTTGACCTCGGTGTAGCTGGCCTCGCTACCATCCCAGTCCCAGAACTGCAGCCAGGCCGAACTGATCGAATCGTGATGCACGGAGAGGAAGAAGTCGCTGCCTGCCGCCTGCTGCGGCCGTTCCGGCAGACTGCCGATGTCGCCGGCGAAATTGATGCGGCGGACGGCGATCTGCCGCTGCTCGAGCGCCGTGTCGAGCGCCATGGCGAACTGTTGGTTGAATTCAAATTCGTTACGCCCGCGGGCGCTGATCGCACCACCATCAACCAACCCGTGACCGACATCGACAGCCACCAGCGGAGCGGCAGCCAGCGGTGTCGCCACGAGCATGGTCAACAGACAGAGAAAAAGGTGCTGCATCCGCCGATTATCCCGCCAAGCGGCCAACGGCGTCGATCGCCGCGGACTGGGAATGCGCTATAGTCTGGCGCTTGCCGGCCCAACGCCGACTGTTTCCCGATCGCCCGGACAAGGAACAACTGACATGAAGATGCCCCTGCAAGGCACCACCGCCCACCAGCCCGACCTGAACTGGAGTCAGGTCCGCGAGACCGTCCTGTTGCTGGAATTGGCGGCGGTGCAGATCGAAGCGGCGATGAAGGACAGCAATGCCTCGGTCGACGTACTGACGCACTCTTTCACTGCCATGGCCGACCACCTGCACAACATCGGCGATACGCTGGCCACGTTGCCGGATGAGGGCCCCGCCGGTGCCGCCAAGGACAGCCTGGTCGGCGCCTCCGGACAGGTTTCGCTGATGGTGCATCAGGCGATCATCGCTTTTCAGTTTTACGACAAGCTGGTCCAGCGCCTCGCCCATGTCGGACTCAGCCTTGGCGAGCTGAGCGAACTGGTCGGCGATCAGGGTCGCCTGTTCAATCCTGGCGAATGGGTCGCCCTGCAGCAGCGCATCAAGGCCAAATACACCACGGCCGATGAAGTCGCCATGTTCGAGGCCGTCATGCACGGCATGCCGGTACACGAAGCCATCGAGAAATTCATGGCCGAAATGAAGGACAAGAGCGACGATATCGAGTTGTTCTGAGCCGGCTGTCCCGGCTCAGAAATCGGCTGCCGCCCGCCAGACGATGTTGGCGTCCGGACCGCCCTTCGCCGTGCGTTCCAGCATGTCAATGAAGGGCCAGGCCCGCTGGCCGATGGCCACCACCGGCTCGCTGCCGCCCTCTTCGTCGCTTTCCGCGGAGGCAGGCGCCTCGGCCCGCGCCATCGACTGACGCAGGGTTTCCGCCGCCGCCGCCATTTCCTGGCGAGTGAATGTGCCGCTCGCCAAAGTTTCCTTGCCGACTGCCTGCAACAGAATGCGCGCCGGTTCGGCGAACATCATCAGTTCTCCAGTCTCACTGGAAGTAAAGGTGACCAGCATGGCGTTCCCTTCTGATACTTTCGTCTGATTGTCATTCGCCCCGGCCATCATGCAGAATGCACAGAACGGAGCGAGACGACATGGACAACAATACTAACGCCAATCCCTTCACAATCGGAAACGATGAAAACGAGCGCCTGGCGCTTGAGGAATGCGCCAAACGGCAGCGCATCGATCATCGCGCTTCCATTCTCGTCATTCCCGCCGGCCGCTGCTCGCTGGCCATCAAATTCGCCCGCCTCGGGGCCAGCGTCACCGTCGGTGACGAGGCGGCAAGCCAGCGCGAAACCGAGGGCCGCATCCTCGCCGCCGGCCTGCGTGACGACATCACTTTCGCCACCATGAGCCTCGCCGATCTGTCGGCCGATTCGCCGGGCGAACCCTACGACATCATCGTTCTCCGCCGCGGTCTGTGCAGCATGCCTTACGAACAGGCGCGCATCGTCGTCCGCCAGCTACTGCTCAAGCTGAAGATCGGTGGCAAGCTCTACATCTCCATCCTCGGTCTGCACTCCGAACTGGGCGAGGGTTATCCCGGCGGCGAACTGCCCATCGACCAGCGCTTTGCCCCGCTCGCCCCGGCACTCGCCAAGAAATACGGCATCGTGCGCCCGGTCTGCCTGTACACGGAACGCAACCTGTTCATGCTGCTGCTCGAGGCCGGCGCCAGCGTCCTACGCACGCTAACCACCACCTATGGCAACGTCAAAGGCGTCGCCGTCCGCGTGTGAGCTTGCGCCTCGGCATCGACCTCGGCGGCAGCAAGATCGAGATCATCGCGCTGGACGCAAACGGTCGTCCGTTGCTACGCCGGCGCGTCGCCACGCCACAGGGCGATTACGCGGCGACGCTGGCGACCATCGGCGAACTGGTCGCCACCGCCGAAAGCGAACTGGGCTGCCACGGCAGCGTCGGCATCGGTATTCCTGGTGCCGAATCCCTGGCCAGCGGCCTGATCAAGAACGCCAACTCGACCTGCCTGATCGGCCGGCCGCTTCGCCGCGACCTGCAGCAACTACTTGGCCGCGAGATCAGGCTGGCCAACGATGCCAACTGTTTCGCCCTCTCCGAGGCCGTCGATGGTGCCGGCCGTGGGGCGCATTGCGTCTTCGGCATCATTCTCGGTACCGGCGTCGGCGGCGGCATTGTCATCAACCGCCAACCCCTGGCCGGCTGCAATGCCATTGCCGGCGAGTGGGGACATAACCCGCTGCCGCTGCCGACCGCGGCTGACCTGCCCTTGCCGGCCTGCTATTGCGGCCGCCGGGGCTGCATCGAAACCTACCTGTCCGGGCCGGCCCTGGCCGCCGACCATCGCGCCCACGGTGGTGCCGAGCTGTCAGCGGCAGCCATCGCCGCTGCTGCCGAGGCCGGTGATGCCGCCGGGCTGGCCAGTCTGCAGCGCTACGAGGAACGCCTGGGCCGCGCCCTGGCCGCGGTCATCAACGTGCTCGATCCGGACGTCATCGTTCTCGGTGGCGGCCTCGCCAATATCGACCGCCTTTACCGCAGCCTGCCCGCCTGCTGCGCCCCGCATGTCTTTTCCGACAGCTTGCGCACCCGTTTCCTGCCACCCTGCCACGGCGACTCTTCCGGTGTCCGCGGCGCCGCCTGGCTATGGGATTGATCACCGGCCGCGCCAGCGCCCAGTAATGGCACAATCGCGCTTCCATGGCCCAAATCTCCCTATTCATCGGCGGTATCCGCCCCCTCCCCGAGTCCGGACGCCCGACCGGCATCTACAAGCAGCCGGTGACGGCACCCGTGACACTTGGCAGCGAAGGCTTCATCGGCGACCAGCAGGCCGACCGGCGTGTCCATGGCGGTCCGGACAAGGCCGTGCACCTGTACCCGGCAACTCATTATCCGCTGCTCGCCCGGCGCTTTCCCGAAGCTGCCGGACAACTGGTGCCCGGCAGCATGGGCGAAAACCTGTCGACAGCCGAACTGGACGAAGCGGCCGTCCGCCTCGGTGACATCTGGCAACTCAGCGGCGCCCGCCTGCAGGTCTGCCAGCCACGCAACCCCTGCTGGAAGATCGATGAGCGCTTCGCTTGTGAGGGCATGGCCGCCTTCATCGCCGAGCAACGCCTGACCGGCTGGTACTGGCGCGTCCTGACGGGGGGCCTGGTCACCCCCGGCGACCCACTCGTGCTTGAACATTCGCCCGCCGACAACCCGACGCTGGCCGAGGCCATGCAGTTGTGGCAGACCCATCGCCCGGAACTGGCGGAACTCGAACGCCTGGCCGCGGTCAGTGCCATCGCCGAAAACTGGCGACAAAAAATCCTTCAACGCCTGAACTGGCTGCGTCGCGACGGCGATGCCCCGCCGCCCACGGCGTTTCACGTGAAACCGGAGCAAGCTTGACCGTAATCGATCCGCGCAGCCTGATGCTCAGGCTTTTCCTGCCATTTGCCGCCGGCTATTTCCTTTCCTACCTCTATCGCACGGTCAATGCCGTGCTCGGTCCGCTGATCGCCAGCGAACTCAGCCTGCCGGACAATGCGCTCGGCCTGCTGACCAGCACCTATTTCCTCGCCTTCGGTGCCGCCCAACTGCCGCTCGGCATGCTCCTCGACCGCTTCGGGCCACGCCGCGTCGAGGCCATGCTGCTGGTCATCGCCGCCGCTGGCGCCACGGTTTTCGCCATGGCCGACACCTTGTCCGGCCTGACCATCGGCCGCGCCTTGATCGGCCTCGGCGTCGCCGCTTGCCTGATGGCTTCGTTCAAGGCTTTCAGCCAGTGGTTTCCGCCCGAGCGCCAGGCCTCGCTGACCGGGTGGATCATGGCCTCCGGCGGTCTCGGCGCTCTCGCTGCCGCCAAGCCGCTGGAAGTGGCGCTGGGATTCGCCGGCTGGCGGGAGATCGTCCTCGGCCTGGCCGTCGTCACCCTGGCCGTCGCTGCCGCCCTGTGGTTCTTCGTGCCGGACAAGGTGAGCGATGGCAAGGGAGTGGGTTTCGCCGAGCAACTCGTTGGTGTGCGCAGCATCTTCGCCAGCCGCCATTTCTGGCGTTACGCGCCGGCCGGTTTCTGGTTCACCGGCGGCTTCATGGCCGTTCAGGGCCTGTGGGCCTCGCGCTGGATGAATGTCATGGAAGGCCTCGATGGCGCCGCCGTTGCCAGCCGCCTAACGTGGATGGGCATGGCCATGCTCGGCGGCTTCCTGTTCATGGGCTTCTTCGCCACCGCCCTGGTGCATCGCGGTGTATCGCTGGAAAAGGTCTATCGCTGGGCGATGATCGCCGCCTTCGCCGCCTTCGCCGCCATCGGCCTGCAACCACATGTCGCCGGCGCTCTGCTGTGGCCGGTGCTCGGCGCTTGCTTCTCGCTGTCCAACATCGCCTATTCGCTGGTCTCCCAAGCTTTCCCGAGCCACCTCTCGGGGCGCGCCAACACCGCCCTCAACCTGCTCGTCTTCCTCGGCGCTTTCGGTCTGCAATGGGGCATCGGCGGTCTCGTCGATGCCCTGCAGGCCGGCGGCTGGGCGGTTGGCCCGGCCTACCGGATTGCCTTCCTCGGCCTGCTAGGCGGCCAGCTGGTCGCCCTCGCCTGGCTGCTGCTCAGCGGCCGGCGGCGCTGATACCGCCAGGTCGACCTGCTGCATCAGGCCGGCCTGGCCACTCTCCAGCAGATAGACACCGGCCGCCCGGATCTGCCCGAGCAGTTCGTTGTCGGCATCCTTGAGGGCGAAGGGCGCCGCCACCGAACCGGTAAACAGCGCTCCGACGCCCTGCCCGGCCAGACTGTTCCAGTAGTCGCCTGACCACAAGGCAAGTTTGCCAAAGGCGGCATCGCCCTCGTCGATCCAGCCATTGCCGTCATCATCAAGCTTCGCCAGATCGGCGAAGCCATCGCCGCTCTTGACGCCGAACAGCTCGTTGCCGTCGTCGGCCCGGCCATTGCCGTTGCGGTCGAAAACCAGGAAACAACTGCCGGCCGCCAGCCCGGGAATCTGCTCGGGCGAGCCGTCAGCATCGAGATCGAAGGCAATGCGCTCGCCGGTCAGTTCGCAGGATTTGCCAGCGAAGCTGAGCACCAGCGGATCGCGCAGCTTGACCATGGAGCCCTCTTCGCTGACCGATTCACGGGTGTACTCGCGCTGCATGGCGACACTGAAATCGAAGGCGATTTCCCGACCGTCGCAGGTGCGCACCTGGCCCTGGCCACAGACCGTGGTCGCTTCGGATTCGCTGACCCGTTCGCTGATGCGGCGGCCCCAGACCAGCTCGCCGGCGGGACGCCCCGCATTTTCTGCCACGGCCGGCAAGTCATCGCCACCGGCAGGTTTTTCCCGGCAACAACGGCCGTCCATTGCCGCCATGATCGCTTCGATCAACGACTCCAGCATTTTCTGCACGCGTTGGCGCAGGGCCGTCGCCTGTTCGGCCGCCACCGGCGATTCGCTGGCCAGGCTGGCGAATACCTGCCGGAAGCCAACCTCTGTCTCGATTTCGACATTGCGACTAGTGTTCGCCTCGTGGGTGGACGACAGATTGACCACCGATTCCTGGATTCTCATGATGTGCTCCTCTCGTGGTTCGGGAGCAAATCACTGCAAGGCCTGTGCCGGCCCCGCCAATCAGAACTCCAGTGGGTCGACCTCAAGGTGCCAGCGTAGCTTCGAGGGCGCCTTGATACTTTCGATTGCCTCCCGCCAGAGCGGCAGAAAGGCCTGCAGCGCCGGACGCGACATCGACTCGGCCAGCAACTGGCCCCGTTCGAGGCTGGCCAGCCGGGCCATGCGCATCGGCACCGGATCGTAGAGCATGACCTGCTCGTGTTCGCCGATCACCGGCAGGCCGGCAGCCGCTTTGAGGAAGGCGATGGCATCGGCCATCTGCGGCGCTTCGGCGCGCAGCACGGCCTGGAAGGCATAAGGCGGAAAGCCCGCCTGTTCGCGCTCCTTCAGCTGACCGGCGGCGAACCCGGCATAGTCGTGGGTGACCAGGGAGGCGAATAGCGGGTGCTCGGGGTACTGCGTCTGGATCACCACCTCGCCCTTCAGTTCGGCACGGCCGGCGCGGCCGGCGACCTGCATCAACTGGGCGAACAGACGCTCGGGGGCGCGCCAGTCGGCGGAATAAAGCGCCGAATCGGCGCCGAGCACGCCGACCAGGGTGAGTTTCGGAAAATCGTGGCCCTTGGCCAGCATCTGCGTGCCGACCAGGATCTCGGCTTCGCCGCCGTGGATGCGTTCGAGCATCGTCTCCCACTGCTTGCGACTCTTCACTGAATCGCGGTCAACGCGCAGGATGCGCGCCTCGGGAAATTCGCCCTGCAACCACTCCTCGACGCGCTGGGTGCCGCGGCCGTAAGGATGAATATCCTGGTTGCCACAGGTCGGGCAAGCCTTCGGTACCCGATGCTCGAAACCGCAGTGGTGGCAGCGCAGGCGGCGGTCGGCCTGATGCAATACCAGGTTGGCGGCACAGCGATGACAGCGCGAAATCCAGCCACAGGACGGACAGGCGAGCACCGGCGCGTAGCCGCGGCGATTGAGGAAGACGAGGCTCTGTTCGCCGCGTTGCAGACGCAGGCGGATGCCGTCAACCAGCACCTTGCTGACCCCTTCCTGCAGGGGCAGGCGGCGTGTGTCGAGGATGCGGATCTGCGGCAGCGTCGCCTGGCGGTTGGCTCGCTCATTCAAGGTCAGCAGCCCGTAGCGGCCACCGTGGGCATTGGCCCAGGTTTCCAGCGACGGGGTCGCCGAGCCGAGGACGACCGGAACACCGGCCTGGCGGGCACGGACCACGGCGACATCACGCGCCGAGTAACGCATGCCGTCCTGCTGCTTGAACGAGGCATCGTGCTCTTCGTCGATGATGATCAGGCCGAGGCGCGGCAGCGGCGTGAAAATGGCCAGCCGGGTGCCAAGGACAATATCGGCCTCGCCGGAAAACGCTGCCCGCCAGTTGCGTTCGCGCGCCGCCTCGGCCAGTTCGCTGTGCAGGGCGACCACCGTCTGCTGCGGAAAACGGGCGCGTACCCGCTCTTCCAGTTGCGGGGTCAGGTTGATTTCCGGAACCAGTAGCAGGGCTTGGCGGCCAGTTGCCAGCGCCCGTTCGACCAGGCGCAGGTAGACCTCGGTCTTGCCGCTACCGGTGACCCCATGCAGCAGATGGGCGGCGAACCCGGCAGCCGGCTCGATGGCGGCGACCGCCACCGCCTGCTCGGCAGTCAGCTCAGGCAGAACGGGCGGCTGGCCGGGAGCCGGCTGACGGATCACCCGGCGGGTCGGCGGATCGCTGCGCTTGAGTCCGGCCGGCAGCGCCTGCAGTACGACTTCGCCGAGCGGTGCCTGATAGTAAGTACTGGCAAACGAGCAGAGGGCGAAGAAACTGACCGGCAGTGGCGGCAGATCGCGGAGGATTTCGCTGGCTGGTTTCAGCTGCTCGACCGGCCAGTCGCCGCTATCGACAATGTCGACAATGACGCCGATCTTTTCGCTGCGCCCGAAGGGCACCCGGACACGACGGCCGATATCTTCCGCCACCGTCTCCGGCGGGGCGACGTAGTCGAACAGGCGATGCAATGGCAGGTCGAGAGCGACGCGAAGGACAGGCATTGATCAGCCGACGTTAGCCGCCGGATCTCCGGATTCGGGCGAAAAACCCTGTAGACAAAAGGGTTTGTCGAGTTACCCACAAAATCTGTGGATAACTTTGTGGATTTCTTGCTCGGACTGGCGGCAAATGGCGCCGATTAAAGAAATCTGTCACTTTGCCGAAATATTGAGCAAAATAACAAACCCTTTGTTTTCAACAATTTAAAAAAGAAACCGGCTGTCAAGACAAATTCGCCGGTTTTCTCCATCCGATGACCTAAATCTGTGCATAAGTCGGACTTTAGTCCGCCTTTATACCCATTACTTTCGTAATAGACGGCTGTAGCCATGGACGGTTTCGACCAGGGCGGTCACGCTTTCCGGCGGGGTGAATTGCGAAATGCCATGGCCGAGGTTGAACACGTGGCCGGTATTGCCTGGGCCGTAGCTGTCGAGCACCTTTTTCGCTTCGGCAGCGACGATTTCCGGCGCCGCGAAGAGCACGTTCGGGTCAAGGTTGCCCTGCAGGGCAACCTGGTCGCCCACCCGCCGACGCGCTTCGCCGATGTCGATGGTCCAGTCGAGGCCGACGGCATCGCAACCGATGGCGGCGATCTTCTCCAGCCACAGGCCGCCATTCTTGGTGAACACGATGCTGGGGATGCGCTGGCCATCCTTTTCCTTCTTCAGGCCGGCGACAATTCTTTGCATGTAGGCCAGCGAGAATTCCTCGTAGGCAGCATTGGACAATGAACCGCCCCAGGTGTCGAAAATCATCACTGCCTGGGCGCCGGAATCGATCTGCGCATTCAGGTAGCTGGTCACCGAATCGGCGGTCACCGACAGAATGCGGTGCAGCAGGTCCGGGCGGTTGTAGAGCATCGCCTTGATGTTGCGGAAGTCGCTGGAGCCCTGGCCTTCGACCATGTAGCAGGCGAGCGTGTATGGACTGCCGGAGAAGCCGATCAGCGGTACCGAGTTGTCCAGGGCACGGCGGATCTCGCTGACCGCGTCCATAACGTAGCCGAGGTGCTCGTAAGGGTCCGGCGCCGTCAGGTTGTTGATCGCCCATTCCTCGCGCAGCGGC
>DDWF01000288.1:0-552 GCA_002345845.1 Betaproteobacteria bacterium UBA2293 | reverse complement strand
GCGTCGGGCACGGTGAGGATGTCGGAAAAAAGGATGGCGGCGTCGAGGTCATAGCGCGCCAGCGGCTGCAGGGTGACCTCGCAGGCCATGGTCGGCGACTTGCACAGATTGAGGAAATTGCCGGCGCGTTTGCGCGTCTCGCAATATTCGGGGAGGTAGCGACCAGCCTGACGCATCAGCCACAGCGGCGTGTAGTCCGTCGGCTCCTTGAGCAGGGCGCGCAGGAAAGTATCGTTCTTGGGTCGGCTCACGTCGGACTCCACCTGAAAATCGGAAAGGCGGAATTATCCGCCTTTCCGGCCCGCAGGTCACTTGCGCCAGAAGGCTGGCGTGAGGACGACGAGCAGGGTGAAGATCTCCAGACGGCCGAGCAGCATGGCGAAGATGCAGACCCAGGTCTGGAAATCCTCGAGCACCTGGTAGGTGGTCGACGGGCCAACCAAGCCAAGGCCGGGACCGGTGTTGTTGACGCTGGCGACCACGGCACTGAAGGCGGTGACGATATCGAGGCCGGTAAAGGCGAGGACCAGGGTCAGCGAGACGATGCTGACC
>DDWF01000312.1 GCA_002345845.1 Betaproteobacteria bacterium UBA2293 | reverse complement strand
TGATGGCGTCGCCGATGTACTTGTCCAGGGTGCCGCGCTGAGCGCGGATGACATCGGTCATGGCGCCGAAATAATCGTTCATCAGATGGGCCAGTTCCTTCGGCGCCATACCTTCGGAGAGCGAGGTGAAACTGCGGATGTCGGCGAAGAGTACGCTCAGCTCGGCATTACGCCCTTCCATGCTGTAGCTCTCGGGATTGCGCGCCATCTCGTCGACCAGTTCAGGCGGCACGTACTGGCCGAACAACTCGGCGAACTGCCGCTTGCTGCGCGATTCGATGAAATAGCCCCAGGACATGTTCAGGGCGTAAAGGAGGAGGATCAGCAGCAGCGAAGCAGCGAGCGGCAAGACCAGGTTGGCCGTGCTCCATAGCCAGACGTTGAACAGCAGCATCGCGGTCAGGGTGCCCAGGGTCAGCAAGCTAACGCGCAACGGCGACAGCAGAGGGAGGAGAAGGACCAGCAAGCCACCGACAAGCAGTAACTGGATGGTCTCGATGGCCATCACGTAGCCGGGCTTTTCCTTGATCGTTCCGGCCAGCATGCCGGCGATCAGGTTGGCATGAACCTCGACGCCTGGATAGGCGGCGCCGACCGGCGTCGAGCGCAGATCCATCAGCCCCGGCGCCGTGGTGCCGACCATCACGACACGGCCCTTGAACAGCCCGGCATCGGCCTTGCCCTGCAGCACGTCAACGGCTGAAACATAGGGAAAGCTGCGCTCGTAGCCACGGTAGGGAATCAGCGCCGTAGCATTTTCATCTACCGGGATGCGCACCATGCCGCGTTCGCCGACGACATCCAGCCATTCCAGTTGGCCGCCGGGTTCGGGAAATCCCGGTCTGACCTCGGCTTTGCCAAGCAGGGTGCGCAGCACGGCCAGCGACAGGGCTTCGTAGTATTGCCCGGCGAACTCGACGATCAGCGGCACCCGCCGCGAACTGCCGTCGAAATCGACGAGCGGATTGAAATGGCCGCCGCTGGCTGCCGCCTGCTGCAATTCGGGGAGATTGGCGCCGTAGCCCTGCCAGGAGACGAAGGGAATCTCTTGCCCGGCAAAGCTGCCGGCAGCGAAAACCGGCGCTGGCAGCACACCGGCCTGCGATGTTGCCTGAGTGCTGGAGAAGTAGTAGCCGAGGACCACCGGCCGCTTGCGCAGGGCATCGGCAAAGCGTTTGTCGTAATCGAGCTGCGGCCGCAGTTCGGCCAGCGCGCGCTGAAACCCCGATTCGTCACGCAATTGCCGGCGCCCGAGGTCTTCCAGCACGGCCAGTCCAGAGCTCTCGTCGGGCTCGGCAAAGACGACGTCGAAGCCGACGACGGCGGCACCGTAGTCATCGGTCAGACGCTGCACCAGGTCGGCCAGCAAATCGCGGCGCCAGGGCCAGCGCCCGACTTCGCCGAGGCTGCGTTCGTCGATATCGACGATGACCACCCCCGGATCGACACTGTCGGGCATGGTGAGACGCAGGCGGGCATCGTAGAGATAGGCATCGAGCGCACTGACAAAGGGAATCTGCCAGAAGCGCCCGGCGTGGCCGAGGAGAAGAAGCCCGCAGAGGGCGCCGAGAACGATGCGGAGCAGGTGTTTTTTCAAGATCTCCGCTCGTTGGCGCGCTGATGACTCAGGCCTTGAGGAAAAATTCCATCTTGATGCCGGCAATCTCGACCACATCATGGTCGCCAAGCGGGTGTGCCTGGGCATCCAGCGCCCGCCCATTGAGCAAGGGGAACTGCTTGCCCTCGACATGGGTGATGAAATAGCCGTGCGGCCGACGGGCAATCACCGCCACCTGCAGCCCGGGCTTGCCGAGCGTGGTCAGCGTCTTGGTCAGCTCCAGCTCCTTGCCGGCATTGGGGCCGTTGAGCAACTGAATGGCGGCACCGGGAATACTCGGCGCCGGCGGGGTCGGTGCGACGCCGATGTTGGACCGGGTTGACGGGCCGCTGGTCGGTGCCAGTTCCATTTCCGCGGCGACGCGCGCCATGCCCGGACGGATCAGCGAGGTCTTCTCGAAATCGCCACTCGTCTCGGCATCGCCAATCATGTACTTGAGCCGGTACTTGCCCAGCTCGACGATATCGTTGTTGCGCAGGATGTACTTCTTGATCGGCTGGCCATTGACCAGCGTGCCATTGGTGCTGTTCAGGTCTTCCAGAAAGGAGTCCTTGAGAATGGTGACGACCACCGCGTGTTCGCCGGAAATGGCCAGATTATCGATCTGGATGTCATTGTGCGGCTTGCGGCCGATGGTCAGGCGCTCCTTGTCGAGCGCAATTTCCTTGAGCACCAGGCCGTCCATCGAAAGGATCAGTTTTGCCATCTTGCCTTCCTCGTCTTACTTCAATGTGGCCAGCAGCCTCTGCCACCAGCCTCGCGGCACCGGATACTCGCCCAGCACCCGGATCAGGATCACCGAGACATTATCCCGACCGCCGTTGTCATTGGCCAGATGCACCAGCTGATCGGCCGCCAGTTCCAGATTACCGGCCAGCGTCTGCAGGGTCAGCTTGATTTCCTCATCCTCGACCATGTCGTTCAGGCCATCGGAACAAAGGAGAAAGAGGTCGCCGGGGTGCACGTCATGCGCATGAGCCTCGACCTCCACCCCCGGTTCGACGCCGAGCGCCCGCGTCACCAGATTGCGGTTCTGCGAGAAGCGCGCCTCCTGCGGGCTGATCATGCCATTATCAAGCTGCTCCTGCAAAAGCGAGTGATCGCGGGTCAGCTGCAGCAGACGGTTGTGGCGCAAGCGGTACAAGCGTGAGTCGCCGACATGGGCAACATGCAGACGGTTGTCGTAGAACCAGGCAAGAACCAGTGTCGTACCCATGCCCGCATACTGCGGCTGACTCTGCGCCGCATTGAAAATGGCCAGATTGGCGGTCGATACTTCGCTGACCAGTTGCTGCACGACAAAATTCCCGCCGTCCACCGCAGCGTTCTGCGTGCAGCAAGTCGGTATTAGCTGGGAAAAATTGCTGGCCAGCAGCGTACAGGCCATGCCGCTGGCCACCTCGCCGGCGTTGTAGCCGCCCATGCCGTCGGCAAGGATGGCCAGGCCGAGGGCAGCGTCGGCGAAGACGGCATCCTCGTTGTGCGAACGCACCAGCCCGGGATCGGTGCGCACCGCCATTTCCAGCGCTTCGGGCAGCTTCATGGCGCCCCTCCCGCTGCCAGGCGTGCCAGGCAGCGGCGCAGGTCGGCGGCCAGGGAAGCGCTGCGCTGGTAGCGGCGCTCGAGTGGCTTGGCCATGGCCTTGGCGATGACTGCGGCCACTTCCGGAGGCACTGCCGGGTTGATGCTGCGGATATCCGGCGCCGGCTCGTTGGCGATCTTGTACATCAGTTGCGCCAGCGACTCGCCAACAAAGGGCAACTGGCCGCAGCACAGCTGATAAAGGGTGACGCCCAACGAATAGATGTCGGAGCGACCATCGATTTTCTGGCCCGCCAGTTGCTCGGGCGACATGTAGGACGGTGTGCCGAGTACCATGCCGGTCTTGGTACGCGAGGAGTCGGTGATGCGGGCGATGCCGAAATCGGTGACCTTGACCTGATCGCCGGTTGCTTCGTACATGATGTTGGCCGGCTTGATGTCACGATGGACGACCTGCTGGCTATGCGCATAGTCGAGCGCATCGGCGACGCGGGCGGCTATGGAAAGCACGGTCGGCAGGGGCAGCAGCGCTGATGGTTTGCCGTGCGGGACGAGGTCGCGGCCCTTGAGGAACTCCATGGCGATATAGGCGAGATCGTGCTCCTCGCCGGCATCGTACATGGTGACGATGTTGGGATGACTGAGCCGGCCCGCCGTTTCGGCTTCACGGAAGAAGCGCTGCTTGACGTCTTCCAGCTCGTCGGCGTCGAACTCCTGGGCCAGGGCCATGGTCTTGATGGCAACGACACGGTTGATCTTCGGATCGCGGCCCAGGTAGACAACGCCCATCGCCCCCTTGCCCAACTCCTTTTCCAGCTGGTAGCGGCCGAGCATCGGCTTTTCGATCTCCTCGTCAGCGGCAAGCAGCGAGGCGCCCGCCCCCGCGGCATGGGCGCCGCCGAGCATCACCGTTTCCGACATTTTCTGGGCACGGGCCAGGCGCTTGTCGATGTCGCGGAAGGCCGGGTCGTGGCCCGACATCAGGCGGAACACCGCCTCCGCCTTGTTGAACTGGCGCTTGCGTTCGTAATCCAGGGCCAGGTTGTAGAGATTCTCCATCAGCCCGTCATTGAGCGGACATTTGCGGAATTTGTCGAAGGCCATGTCGAGCTGCCCCTGCCCCTGGAAGGCAAGGCCAAGCAGGCGGTTGGACTCGGCCGAATCGAGGTCGGACTTGACCTTGCCGCGCTCGGTGGCCAGGAAACGCTTGGTGGTCAGCAGCAGATGGCCGAGCAGCAGCAGGCTGGCAGCGGCGGCTAGCGGGATCCACAGGCTGGCGCCGAGCATCAGGCCGAAGTGTGCGGCGATCAGGCTCAGCAGCAGCGCCAGGGTGGCCAGCGCCGCCGGTCCGGCGCCCAGGCGCGGCAGCACGAAGCCGAGATAGGCGCCGACCAGCAACAGCGCCGCCAGGCTGACCCAGACGCCCCAGGCCGGCGTCACGAAGAAGTGCTCTTGCAGGATGCTCGATACGGTATGGGCAAGGATCAGCACCGGATCCATCGCCGCGGCCACCGGCGTCACCTGGGGCGCGCCGACCCCGGCCGCCGTGGCGCCGATGAGGACGATCTTGCCGGCATACTTGCCCGGCGCGATCTTGCCGCTGAGCACGTCGTAGAAGGAATCGACGGCAAAGGCCGGGCGACCGTCGCGATCCTTGTAGAAGAAGGTGTTCATCCGCGTTGCCGCATCGGTGGCGATGCGCAGGCCGCCGAGACGCACCTCCTCGCCGACCGTCACGCCGATGTCAGCCGGCCCGAGATTGAGGCTGCGTGCCACCAGCATCAGCGCCAGAGAGGGATAGAACTGGTCGTAATACTGGACGACCAGGGCCTCGCTGCGCACGCCGCCGTCAACATCGAGCAGAGTATTCAGATGGCCCAGGGACAGCGCCCGCTGCCCAAGGGATTCGATCGGCGCCTGCAGGCCGGCGGCCGGCGGCGCGAAGCCAGCACCGGGTGCCACCTCGGTCAGCTGGCTGGCAGCGACATAGGGCGGCAGCGGGCGATCAGGACGACCGAGCGGTTCGCCCAGTTCGAACAGCAGGGGCAGCACGACATTGCCGGCCCGGGCGTAACTCTCGGCCAGACGGCGGTCGGTATTCAGCGCCGACTCCGCCTCGCCCAGCAGGGCAGCGATCTCCGCGCCGGCCGGCAACGCTGGCTCGCCCTCGACCTGCGTCTGGCGGACGATTTCGAGCAAGCGGGTGATATAGATATAGCCGGGGTCGCGCTGGGCTTCGGAAAACAGGACGGTATTGCCGATCACCTTGACCTGGGCACCGGCCAGCAGGTCGGTCATGCGCGCATGCACGTCACGCGACCACTGCCAGCGGCCGATATTGGCGATACTCTGGTCATCGATGGCAATCACCGCCACCTGCTCGCTGGGCGTCCGACTGGAGAGCTGCATCCCCACGTCGTAAGCCTTGCGCTCCAGGCTCTGCAGCAGGTCGGAGCCGGCGGCAACAAGCATGACGAGCGTCAGCGCGATTCCGAGAAATCGGTCGGACTTCCAGAACGCTGTTTTCGCCATTCCCTCCCCTTGTCTGCGGCGTTCCGGACTGAACGGGCCGCGCCCGCATTTTCACGCGGAGCCGCTATCGCGGTCAAACCTCATTGCAGCGGCAATTGGCAGCCCAGACCTGCCGCTTCGGCCTGGACGACGATGCGCAGCGCCACCGCCAGATCCTGGATGGCCATGCCCTGCGATTCGAACAGCGTGATCTCGCCGACACCGGAACGCCCGCCGTGGCGGCCGACAATGATGTCACCCAACTCGACCAGTTGACGCGGATGCAGCCGGCCCTTCTCGAGCAAGGGCAAGAGGTCGCCGGCCTCGGCCAGCGCTGTCGTCACGGCATCAACGGCAATCAGGCGGCAGCGACGGATGGCCGCCTCGGACAATTCCTGACGGATCAGCGCGTTGGAGCCGGCGGCGTTGATGTGCGCGCCCTCCTCCAGCCACTCGGCGTCGAACAAGGGTTGGCCGGCGGTGGTCACCGTACCGATCACATCGCTGCCGCGCACGGTCTCCTCGGCACTCGCGGCCGGCACCACGGCAACGCCGGTGGCGGCACTCAGGCGGGCGCAGAATTCCTGCAACTTGTCGGCCCGGCGGCTGAACACCTTGACCCGCTCCAGCGGCAGCACCGCACACAGTGCCCGGACATGCCCCTCGGCCTGCCAGCCGGCACCGAAGACACCGGCGACGCTGGCATCCGGCCGCGCCAGCCAGCGCGCGGCGACCCCGCTGGCGGCGCCGGTGCGCATCATGCCCAGGTGATCGGCTTCGAGCACGGCGCGCAGGCGGCCGCTGGCCGCATCGAAGAGATGGACGAGGAAGCGGTTGCCGCTGCGGTTGCTGGTGTAAGCCTTGTAGCCGAGCACCCCCTGGGCCGGCAAGGCGCCCTGCAGGATGTGCAGCACGGTCTGCGGCAGGCGGCTGCGCTGGCGCGGCGTGTCGAGCGCCTGACCAAGGGCCAGATCGCGGTGCGCCGACTCGACGCCGGCGAGGGCCATATCCATGGTCAGCAGTTGTTTGACGTCGTTTTCGCTGAGAAACAGGGCCATGATCTACTCCCGAAAAGAGGGACGAAAAAAAGGCGGGCCCGCGGCCCGCCTTTTTGCCTGAGCCTAAGCCCGTATTACAGCAGAGCCTTGAGCAGCTTGGCCATTTCGGACGGGTTGCGCGTCACGGTGAAGCCACAGGCTTCCATGATTTCCAGCTTGGCATCGGCCGTGTCGGCACCGCCGGAGATCAAGGCACCGGCGTGACCCATGCGCTTGCCGGCCGGCGCGGTGACGCCAGCGATGAAGCCAACGATCGGCTTCTTCATGTTTTCCTTGCACCACATGGCGGCTTCGGCTTCGTCCGGACCGCCGATTTCGCCGATCATGATGACGGCGTCGGTATCCGGATCGTCGTTGAAAGCCTTCATGACGTCGATGTGCTTCAGACCGTTGATCGGGTCACCACCGATACCGACGGCAGACGACTGGCCGAGACCGATTTCGGTCAGCTGGCCAACGGCTTCGTAGGTCAGGGTGCCGGAACGGGAAACCACGCCGATACGACCCTTGCGGTGGATGTGACCCGGCATGATGCCGATCTTCACTTCATCCGGGGTAATCAGACCAGGGCAGTTCGGGCCGAGCAGCAGGGTCTTCTTGCCGCCCTTGGCTTCCTTTTCCTTCATCTTGTTGCGCAGCATCAGCATGTCGCGAACCGGGATGCCTTCGGTGATGCAGATGGCCAGATCGAGGTCGGCTTCAACGGCTTCCCAGATGGCAGCGGCAGCACCCGGGGGCGGCACGTAGATGACGGAAACGGTAGCGCCGGTTTCGGCAGCGGCTTCCTTGACGGAGGCGTAGATGGGGATGTTGAAGATCGACTCGCCGGCCTTCTTCGGGTTCACGCCGGCAACGAAACATTCCTTGCCGTTGGCGTATTCCTGGCACTTTTCCGTATGGAACTGGCCGGTTTTGCCGGTGATGCCCTGGGTGATGATGCGGGTGTTCTTATTGATGAAAATGGACATTCAATAGCTCCTTACTTGACCGCAGCAACGATCTTGGTGGCGGCTTCGGCCATGGAATCGGCAGAGATGATCGGCAGACCGGAGTCCTTGAGGATCTGCTTGCCCATGTCTTCGTTGGTACCCTTCATGCGCACGACGAGCGGCACGGACAGATGGGTTTCCTTGGCTGCAGCGACGACGCCGGTAGCGATGGTGTCGCACTTCATGATGCCGCCGAAGATGTTGACCAGAATGCCCTTGACCTTCGGGTTCTTGAGCATGATCTTGAAGGCTTCAGTGACCTTCTCGGTCGTCGCGCCGCCGCCGACGTCGAGGAAGTTGGCGGGCTCGGCGCCGAACAGCTTGATCGTGTCCATCGTAGCCATGGCCAGACCGGCACCGTTCACCAGACAACCGATGTTGCCGTCGAGGGAGATGTAGGCCAGATCGAACTTGGAGGCTTCGATTTCGTCGGCATCTTCTTCGTCCAGGTCGCGCATGGCGACGATTTCTTCCTGACGGTAGAGGGCGTTCGAGTCGAAGTTGAACTTGGCGTCGATGGCCTTGACGGTGCCGTCGCCTTCGTGGATCAGCGGATTGATTTCGGCCAGCGAAGCATCCGTTTCCATGTAGCAGGTGTACAGCTTCTTCAGCGTGTCGATACACTGCGGAATCGAGGCTTCCAGCATGCCCATGCCCTTGGCCAGTTCCAGGCCCTGCTCGTCGGTCAGGCCAACCAGCGGGTTGATGAAAACCTTGACGATCTTTTCCGGGGTCTTGTGGGCGACTTCTTCGATGTCCATGCCGCCTTCGTAGGAAGCCATCATGGCGACGGACTGCGTGGCGCGATCAGTCAGCGCCGCAACGTAGTACTCGTGCTGGATGTCGGCGCCTTCTTCGATCAGCAGGTGACGGACCTTCTGGCCTTCCGGACCGGTCTGGTGCGTGATCAGCTGCATGCCGAGAATCTGGCTGGCGTACTCGCGCACTTTTTCCAGCGAGGTTGCGACCTTGACGCCACCGCCTTTGCCACGGCCACCAGCGTGAATCTGGGCTTTGACGACCCAGACCTTGCCGCCCAGGGTTTCCGCTGCCTTGACTGCGTCATCGACGGTCGTGCAGTGAATCCCGCGCGGAACCGTAACGCCGAATTTCTTCAGGAGTTGTTTGCCCTGATATTCGTGAATTTTCATGCGCTTTCCTTGCGTTTAGTTGAGTTGCGAGCAATGAGCAGTAGCCATGCAGTCCCCCGGCCCCACCCTGTTATACCGTTGTTAGGCCCAAAATCTTACCACAGACCGGCGTTTTCATAGCGGCCCGAAATTCATAATTATGGCGTCGATTCAACAGCCTGGATGGCCCGCCACATCAAGGGCAGCAGCAGCCCGGCCGCCAGCACCAGGCCAAGAACCGCGGCCAGCCAGAAACCGGCGGCGCCGAATGGCGGCGACCAGCTGTAGCACAACCAGGCGCCACCGAGCAGGCCGACGCCCCAGAAACAGAAGGTCTGCACCAGCATTGGCAGGAAGGTGACGCGACAGGCGCGCAGCACATGGCCGGCGATGGTCTGCAGGGCATCGAAGAACTGGTAGATGGCGACATAGATGATCAGCCCGAGCGCCACCTGGCGTACCGCCGGATCGTCAGTATAGGCAGCGACCAGAGGTTCGGCAGCGAGCCACAGCAACAGCCCGGCCAGCGAAGAAAGCACGCCGGCGAGCAGCATCCCGGCACGTACGGTGAGGCGGACCGTGGGCCAGTCGCGGGCGCCGATTGCCTGGCCCACAGCGGCCATCGTCGCAATGGCCAGGGACAGCGGCAACATATAGGTCAGTGCCGACAGGTTGGCGACGATGCGATGACCGGCGACCACCGTCGCACCGAGCGACGCAATGAACAGGCTGATCAGCGTAAACGCGGTGATTTCCACCAGATTGGAGAAGCCCATCGGCACGCCCAGGCGCAGCAGTTCGCGCCAGCGCCGCCAGTCCGGTGCCTGCCAATCGGCAAACGGCCGATAGCGCCTGCCGAGCGGCCCGAGGCCGAGGTAGGCGCCGGCGGCCAGACAGGCCAGCCAGGCGATCAGCACGTTCGACCAGGCGCAACCGACGACCCCGAGCGGTTCGCCGAGCCAGCCGGCGAGCGCGAGCCCCCAGGCGAGCCCGGCATGCAGACCGAGGGCGGCGAGGCCGATGGCCATCAACACCCGCGGCTTGCCCAGCGCATTGCAGAAGGCGTAGAAGGTCCGGTAGCAAAGCGCCGCCGGCAGCCCCCAAGCCAGCAGCGAAAGATAGGCGCGGACCTTGGCCTCGACCTCGGTGTCCATCGTTGCCATGCCGAGCACGGCGCCTGGATGATGCAGGAACAACATGCCCGGAATGGACAGTAGCAGCGCCAGCCAGAATCCTTGCTGCAGCACACCGGCCACTTCGCCGTCGCGGCGGGCGCCATGCAGCTGGGCGACGACCGGCCCGACCGCTTGCAGCACCCCGACCAGGGCAAACACCACCGAGACATGGATGCCGCCGCCGATGGCCACGGCAGCCAGGTCGACCGGACTGACGTGGCCGAGCACCGCGGTATCGACCACCATCATGCCAATCGACGCCAGCTGGGCGACGAGGATCGGGAAGGCATGGGCGATCAGCCCGCGAATGGCGGCAAGCAGCATGGGCGCTCATTGTCGCATGCGCCGGCCAGGCCACCGGCATGGGCAAAAACGGGAGGGCTTGATCTGGCTCAAGCGAGGCCTGCACCCGGCGCACGAAAATGGCCGCCCGAGGAGGGAGTCAATAATGGACAAGGGGCTACACGCCATCGAAACCGCCAGCCGCGACGAAATCGTCGCGCTGCAGACCGAGCGCCTGAAATGGACGCTTCAGCATGTTTACAACAACGTCCCGCACTACCGGGCCAAGTTCGACGCCGCCGGCGTCCATCCGGAAGATTTCCGGACGCTCGCCGATCTGGCGCGCTTCCCGTTCACCACCAAGCAGGATCTGCGCGACAACTACCCCTACGGCATGTTCGCCGTGCCACGCGAAGAGGTGGTGCGCATCCATGCCTCCAGCGGCACCACCGGCAAGCCGACTGTCGTCGGCTACACGCAGAAGGACATCGACACCTGGGCTGAGCTGATCGCCCGCTCGATTTATGCGTCCGGCGGGCGCAAGGGCGACATCGTCCACGTCGCCTATGGCTACGGGCTGTTCACCGGTGGTCTAGGCGCCCACTACGGGGCCGAGAAGCTGGGCTGCACGGTCATTCCGATGTCCGGCGGGCAGACCGAGAAGCAGGTGCAGCTGATCTGCGACTTCCAGCCGTCGATCATCATGGTCACGCCGTCGTACATGCTCAATATCGCCGACGAGTTCCGCCGCCAGGGCATCGACCCGCGCAGCACAAAGCTGCGCATCGGCATCCATGGCGCCGAACCGTGGACCGACGCCATGCGCGGCGAGATCGAAGCCGCCTTCGGCATCGACGCCATCGACATCTACGGCCTGTCG
>DDWF01000041.1:634-5452 GCA_002345845.1 Betaproteobacteria bacterium UBA2293 | reverse complement strand
GCGAAACTTAGTGAAATAAGCAATTCATGCCAAGCGGAAAGTCATGTAAAACAAATCGAGCCTGGCCCCTTATCCTTATGATGCCATCCTCGGCACAGCGCGCGCAGCGCCAGTCCGATGATACGAGCAAGCTCACGGCCGAGGTGATCGACGCGCTGAAGGGTTTCGCTGCCGCCAATGGTCGCGTGCCGTGCCCGGCGCTTACGCCTGGCGGCATCGAGTCTCAGGCGGGTGGCCACTGCCCTGCCGCTGCTGGCTACCTGCCAGGGCCGACCTTGGGCGTGCCTATCACTGACGCTTGGGGCCGCCCGCTGCGCTACGCTGTGGCCACAACCTACACAAACGCCGGCGTTCCTCCGGACTGCCCAACTGCAGGCCTGGTCTACCCGCCAGACGCCGCCACCACGGTCAACGGTTTGATGTTGGCCATGCCCTGCTTGGTCACTGACCTTCGCGCTTGCGGCAACGCGTCTCGATACTCGTATGCTATATCAGGTGCGGGTTCGTGCACTGCGCCGTTCGCGTCGATTGGTGATGGCCTCGCGGTGGTGGTCTGGTCAGATGGTGCCGACAACACAACGCAGTCGGACGACTTAACGACATGGCCGGCACTGCCTTCCATTTCGAAGGTGATGATTGAAGCCGGGCGCTAATGCGCCGTCCCACCAGCGCCGACTTTTTACCAGGTGAAACCATGCCGACCGACAAAATCCTAGCCGCCCTGGCTGACCCATCTACAACCTACTGGCTACGCGACGCGCTGAAATCTTCGCTGGCCCGCGATCCTGTCGACGCGCTGCGCGATGCCGAGGCGCTGGTCGACCTCCTGCGCGATCATCTCGCCGATCTGCCCGCGCCGGTCGTGCGGTGAAGCTGCACCACCGGCGCTGCGCCGGTGCCGTCTGACGCGCCGCCAGCCCCCGGACCGCCCACGGCACGGCACGGCGCAGGCCAGCAAAAAGCCGCTCGCCGGCTTGCGCTGCGCCAGGGGCTACCGTGTCGTAGCCTGCCCGCAGACTCGCTGCGCGAGACTGCTGCGCCGCCAAAGTCAAAGGCAGGCCACGGGGAACGCGCCCCGCTGGCGGATCAAAAAGCGAGATCCGCCAGCCCGCCGCGCCCGTAGCCGCGCGATCCCCGTGGCCTATGTTGGCTCGCTGCGCTCGACTGCATGCAGGCCGCTCCGGGGTAAATGCTCCGCTTCGATACGCATTTAACATAACAGCGCATTACCCAAAGTAGGCCGTGGCCCCTTCCGCTGCGCTCCCTCCCCAGCCTACCGCTGGCGCGCCCTGCGGGTTCGGGTAATGGTCTGTTATGTCTTGCGCGCCTGCGGCGCGCTCGCTAAAGCCGGCTTCGCCGGCAAGGTGTTGGTTAAAAAAACCGGGGCACTGTGGCCCCGGTTTTCGTACTACTTACTTGCCGCTGCTTTTCTTGGCAGGCTGTGGTGACTGACGTTTGATCGTCTCGACCACGTGCGTTTTCGAGCGCTGTTTAGCCTGCTGTACAGTCGTGAACTTGCCGGTGCCAGCGTGGCGCCCAATTTTTTGCGTTGTCATGGTTGCATTCCTTTCGGCATTGCCATGCAGGAGAGCGGCCAAATACCATTTTTGACTGCCCTTGCGCAAGGTCTAACGCCTTTGCTACTCTGGCATTCTCAACTGGTCGGGTATCCGGCCTCTTTACGTTCTGGCCGGGTTATCCGGTCAGAACGCTTCTCTTGGCGGCGGCAGCAAACCGCAGCGACCAAATTTTATTGGCGCTTGCCAACTGTGTGAAGATAAAAATTTTTCCTCCATTTAAAACAATATCTTACTTATTTATCTAGTGGTGTCCTCGTTGTTTGAACACAATAGCTAGTAGCTTTTCTAGACCCGGTTGAACGCCGCGATGTAGGCATCGGCCGGCAGCAGGTCCTCGATGTCGGCCTCGGCCGGCGCCGGGTTGAGGAACATCGAGAAGTCGAGGACGCGCT
This sequence comes from Betaproteobacteria bacterium UBA2293, assembly GCA_002345845.1. The sequence continues at coordinate 3,480 of DDWF01000041.1, read as the reverse complement.
TGCGCTCGATCAGCTTCTGCCGGATCAGGTCTTCCAGCTTTTGGTGCGGCGCGCCGGCGCGGTCGTGCAGCACCACCAGCTTCAGCTTGTTGGGGGCGTCTCAGAAAACGGAATTTAAAGTACGTTAAGGATTACCGGAGGCCGGAATCCAGCGGTAAAGCGTAGGAACGGACACGCCGAGGTTCTTGGCTACGTTGGCGCGCCATTACAAAAAAGGACGAGGGGAAGGGTGAGTGAATAAGCTAGTGTCGTTTCGTTGGGTATTTTGTCTTGCGCTATTCCTATGTGCAGGTATAGCTAACGCCACTGGCAACTTCATACCAATCCACCTACAAAACGGAGTTTCAGTTGAGTTGCCAAGGAATTGGACAGCGCTATCGAATAACCAGCGGATAACTCTCGATTCCTATATCCAATCAAAAAGAGAATTGGCAGGGGCATCTGATCCAGAATCCGACCTGAATTTCGCGGCAAACTACTACGATGATCGCGGCAAGACCGCTGCGATATTCAATATTCGCTACTACCCCGATCAGAAAGTTACTCAGGCCGATTCGCGTGCAGCTACGGCAGTAGACACCAAAGAACTTGATGATGCTCTTCGCACTGAAATGGCAGCAGCCAGGCAGCAATTTGGAATGCGTGTACTGTCATGGATGGGCACAAAGAAGCAATCTATCAACGGAACTGTTGCCTTCGTAACGGAGTATCGCCGGGCGGCAATTCGGGAGGGGGAGCCATTCCGTGTGCGGTTGGTACGTGTGCTAAGTGCAGGGCGTTCCTTCACGGTTACAGTATCGTACCGTGAGGATCAAGAGCTATTTCTAAGGCCAATATGCGACCGCGTTATTCAGTCAATCCGCATGTAACTGGCAAAGCCCCTCTCAAGTAAGTCATCTTAAGTGATTGATTCGTAATGACACAGAGAAAAGACTTTCTTCTTGACGCCTTGCGGCCGCAGGCCGATTACTTCGCTAACCCGGCAGTCCACAGGGACACTGCGCGATAAAGCCGCGAAGCGCCGTGCAGCTTGGTTTGCGGCCATGGATTTCTATGCCGACGTGTTACGTCTTGACGAAAACCGCCCAGCAGAACTTTACGTGCGCCAAAGAGATACCCATTTTGATAATAAGTATATAGACGGTAACATCACGGATATTAACCAATGCTCAAGGAATAGATCTATGCCGCGCCTGCTGCTGTCATTGTTCGTCGCATTAATCCTCAATCTGGCACTGCCCGGCGCACAGGCCGCTGATATCCCATACCTAGAATTGCCGCTGGCCGAACTGAAGCGCATTGCCACGCAGGGCGATCCATTGGCCCAGTTCTATCTTGGTGTCCGTTATGACCTTACCAAGAAGGACCACAAGCAAGCCGCTACCTGGTACCGCAAAGCCGCCGAGCAGGGGGATGCCGGTGCCCAGGTCCTCCTCGGGGTCATGTACGCCAACGGCCGGGGTGTACCGCAGGACTACAAGCAAGCCGTCGCCTGGTACCGCAAAGCCGCCGAGCAGGGGAATGACGATGCCCAGAAAAACCTCGGGTCCCTGTACGCCGGCGGCCGGGGCGTACCGCAGGACGATAAGCAAGCCGCCGCCTGGTTCCGCAAAGCCGCCGCGCAGGGGCATGCCGATGCCCAGACCCTCCTCGGAATCATGTACACCCTCGGCCAGGGCGTACCGCAGGACTACAAGCAAGCCGTCGCCTGGTACCGCAAGGCCGCCGAACAGGGGGGTGACGTTGCCCAGAAAAGACTCGGGGTGATGTACGACAACGGCTGGGGCGTGCCACGCGACCCGGTACTGGCCTACATGCTCTACAACCTTGCCGCGACGGGTGGAGATGACAAGGCATCTGGCAAACGGGCGGCGCTCATCAACAATCTATCGCCCCAGCAGATCGAGGAAGGCCAAGCGTTGACCGCGAAATGGAAAGTGGGCACGCCGCTGCCGCTCACGAGCAAGACAGGCGACAAAGCGGCGAAATAACCTTAGCAAGGAACGATCCGCCCGTCGCCAATCTGACCTAGCCGCGACCTAGTCAAGCCACTTATCGAGTCGCTCCGCGATCTTACGATGGTACTCAGCGATGACAACCCGGTACCGGACAGCCGCTATCAGAAGCGGACTAACAAGAATTAATGCAATCACTCCGACAGCGCTCAAAAGACTAATGTCGAGCTGGTATTGAACCTGCCAGAGGATGTACTCGCTCCAAGGGTGATAGGGTATGTGGTGGGCCAGCCAACCATTGAAAAATCCCAGCATTGTTTCTCCTGTGACTCATTCACGAACAGATCTGGGCTGGAATTCGGAATCAGCGGCAGCGGTTGCCAATGGATTACATCCTCATGGCGCACATGCTCAAACGTGGAATTAGTCCCGTTGCCTTGCCAATAAGCCGCGTGCAAACCGGCACCGCCTTGCCACGCAGGTTTGAAGGATAGGAAATTCAACGCGACAAGCGGGAGTATCTTCTCCCCTGGCCGCCCCAGTCAATCGCCGATTTCGCACGGGGAAGCATCAGAGTCCGCCAGAAAACCTTCCGCAGCACACTCCCGGCACCACCTGTAGCCCGGAGAGTGGCTGCAATGGACAGATGAGCGGCCTTTTAGAAAACCGATTACAGCGAGTCTTGTTGCAGAGATCATATCCCTAAGTCATTTGTTCTGACGGGCCGTTCCCCATCATGACGACTCAACCCGCTTTTGCACAAACAGCGGATTTGGGCATTAGAGAAAAGCTGATCAAGTCCGGATTCGCCATTCCGGCGCAAGCCGGCATCCAGGAAAATCAACAAGCGAGACACCGGCCTGCGCCGGTGTGACGGACTTGATCAGTGCT
>DDWF01000041.1:0-476 GCA_002345845.1 Betaproteobacteria bacterium UBA2293 | reverse complement strand
CTCGGGCTGCGGATCAGGATGCCGCGCGCGGCGAGCGTGTCGATCAGCGCGCGTCCCTGCCAGCGGCGCGTAGCCTCATGGCGGCTCATCGCGCGGCCCGCGCCGTGACAGGCCGAGCCGAAGGCGCGTTCTTCCGCATTTCTTCCCGCGGCGGCGGCGCCCGCGAGGATGTACGAAGCCGTGCCCATGCTGCCGCCGATCAGCACCGGCTGCCCGACCTTGGCGTATTCCGGCGGCAGTTCGGCATGCCCCGGCCCGAAGGCCCGCGTCGCGCCCTTGCGATGCACGAACAGCCGGCGCTGCTGGCCGTCGACCCGGTGCGTTTCTTCCTTGCAGGTGTTGTGCGAGACGTCGTAGAGCAGCGGCAGCTGCGCGCCGGGGAACACGGCGGCGAAGGCCTGGCGCGCGAGGTGGGTGAGGATCTGCCGGTTGGCCAAAGCGCAGTTGATGCCGGCGCGCATGGCGCCGAGATAGCG
>DDWF01000141.1 GCA_002345845.1 Betaproteobacteria bacterium UBA2293 | reverse complement strand
TGCTGATTCCAATAATTGATTTTTACTCATGCAGATATTTCCTCATAACAATCCAAAAAAATATTTTAGTCTGTAACAATGATCAAATGCATGTAAAAAATAAATGTAAACAGAAATAATCTTTATATCTTTTTGACGAATTCGGATTTGAGTTTCATGGCGCCGATGCCGTCAATCCTGCAGTCGATATCGTGGTCGCCATCGACCAGTCTGATATTCTTGACTTTCGTCCCGACTTTGACCGTTGCGGAAGATCCCTTGACTTTCAGATCCTTGATGACTGTGACGGTGTCGCCATTTTGGAGCGGATTGCCGTTGGCGTCCTTGATGACTTTTTCTTGGGGCTCGACGTCAGCGTCTTTGGACCACTCGTGGCCGCACTCCGGGCAGACGTAGGCCATGCCGTCATCGTAGGTGTATTCGCAACCGCATTTGGGACAGAAGGGTATATCGCTCACTATGGTTTCCTTGGGATTGTTTTTGGTGTTTGATCGTAGTGCGCACATGGCCGGCCTTGGGGGGCGCGGGTCAGGTCACGACATCGACAACGCCCTCTGAGCCAGTCTTGCATGGGGCGCAGGTAATCTCATTACGCCCCCCGTATGGCTGCTGTCAAAACCCCGCATCGATCAGGGCGGAGTCGCCTGCCGTGTTCATAGTCTTCATGGTCCGGGGATTCGTCACCGCGCCTCAAGCCCTGGCCGCCAGAAGCGCGTTCAAGGTGGCGTTGACTACCGCAAGGATCGCAGAGGCTGATCCTCGCAGGCAGTTGAAAAACAGGGATCTCCTGCGTTATCAAGTCTTCCGCTGGCTTATGCTTGATTGTGTAAACGAGGAAAGGTTTCAGACCCGACTCTCGTATCCTGCGGTTGTTTCCTGCGGACTTGGTGACAGAATAGCCAAAAGCGGACTTGATAACCCCTTTTTCCTTTTGCCGAGTCTATGTCTTAAGGGCTTGTGGTGTGGTGCGGTACGCACCTGCCAGATGGCTGGCGGGTGCGAAAGCTATTGCCACGATCTGGTCATTACCGCGCCGATGGCCTGCAGCAGATCCTTCACGCTCACTGGCTTGGCCAGATAGCCGTCCATCCCGGACTCAAGGAAGGCCTCTTTGTCCCCGTTCATGGCGTAGGCCGTCATGGCGATGATCGGGATGGTCCTGGACCCTTCGCCGGCTTGTCCAGCACGGATGCGGCGGGTCGCTTCGACTCCGTCCAGGCCAGGCATCTGCACGTCCATGAGCACCAGATCAAAGGCGCTTTTTGCGAGCATGTCGAGGGCTTCGAGTCCATCCTCCACGCGCGTCACCCTGGCTCCGGCCTTGCCCAGCATGGCGGCTGCCGCCATGGCGCTGACAGGGTCGTCCTCGGCCAGCAGAATCCGCATTTGCGCAAGGTTGACCTGGGGCTCCCTGTCCGGGGGAGCAGACCTGTCAAGACCGGTGTCCACGGCGAAGCTCAAGGCGAAGGACACGGTCGTGCCCACGCCGGATTCGCTGACCACGGACAAGCCTCCGCCCATGAGTTCCACCAGACGCTTGCTGATGGATAGGCCAAGTCCCGCCCCCTGATGGGTGCGGGCATAGCCTTCGTCGACCTGCGAAAAGGGTTGGAAAAGGCGGCTCAAATGCTCGTCGGCGATGCCGATGCCCGTGTCGGAAACAGAGAAATATACTCGGCAATGGCCGGATTTGACTGGCGACAGAGCCACGGCTTGAGCCAATACCCGGCCTGTGGGGGTGAACTTGCAGGCATTGCCGATCAGGTTGACCAGCACCTGCTGCAGCCGGTTGCGGTCACACCAGGCCGCCGCCGCAGCCGGCGCAATCTGCCGTTCGACCGTAACTGACTCCTTGCGCAGGCGCGACTCGAAGAGGAACAGCGCGCTATCCAGGGCCTGGGCGATATCGACCGCGGTCGACACCGCCGGCGACTTGCGGGCGAAGGTTTTCAGCGGCCCGATGATGTTGCCCATCTGCTGCGTCAATTGCTCGACGATGGCAAGGTTCTTCCCGGCCGTCGCCAGGTCGGCACGGCGCATAAATTCCGCGGCATTGGCCGCCAGCGTGCGGATGGCGCCGAGCGGCTGGCTCAGCTCATGGGTGATGCCGGTGGCCATCTGGCCGAGCACGGCCAGCTTGGCCGCCTGGACCAGTTCGGCCTGGGCGGCGCGCAGGGTCTGCTCGGCGCGCTGGCGCTCCTGCACTTCGCGCTGCAGGCCGGTCACCGCCTCGGAGAGGTCGGCGGTGCGCTCCTCGACCTTGCGTTCGAGTTCCTGGTTGGCCCGTTCGAGCATCGCCCTCGCCTCCTCACGGCCCCGTGCCAGACGCCGCCGCTGGCGGGTGTACAAGACGCCGAGCAGCAGGCAGCCGAGGGCGGCGCAACTGAGCGCCGCATGGGTGGCGGCCTGAACGCCGACCGGTCGCAGATCGGAGAAAACGACGATGCGCCAGGCCGTCCCCGACAGGTGACGGGCCATCGCCAGATAGGGGCGTGCCCCTTGTGACGGGGTGACGTCGTCGCGCAGATGCTTGGGCAGGCGCACGACGCGCCCCTCGGCGGCACCATTGAGGTCGATGTTGAGGCTGATCGCCCCCAGTGCCTGGCCGGCGAACTGCTGACTGCCCAGGCGCTTGAGCTCTTCCACCGGCTGCGGCCGCAGCGTTGCGTACCGCCATTCCGGCGGCGAGGCGAGCAGGACCACGTCATTGCGGTCGACGATCAGCGCCGGCGCCTCCTGCGCCAGCCAGCGCCGCTCGACCTCGCGGATGCCGGACTTGACGACGGCGACGCCGATGATCGCCCATTCGCGTGCTTCGTCACGAATCGGCAGGGCGAAGTAGTAACCCGGCTCGTGGCGCACATGATCGACCGCGTAATGCCGGGCCGGCATGCCGCGCACGGCGTCGCGAAAGAACGGCATGTAGGAAAGATCCGAGCCGAGCAGGTTCTCGGAAAAGATCCAGTCGCTGGAAGCGACCACCCGGCCGGTCATATCGAGGACGAAGATGACTGGCCCGCCCAGGTGATCGTTGAGTTTCTGCAGGAAACGGTTGGCTTCGGCCTGGCGGATGTCCTGCTCGTCGTTCGCTGTCCGCAACAAGGCGACGACGTCCGGGTTGAGCTCGACGGCACTGGGAATCGAGGCGTGCCGGGTCACCTCGCTGTCGATCGCCGCCCCGAGAATATCCAGTTGGTGCGACGCCTTGTCGCGCATGTCCTTGATGCCGTAATGCTCGGAGACGCGATAGGAAAGCAGGCCAAGCAGCAGGAAGGCGACCACCAGCCCGGCCAGACCGAGTACGCGGTGCGGCCGGGGCAAGGAAGTGGGCAGGTGGGCAGCGGAATCCGGCATGGCAGGCGAGCTCAGGGGATGGTCATTGTACGGCCGAACACCCGCACGCCGGGGCGACCGGCGACGCCGGATGACGCGAACATGACCGCCCGCATTGCCGCTCAGCCCGGCCGGCGCGGTGCGGTCAGCACCTCGGGAGCAAGGACGGCAGCCAGGCTGGCCCGGTCCATCAGCCCCATTTCCTCGACCAGTTCGGCGACGCCACGACCGCTGCGCAGCGCCTCCTGGGCGACGCGCGTGGCGTTCTCGTAGCCGATATGCGGGTTCAGCGCCGTCGCCAGACCGGCCGAGGTGCGCACACGCTCGGCCAGCAGCTCGCGGTTGGCGGTGATGCCGCGCACGCAGTGGGCGGTCAGCGTGCGGCAGCCGGCGGTCAGGTGTTCGATGCTCTTGAACAGGCTGTGGGCGATGATCGGCTCGAAGGCGTTCAACTGCAGCTGGCCGCCTTCGGCCGCCATGGTGATGGTGACGTCGTTGCCGATGACCTCGAAGGCGATCTGGTTGACCACTTCCGGAATCACCGGATTGACCTTGCCCGGCATGATCGACGAACCGGCGGCACGCGGCGGCAGGTTGATTTCGTTGAGCCCGGCCTGAGGCCCGGAGGACAGCAGGCGCAGGTCGTTGCAGGTCTTGGAGAGCTTGCAGGCAACACGCTTCAAGACGCCGGAAAGCTGGACGAAGGCGCCGCAATCCTGGGTCGCCTCGATCAGGTTGGGCGCAGCTTCCAGGCGCAGGTCGGCCAGGCGCGACAGATGGTCGATGGCCAGCTTGGAATAGCGCATGTCGGTGTTGATGCCGGTGCCGATGGCGGTGGCCCCCAAGTTGATCTCGCGGATCAGGGCGATCGCCTCAGCGACACGCAACTCGTCCTCGTGCAGCATCACCGCGTAGGTCGAGAACTCCTGGCCGAGGGTCATTGGCACAGCATCCTGCAACTGGGTGCGGCCGATTTTCAGCACGTCGTCGAATTCTTCGGCCTTGGCGGCGAAGGCTTCGCGCAGCCCGGCCATCGCCGACAGCAGGCCGCGAATGGCGAAACAGGCGGCGACGCGCAGTGCCGTCGGGTACACGTCGTTGGTGCTCTGCGACATGTTGACGTGGTTCAGCGGATGCAGATGGGCGTAGTCGCCCTTCTTGTGGCCGAGGATTTCCAGCGCCCGGTTGGCGATGACTTCGTTGGCATTCATGTTGGTCGAGGTGCCGGCGCCGCCCTGGATGACATCGACGACGAACTGCTCGTGCAGCTTGCCGCCGGCGATTTCCTGGCAGGCGGCGACGATGGCGTCGGCGCGCGTGCGGTCCAACTGGCCGAGTTCGGCATTGGCCAGCGCCGCCGCCTGCTTGGTCAGCGCCAGGGCGCGCACCAGCTCGCCGTAGCTGCCGATGGTCTTGCCGGTGATCGGGTAGTTCTCGATGGCGCGCAGCGTATGCACGCCCCAATAGGCGGAAGTCGGAACCTCGGCATCGCCGAGCAGGTCGTGTTCAAGTCGGGTCGTCATGCTGTCTCCATTTATGGTTTTGGGTAGAACGTTGATTGATGGGCCGGCCGCTCAGGCGCCGGCCACGAAACTGCGAATGCCCGAACCGACGAACTGGACGCCGATGCAGACGAGCAGGAAGCCGTTCAGGCGGGCGATGACGTTGATGCCCTCGCTACCCAGGCGGCGGGAAACCCAGCGCGCCGAACGCAGGACCAGCCAGATCAGCAGGCAGGTCGAGGCAATGCTGGCCACCGTCGCTGAATAGGCGACCAGACGACTGATGCCACTGTCCAGTTCGGCGATTTCGGAGGAAATACCGATCACCGTCGCCAGCGCCCCCGGTCCGGCGATGCCGGGCATCGCCAGCGGAAAGAAGGCAAAACTGCCGCCGCCGCCGGCCAGGGTCGTGTCGCTGGTGCCGAACAGCATGCGATAGCCGATGATCGCCACGGTCAGCCCGCCGGCAATGCGCAGGGCACTGAAGGAAATGCCGAAGGCCTCAAGGATGAAGACCCCGGCGAACAGCCCGCCGGCCAGCAACAGAAAGCCGTAGAAGCAGGCCCGGCGCGCTTCCAGCGAGGCCGCCGGCAGCGGCCGGTCAGCCGCCAGGGTGAGGAACAGCGGAATTTTCGACAGCGGGTTGGTGATCGTCGCCAGACTGACCAGACCGCCGAGGAAAAAGCTGACCAGCAGCCGGTTCAGATTGTCATCCACCAACATCTCCTCAGTCAGGTGCCCAATCGCTGGGAAAGCGGAAGGAATTGCGCAACAGGTGCCCCATCGGCCAGCGCAGGTTGAGACCCTGTGGCGGAATCGGCTGTTCGAACCACTTCCGGTAGAGCGCGGCCACTTCGCCGGCGTTGATCAGGCGCTTCATCTCGTTATCGACCAGCATCTTGAAACCTGGGTCGTCACTGGCCAGCATGATGGCCAGCGCCTCGATGCGGTAGGACTGGTCGAGAATACGATAGCGATCCGGCTCCTTCGCCCCGGCCCGCAGACCGGCCAGCAGGATGTCGTCCATCATGAAGGCATCCGCCTTGCCAGCCTCCAGCATGGCGAACGCAGCCGCGTGATCGGGCGCGACTTGCAGCTTCGACAGCATGTGCAGGTCGCGGAACAGCTTTTCCGCCGTGCTGCCGCGCGTGGTGACGATGGTCGCCCGGTGCAGCTCGGCATGGCTGCTGATGCCGGAATCCTCGCGGACCATGAAGCGGGTTGAGGTAATGAAATGCGGCACCGTGAAGGTGACGCGGGTCCGCCGCTCGGCATTGTTGGTGGTGCTGCCGCATTCGAGGTCGACCTCACCAGCGGCAACCCGATCCAGGCGATTGGCCGAAGTGACCGGGCGGTATTCGATCTTCAGCTCCCGACCGAGCTGCTTGCCGATGGCGCCAACGATCTGCCGGCACAAATCAATGGCATAACCTGCCGGCGACTTGCCGTCGTACACATAGGAAAACGGTATCGACGACTCGCGGTAGCCGACGATCACGTTGCCGCTCCGGACGATCCGTTGCAGCGTCGTTTCGGCCTGTGCCGGCAGGCTGGTCAGCGGCACGGTGCCGGCCAGGGCGGCGGCGGCGAGCAGGCGGCCGAGGATAGCGGAGGTGCTCATGCTCAGGCCGTCCGGAAGCGGGCGATGCCCGATTCGAGGCTGCTCGCCAGACTGTCCAGCTGCCGCGCCGTGGTCGCCATGCTGGCGGTGGCCCGGTTGTTCTCGTGGATCATCTGGACGATGCGCTCGACCCGGACGGCGATTTCCTCGCCGCCGGACGACTGCTGGCGCAGGCTGGCCGATACGTCGTCGATGACCCGGGCGACGTGGCGATTGCTGCTTTCGATGGCACTCATCGACTCCCCGGCCGCGCAGGCCATGCGCAGCCCCTCGTCGACACGGCTGACCGAGCGCTGCATGTGCTCCGCCATCGAGCGCGCGCCGTTCTGGATGGCGCTGACCATGGCAGCGATCTGGCTGGCCGAGGCGGTCGTCTTTTCGGCCAGCTTGCGCACTTCGTCGGCGACCACGGCGAAACCGCGACCGCTGTCGCCGGCCCGTGCCGCCTCGATGGCCGCATTCAGCGCCAGCAGGTTGGTCTGGTCGGCCACTTCACGGATGACATTGATGATCGATGAAATTTCGTTCGAATAGTTTTCCAGCTCGCGAATGGTGCCGGCCGCTTCATTGACCGCGGTCGATACCTGCCCCATTTCGCTGGCGGCGGAATGCACCACCTGTCCGCCGGCCTTCGATTGCTCCCCGGCGCCGCTGGCGAGGTTTTTCGCATCCTTCGCGTGGTCGCGCACCTGGTCGATCGACACCGACATTTCTTCCACGGCAGCCGCCATGCCAGATGCCGCCTCGCTCTGTGTTGCCGTCGCGGCGGCGGATTGGCGCGCGGCGCCGGTCAGGTCATCGGCGGCACGCACCAGCTCCGCTGCGCTCTTTTGCGAGCCATCGACCATGACGCGCAGACCGTCCTGCATGCGGGCAAAAGCCGCCAGCAGGCGGCCGGCTTCGTCGC
>DDWF01000138.1:17766-24383 GCA_002345845.1 Betaproteobacteria bacterium UBA2293 | reverse complement strand
CGAGAAGCGGATCATCTCCCAGGCCGGGATCTTGGCGTCGCCGTAGCTCGGGTGCGGGCGTCGGGCGTAGGGAGCCTCGTAGACGCCGTCGAGTTCCTCGGTGGTCAGCGGGAAGGGCGGCGGATTCAGCCAGACGTCGCGCTCGCCGTGCGCCTGGCGCAGCGCGCGGGCGTTGCCCGGGTTGGATTCGAGATGAAAGGTGCGCGAGGCGTGGGCGTAGAGCACCGGGTCGTCCTTGACCTGCTCATAGGACGGCAGGCGGATGACCGTGTGGGCGCGCTTGTCGCGGCGCGCCGCCAGGCGCTGCTCACGTGTCAACAAACGGACCGGCTGGGCGCCATCGGCGGCCGCCGGCGTCGCGCAGCTGGTGGCCTGCTTGCTGTCTTCCATGGCATAGGGATCGGCATGCTTGACCAGCGGCCCCGGCGTATCGACCTCGGTCGAGTCCGTCTCGTCCCACTCATCGGATGGCAGCCAGCCGGACGGGACCATGAACGCCGTGCCGCGCAAGTCGCGGATGTCGGTGATCTTCTCGCCTTTTGCCAGGCGGTGCGCAATCTCGACGATGGCCCGCTCGGCGTTGCCGAATACCAGCAGGTCAGCCTTGGAATCGGGCAGCACCGAACGACGCACCTTGTCCGACCAGTAGTCGTAATGGGCGATGCGGCGCAGGCTGGCCTCGATCGAACCAATCACCACCGGCACACCGGAGAACGCCTCGCGGCAGCGCTGGGCATAGACGGTGACGGCGCGGTCCGGCCGCTTGTTCGCCTCGGCATTCGGCGTGTAGGCGTCATCGGAGCGGATCTTGCGGTCAGCCGTGTAGCGGTTGATCATCGAATCCATGTTGCCGGCGGTGACGCCGAAGAACAGGTTGGGCTTGCCGAGTTGCTTGAAGGCCTGCGCCGAATTCCAGTCCGGCTGACAGATGATGCCAACGCGGAAACCCTGCGCTTCGAGCAGGCGGCCGACCAGGGCCATGCCGAAACTCGGATGGTCGATATAGGCGTCGCCGGTGACCAGGATGATGTCGCAGGAGTCCCAGCCCAGCGTTTCCATCTCGGCCCGCGACATGGGCAGGAAGGGCGCCGGGCCGAAACGGTGCGCCCAGAACTTGCGATAGCCGAACAGGGGCGGCGGTGTTTGTGTAATTGAAACCATGAAATATTTTACCTGACAGCCCAGCGGACCAAGGTTGCATAGACCCCACGCCCGGCAAAGAGTTCGCCGCTATGCCTCAGGCGCCGCTGCGCAGCAGTGCCAGCGGCGGCGTCGCCAGCAACCGGCGCATCGCCCACCAGCCGATGGCCACGGCCAGGGCAGCGCCACCGGCCGCGGCGGCCGGTGGCAGCCAGTAGGCCGGCGTCAGGTCGAGCTGGAAGATCTGGCGGGCGATCAGTTGCGCCAGCCCGATCGCGCCGCCGGCCGCGATCAGGCCGGCAATGCCGCCGACGATGGCCAGTTCGGCCAGCATGGCGCTGGCCAGTTGCCGGCGCTGGGCACCAAGTGCGCGCATCACGGCGATGTCGTAACGGCGCTCGTCAAGCATCGAGAGCAGTGCCGAGTAGAGGACGATAGCGCCGGCAAGCAACGTGAACAGGAAGATGAAGCGCACCGCGCCGGCCACCTGCCCCATCACCGTGCGCAACTGATCGATGGCGGCGGCGATGTCAATCACCGTCAGGTTGGGAAAGCGTTCGACCAGTTGCACGCCAATCCGTGCCTCGGCCGTTGGCAAATGAAAGCTGGTGATGTAGCTGGCCGGCAGGTCATCGATGATGCCGGAGGGCGTGAGGACGAAGAAATTGACGCGCATCGAATCCCACTCCAGCTTGCGCAGGTTGCTGACGCGTACCCGGCGTTCGATGCCGGCCACGGAAAACACCAGTTCGTCGCCAACGGCAATGCCGAGCGTCCGCGCCAGCCCCTCCTCGACCGAGGCGACGCCCTGCCCGGCTTCATCAGCCGAGAACCAGCGCCCGGCAGTGACCAGGTTGCCGGGCGGCAGGCTGTCGCGCCAGGAGAGATTGAACTCGCGCTCGACCAGCCGCTGCGCCCGTTCGTCCTCGGGATAGTTGGCGGCGCTGACCGGGCGCTCGGCGATGCTGAGCAGACGGGCGCGCACCATCGGCGCCAGTTCGGCGGCGACGCCGGCAGCGGCGAGCACCTCGGCAACCGCCGCCCGCTGCTCGGGCTGAATGTTGACGATGAAGCGATTGGGGGCATCGGCCGGCATGCCTTGCGCCCAGGCGTCGAGCAGTTCGCCGCGGGTGACGGTGAGCAGCAGCATGGCCATCAGGCCGATGGCCAGGGCAACGATCTGCAAGGTCGCCGCTGGCGCATGCCGCGACAAGTTGGCCAGGCCCTGCCGCCAGCCGTGCCCGCCGGCGCCGCGCAAACGGCCAAGCAGGACCAGGCTCAGGCGGGCGACCAGCCAGAAGGCCAGCAGCGCGCCGCTGAAGCCGCCGAGGGCGAGCAGACCGAGGCGCGGATCACCGGCAACAATGACGATCAAGCCGCCGAGCAGCAGGAAACCGAGGGCATAGCCGCCGAGCAGCGATGGCCGTGGGGCGCCCAGTTCGCGGCGCAGGACGCGCAATGTCGGCACCCGGGCCAGTTGCATCAAGGGGGGCAAGGCGAAACCGAAGAGCAGCACGGCGGCGACGGCGGCACCGTGCACCAGCGGCCGGCCGCCGGGATACGGCAGATGGACGGCGAACAAGCCGGTCAGCGCCTCGACCAGGGCGAAATGGGCGGCAAAACCGATCGCTCCGCCGACAGCGACGGCAACCAGCGCCAGCCAGAAAAACATCAGCCCATGCAGGCGCAGCAGTCGTCCCTGGGTCATGCCCAGGCAGCGCATCACGGCGCAGGCATCGAGATGGCGCTGCAGGTAGCGGCGGGTGGCCAGGGCCACGGCGACGGCGGCGAGAATGACCGTGAGCAGGGTCGCCAGACCGAGGAAGCGTTCGGCCCGGTCGAGGGCGCTACGGATTTCCGGGCGGGCATTGCGCGCATCCTCCAGTCGCTCGCCACGCGTCAGCCGCTCCTCCAGCCAGCCGCGCAGCGCCTCGACCGCAGGCGTCTCGCCGGCCATCAGCAAGCGGTAGCGCAAGCGCGAACCGAACTGCACCAGGCCACTGGCCGGAATGTCGTCGAGGTGCATCAGCAGGCGCGGTGCCAGACTGAAAAAGCTGATGCCGCGATCCGGCTCCAGGGTGACGATCGCGGTCACCCGCAAGTGCGCCTTGCCGATCGTCACGGTGTCGCCTGGCGCCGCCTGCAGTGCCGTCGCCAGACGCTCGTCGAGCCAGGCCGTTCCCGGCTGCGGCCCACCGGCCACCGGCTGCCCCGCCTCGCCCAGACGAGTGGCCGTCGACAGCCGGCCGCGCAAGGGATAGCTGCTGCTGACGGCCTTGATATCGGCCAGCTGTATGGCCTCACCGAAGACGACCATGCTCGGAAAAATCAGCGTTTCCGCCGTTTGCAGCTGGCGCACGGCGGCTTCCAGGCGATAGGCGTCCGGTAATGGATGATCGGCGATGACCACCAGATCGCCGCCCATCAGTTGCTGCGCCTCACGTTCCAGCGCCATCCGGATGCGGTCGGCGAAAAAGCCGACGGCGGTAACGGCGGCGACGGCCACGCAGAGCGCGGCAAAGAGCAGGCGCAATTCACCGGAACGCAGTTCCCGGCCAAGCAGCCGCCAGGCCAGCGCGATCATGCCCGGCCCGCCCAGCGGGCGAAGAACTCGCCGGGTGGCACCGCCTTGCCGTGCAGGTCGCCTTGCAACTGGTGGCAGCCGAGGGTGGCCAGGAACTCGGCCTGTTCCTGCGTCTCGACGCCTTCGGCAACCACCTCGAAAGAAAGGCTGGCGGCCAGTTGCATGACGGTACGAATGATCGCCTCATCGCCCCGGCTGCGACCAATGCCGGTGACGAAGGAGCGATCGATTTTCAGTTGCTGGATGGGCAGCATTTTCAGATAGCTGAGCGAGGAATAGCCGGTACCGAAATCATCGAGTGCCAGACCGATGCCAAGTTCCCCGAGACGCTCGAGAACGGCTTGCGGATCGCCGACCCCCATGAGCACCGACTCGGTCAGTTCGAGTTTGAGTCGCGACGGCTCGATGCCGGTTTCGTCGATGATCTCGCCGAGTACCTTGACGAACTCGGGACGTTCCAGCTGCTTCACCGAGAGGTTGACCGAAACGGTCGGCACCAGGAAGCCGCGGGCCGCCCACTCGGCGACCTGACGGCAGGTTTCCCTGAGCACCCAGTTGCCGAGCGGCACGATGATGCCCGAATCCTCGGCCAGCGGAATGAACCGACTCGGCATGACCGGCCCCAGTTCGGGACTTTCCCAGCGCACCAGCGCCTCGGCCCCGAGCAGCCGGCCACTCGATGCATCGACCTGAGGCTGCAGGTGTATCCGCAACTCACCGTGCTCGACCGCCCGCCGCAGCAGATTTTCCATGCGGATGCGGGCCTGGGCATCGACAGTCATTTCCGGCGTGTAGAAATGGAAATTTCCACGGCCGATGGCTTTGGCCCGGTACATGGCCGAATCGGCATTGCGCATCAGCTCGAGAACGCTGGCGCCGTCGCGCGGAAACAGGCTGATGCCGACCGAAGCGGAAAGGAACAATTCGTGGTCGCCCAGACGGAAGGGGGTATCGAAGGCATCGATGATCTCGTTGGCGACGATGGCTACCTCGTCTTCGTCGCGTACGTGCTCGATCAGGCAGATGAATTCGTCGCCACCGAGACGGGCCAGCATGTCCACCAGGCGCAGTTGTTCAGTCAGGCGGGCGGCGACGGAAACCAGCAACTCGTCGCCGACGCCGTGGCCGAGCGAATCGTTAACCTGCTTGAACTGATCGAGATCGACGAACAGCACGGCCATCTGGTAGCCCTGTTCGGCCGATTCGCGCAGGCTCTTCTCGAGGCGTTCGATGAAACAGCGACGGTTGGCCAGGCCGGTCAGCGGATCGTGATAGGCAAGATAGTTCAGCTTGCTCTCCGCCTGCCGGCGCTCGCCGATCTCGCCCTGCAACTGCAGATTGGTGCGCTTCAACTCCTCGGTGCGCGCCTCAACCTGCAACTCCAGGGTGTCGCGCGCGGCCTTGATCTTCCCTTCCTGCTCCTCGAGGATGCGCTGGGCTCGCCGGACAACGGCGTACTGCATCAGGAACAGCAGCGCGAAGACAACGAAGACACCGGCCGTCACCCACCACAGGCTACGCTGCAGCTGATGCATGAACGGCGTCACTTCCTGGTACAGCTCGAAAACGCCCTCGACCCCACCGCCACTGCCAACTGCCGGAATGTAGCTGGAAAGAACGTGAATCTCCTTGCGCTCGCCAGCAAAGCTGTCGAACTTGGCGAAGAACTCCAGATCGCTATCCACCAAACCGGCCATGGCTGTCCGGAATCCCGGGTGGCGCAAGCGTTCCTCACCGATCTGCCGCGGATCGAGGGAAAACACCATCACCCCCAGGCGGTTGTAGATATTGACCTGGACCACCGAGGTATTACGCATCAGGGCAATGACGTTTTCCCGCAGCACGGCGACTTCGAAAGAGTTGCGCAGGTAGTCGCCATCGCGGCCGAGCGAGGCAACCAGCAACTGTTCCAGCGGTAGACGCAGGGAATTCTCGAAGATCTGGGCCATCGCCACATTGCGGCTCTCGGCCAGCTCGGTGATCTGCTGCAATGACAATTGCCGGTAAAGCGGCCCGAGCACGCCGGCGGCGAGGACAATGAGAATGAAACTGACGGTGGAAAAGTAGCGGGAGAGGTTGAACATTGAGGTCAGAGGGGATCGGCCTTCAGCTTAGTCGAACTCGCGCAGCCGCGCCACCGCCTCCTCAACCCGGCGTACGGCCACTACCTCGATGCCGGGGATCGCCTGTTTCGGGCGATTGGCCTCGGGAATCAGGGCGCGCGTGAAGCCCAGTTTGGCCGCTTCGCGCAGACGTTCCTGGCCGCGCGGTGCCGGACGGATTTCACCGGCCAGGCCGACTTCGCCAAAGACCACCAGCTTGGCCGGCAAGGGGCGATTCTTCAGCGACGAGGTGATGGCGATGAGCACCGCCAGATCGGCCGCCGGCTCGGCGATCTTGACGCCGCCAACGGCATTGACGAAGACATCCTGATCGAAGCAGACGATGCCGGCATGGCGATGCAGCACCGCCAGCAGCATGGCCAGTCGCTGCGCCTCCAGGCCAACGGTCAGTCGCCGTGGGTTGCCGTGGGCGCTATCGACCAGCGCCTGAATTTCCACCAGCAGCGGTCGCGTCCCTTCCTGCGTCACCATCACGCAGGAACCGGCAACTTCCTGGCCATGCTGCGAGAGGAACAGGGCGGAAGGATTGCTCACCCCCTTGAGGCCGCTCTCGGTCATGGCGAAAACGCCCAATTCGTTCACTGCCCCGAAACGATTCTTGAAGGCGCGCACCAGGCGGAAGCTGGAGTGGGTATCGCCCTCGAAATAAAGCACGGTATCGACGATGTGCTCAAGCACCCGCGGTCCGGCCAGTGCCCCCTCCTTGGTCACATGGCCGACCAGGATGATGGTGATGCCCGACTGCTTGGCCAGGCGGGTCAGTTGTGCCG
>DDWF01000138.1:0-17715 GCA_002345845.1 Betaproteobacteria bacterium UBA2293 | reverse complement strand
ACGCCACTTCCGGCCGCTCCGCCTGCAAGGTGGCCAGGATGCGCTCGAGATTGATCTCGGCCAGCAGTTGCAGGCGGCGGGTGTCCAGCCCCAGGCGGCGGGCGCGCAAGGCGACCTGCTCGCCGGATTCCTCGCCGCTGATGTAGAGCACCTTGTGCGCCACCGACATATGGGCAAGCGCCTGCAGCAGCAGGGTGCTCTTGCCGATGCCCGGATCGCCGCCGATCAACACGACGCCACCGGCGACCAGACCACCACCAAGGGCGCGGTCGAACTCGCCGATGCCGGTGGCCAGGCGCTCGACTTCCCGGGCCTCGATGTCGGCCAGGTTCTGCAGACGGGTGGCTGGTGCCAGCGATTCGAAACGATGGCCGGTAGCCTTTTCGGCAACGCTTTCGAGCAGCGTGTTCCATTGCCCGCAACCCGGACACTGGCCCTGCCATTTGGGACTCGTTGCCCCGCACTCGCTGCAGCTATAGATCGATTTAGCCTTGGCCACTCAACGCTCCCCGATCTCGACCGGCACGCGCGGGGCGACGGCGCAGAACAGTTCGTAGGCGATGGTGCCGGCGGCTGCAGCGACTTCGTCGGCGGCAACCGTGCCGCCCTCGCCTTCGCCCCACAGCGTCACCGGCGAGCCGATGGCGGCGCCAGGAATGTCGGTGATGTCGCAGGTCAGCATGTCCATCGACACCCGGCCGACGGTTCCCGTACGCTGTCCGGCAACGGCCAGTGGCGTGCCGCTCGGCGCCTGACGCGGATAGCCGTCGGCATAGCCACAGGCGACGATGCCGATGCGCATCGGGCGCGGCGCGGTGAAGGTGCCGCCGTAGCCGACGCGCTCGCCAGCAGCGATCTCCTGAACGCCGATAAGCCGGCTGGTCAGCGTCATCGCCGGTCGCAGACCGAGTTCGGCAGCGCTCTGCTCGGCGAAGGGGCTGGCACCATAAAGCATGATGCCCGGCCGCACCCAGTCGCCATGCGTTTGCGGATAGCGCAGGATGGCCGCCGAATTGGCCAGGCAGACGGCGCCCCGCCAGTCGCCGGCCAGTTCGTGAAAACGTGCCAGCTGCCAGTCGATACCGCGTTCGCCATCGGCCTCGGCGAAGTGGGTCATCAGGGTCAGTTCGACCTGCGGCAACTGGCGCAGGATGCCCTGCGCCCGGGCCAGGGTAGCCACCGTGAAGCCGAGCCGGTTCATGCCGGTGTTGAGTTTCAGGCACAGGCTGAGCGGCCGGCCGTCACCGGCGGCGCGCAGCAGCCATTCGAGCTGCTCCAGACAATGAACCACCGTCGTCAGACGATGCTCGATCACGGCCGGCACATCACCGGCCGCGAAAACACCTTCGAGCAACAGGATCGGCTGGCTGATACCGGCACGGCGCAGGGCAACCGCATTTTCGCACTCGAGCACGGCGAAGCCATCGGCCACCTCGCGCAGCGCTTCGACGGCGCGCCACTGGCCATGGCCGTAGGCATCGGCCTTGATCACCGCCCAGGCTCGGGCGCCCGACGCCAGGCTTTTGGCCAGTCGGTAGTTGGCGCGAATGGCGGCCGGTGCAATATGGACACGGATCGGTCGGGAGGTCGTCATGCGGCCATTTCCTTCAACTTGCTGCGGGCGAAATCAATGAAGGTCGCTGCCAGGCGCGACTGGAAACGGTCCTCCGGCTGGATCAGGTAGAGGCTGCGCTGCAGCGGCGGCTGCAGGGCAATGGCGACCAGCTGACCGAGGCGGAGCTCCTTGTCGACAACGGCCCGCGAGACGATGGCGAAGCCGAGTCCGGTCGCCACCACACCTTTCAGCGCCTCCGGACTGCCCAGTTCCATCTGTGTCTTCAATTGCTGCGGATCAATCTTGTGGGCACGAAAATAGGCATCGGTAATCTCGCGCGTCCCGGAACCCGGCTCACGCGAGATGAATTCATAATCGGCGAGTACCGCCGGCGTCACCGCCTCCATCTTCGCCAGCGGGTAGTCGGGCGCGCAGATGACCACCAGGACATCGGCACAGCAACTCACGCTGCGCAGGCCGGAAAGCTTGGCCGGCGCCTCGATCAAGCCGACGTCGAGGGTGTGCTCGGCAACCCGCCCCTCGATGCTCTCCGAATTGGCGACGGTCAGCCGCGCCCGGACCTGCGGGTAGAGGGCATTGAACTCGCCGAGCACGCGCGGCAGCATGAACTCGGCGATCGTCGTGCTGGCACCAACGAGCAACGGACCACGCATTTCACCGGTCATCTCGCCGAGGCGCGTATCCATTTCGTCGCTCAGTGCGAGGATGCGTTCGGCATAGGAGAGCACCAGCTCGCCAGCCGGCGTCAGCGAAATACCGCCATGCCGACGTTCGAACAGGCGCGTGCCGTACTGCTCCTCCAGCTGCTTGATCTGGAAGGTGACGGCCGGCTGGGTCATGAACAGGGCATCGGCGGCGCGGGTAAAGCTCAGGTGCTTGGCTACGGCATGAAATATCTGCAGGCGCCGGTCAGCCATGATCGTTCTCCTCGTGGTTGCGGGCAGTATTCAATCACATTCCGTCAACGCGCGCCGGTCCGTCGGCAGAATTCCCGACTGACCTCAGTCATGCCAGCGTATTCCGACACCTCCTCGACATATTTCCGGCATTTCGCCAAGCCTTGCAGCCCGCACAAAGCGTGGTATAACCCTCGACCAAAGTTATACCGAGACAAAAATTCCCCGTGCCGTTCGGCTTCTACATCATCATGGCCGCGCAGTTTTTTTCTGCGCTCGCCGACAACGCCCTGCTCATTGTCGCCATTGCCGCCTTGCGTGAAATGCAGGCGCCGACCGAGTACGAGCCACTGCTAAAGACGTTTTTCACCGTCTCTTATGTGGCCCTGGCCGCCTTCGTCGGCGCTTTCGCCGACTCGATGGCCAAGGGACGGGTGATGCTGATCAGCAACACGATCAAGATCGCCGGCTGCGCGATGATGTTCTTCGGCGCCCACCCGCTGCTTGCCTATGCCGTCGTCGGCCTTGGCGCCGCCGCCTACTCGCCGGCCAAGTACGGCATCCTCACCGAATACCTGCCGCACCGCCTGCTGGTCGTCGCCAACGGCTGGATCGAGGGCCTCACCGTCGGCGCCATCATTCTCGGTGTGGTTATCGGCGGTACCCTGATCCAGCCCGCCGTCTCCCAGTACCTGCTGGCCTTCGACCTGCCGCTGTTCGACACCGGCATCGATTCCACGGGCACTATGGCAGTTGCCATCATCGGCCTGCTTTATCTGCTTGCGGCACTGTTCAACCTGTACGTGCCCGACACCGGCGTAGACCACAAGCCGCTGAAGAAGAACCCGATCTACCTGATCCACGAGTTCAATCACTGCCTGAAACTGCTTTGGCGCGACCGGCTCGGTCAGATCTCGCTGGCCGTGACCACGCTGTTCTGGGGTGCCGGCGCCACCCTGCAGTTCATCGTCATCAAGTGGTCGGAAGTTGCCCTCGGTCTCAACCTCTCGCAGTCGTCGATGCTCCAGGGTGTCGTCGCCTTCGGCGTCGCTGCCGGCGCCATCGCCGCCGCCCGCTTCATCACCCTGCGCAAGTCGGTACGTGTCATTCCGCTCGGCATCGCCATGGGCGTCATCGTGCTGTTCATGAACTTTGTGCACGATATGTGGCTGGCCATTCCCCTGCTCATCCTGATCGGCGCCATGTCCGGCTTCTTTGTCGTCCCGATGAATGCCCTGCTCCAGCACCGTGGTCACATCCTGATGGGCGCCGGCCACTCGATCGCCGTGCAGAACTTCAACGAGAATCTTTCGATCCTGGTGATGACCGGGCTCTACTACCTGATGATCCGGATGGATCTGTCAATTTACTGGGTACTGAGTCTGTTTGGTCTTTTCGTCAGCGGCCTCATGTACCTGATCCGCGAACGCCATCTGGCCAACCAGCGGGACCAGAACGACGTCCAGCATCTGGACGACTCGCCGCACTAGCGCTCCCTGGCAGCCTCATGCCAGGACCGGCGCGGTTGAGCGCAGGTATTCCATCACCGTCCCGTCACACAGCCAGAATTCCGTCTTCATCCCATCCGACATGAAGCAACGCTGGCGATCCATTTCCGTGCCGCACTGGAGTGATGTGCAGCAGGTTGCCGGAAAAGAAACGCAAGGCGGGCGTCGCTGACAAGCGCAGGTCAGCCGTCATGGCGGATCGCCTTGCGCCCCCCGGATCCCGTTGCGCCCCTCCGTCTTGGCCCGGTACAAGGCACGGTCAGCTTCGACCAGCAATTGATAGAAATGAGGCTCCTTCTCGGAAACGACCGTCAATTCCGGCGTCAAGGTCGCGACCCCGATGCTGACACTACAGGAAACGAAATCACCGTTACCAAGGTCAATCGCTTGCTCGGCAATCGCACCGCACAGCCATTGAGCGAGCCGCCAGGCATCGGCGTAAGTCGTTGCCGGTAGCAGGACGGCGAATTCCTCACCGCCGATTCTGGCGACGACATCAATGTCGGAACGGAAACGTCCCCGGCAGACACCGGCAACGGCGCAGATCACGCGGTCTCCTACCGGATGCCCCCATGTGTCATTGATGCGTTTGAAATGATCGATATCGAGGATCAGCAACGACAACGGCTGCCCGTGTCGCAAGGCGCGACTGCTCTCCTTTTCTCCCATTTCGAACAAGCGTCGGCGGTTGGCCAGACTGGTCAGGTGATCAGTGGTCGCCAAGGCCTGCAGCGTTGCGTTCATGCAATCAAGCTCGCGGTTTTGCTCGGCCAGCTTGTGATTGGCGAAGGCCAGTTCCTCTTCCCGGCGCTTGCGGTCGTCGATATTGAAAGTGACGCCGATGAAGCGCCGTCCGAACGGATCCCCAACCGCCATGATCTTGCCGTAATTGGCATACCAGACCCAGCCGCCATCCTGAGAGCGCAAGCGGAACTCGCAACGGTATTGTTTCGTCCTGCCGGCAAGATGCTCGGCTATGGAGGCCTGCACCCGTGCCAGATCATCCGGATGCACGAGCGCGAACAGATCGTCCATATGGGCCAAGGATTCCTGGCTGTCGTAACCAAGATCGCTGAACACGCGGGAAACCCGATGCGTGACCTCACCAGTGCCGAGATCGTTTTCCCAAAGGTCCATGCCGGCAGCTTCCAGTGCCAGGGCCAGACGCTCACGGTAAGGTTCGATATCGCTCACGCTATCCGGAATCAGTAATTCGGTAACGCGCCAGCGTAGCCAATCTGGCGCAACAGGCCGGCAAACGAGGCGAGGACGCCCGGTGCCCGATAGAGCGCCGGAGCCGTTTCCACCTTGATCAGACTGACGGCCCGACCCTTGCTCTTCCCGGTACTGAAGTCATAGTACTGGGCCAGATCATTGGTGGCATTCGAGAAGCCACGCCCCGTCGTTTCGGAGTAATAGCAGATTGAATCGGGCGCCACGATCAGCGGCGCCTCGGCAGTACTCGAATAAGCAATCAGATTCTCGTTGAGGTTGTACAGCGTGCACGTTTCGGTGCTGGCTGCGGGATCCGGCGTGTTGTCGAGACGAATCAGGCCGGCATCCAGCGAAGCGCTGGATGTGGTCTGGCTGACATTGGTGATGTAGAAATTGACAATCGGTGCCACAGAGAGGCGGCCGGTGATCTCGGTAACGGCCTTCGCTACCTCGGCGGTTGATGGCGGATTGGTCGCTGTGCGCAGATAGCGGCCGAGATCGCGGGCTTGCGCCATCGTTCCCGGGATATAGCTGTCGCAAAGGGCGAAACTATTGGTCGCATTGGATGGCCACAGGGCAATGCCGGAAAAGCTGCCGAAGGCAGAAACAATGCCACCGGCCTGGGTTTCAATCCGCGCCGAGCTTGCGGCATTGAGTAGCGCAGACTCGACCTTGGCCGACAGGCTGGCATCGTTGGCAAGAGCGCAGGGGGCGGCCGGCAGGCGAGCGCTACCACCATAGGTGGTCTGTGGCAACTCAGGCACGGCGCGACCGGCACCATCTCCGTCTACCACCCACAAACCGAGATCGGCAGCGGCAATCAAGGGCACGATGGAATTCACGGGACCAATCTCGACCGGGATCAGGCAACCTGGCATCCTGCCCACGGCGCTCCCGAAGGTGGCAAGTGTATTGGTGAAGGAACGCCGGATTTCGTCGAGACCGAGGCTGGTTGCCGCATCGGGCGAGCCCATCATGGCCAGGACGCAGGCGTCTGTCGTACCGTCGTAATCGGCAACCGTGACGGAACCTTGCCAGCCGACGCCCAGCGCCGCCAACACCTCGACAGCATCCAGATAACTACCGCCGCCACCACTGGCCAGGATGGCGGCCCCCGCAGCAACGTTTTCGAAGTCACCGAGCACATATTTTTCACTGCTCATTCGCCCCCTCCTTGGCTGCTGTTTGATTATCACCACACCAGCATGCGCGCGAAAACAGTATCGCCGTGGAATCCGTCGCTCGTCAATTGCCAGGCCGAATATCCACGGGACATATCAGCCTCGGGCCCTCCCATCGTCGCTGGATAATCGAACAGCGCCCGTGCAGCCGGGCCCAACGCGCTGCGTTCGCGAACGCACAGGTGCACATCGCGTGGCACCCAAGGGGCGGCGTTTCGACCGTCTCCAGGCGTTCGTCGGCAGCCACCGACGAACGCGGCACCACGCACACCAAAGGCGCATACCAAAGGGGAGAGATATTTCCCGTTTTCGCTCAATCAAGCACGATCAGAACGACGTCCAGAACCTGGACGACTCGCCACATTAGGCGGCTTTCAGATCAGCGCATCGCTACCGCGCTGGCGCAGCACGCGCCGGGCGAACAGCAGGTCTTCCCAGGACTTGGCCTTATCCGGCAAGTTGCGCAGCAGATAAGCCGGATGATAGGTGACGACGACGGGAATCCCGGCGTATTCAAACCGCTGGCCGCGCAATGCGCCCAGCGCCTTGTCATCCTGCAGCAGACTGTGCACCGCCACCTTGCCGAGGAGCACGATGATCTTCGGCTTGAGCAGCGCGATCTGTCGTTCCAGATAGGGCCGGCAGGCGGCAATTTCCGTGGCCTCCGGCGTGCGGTTGCCGGGCGGCCGGCACTTCACCGCATTGCCGATGTACACCTTGTTGCCGCGAGCGATGTCGAGCGCCGCCAGCATGTTGTCGAGCAGTTTGCCGGCCTGGCCGACGAACGGCTCGCCGCGGGCATCCTCTTCGGCCCCCGGTCCTTCGCCGATGAACAACCAGTCCGGATTGCTATCGCCGACGCCCAGAACTGCCTGTTTGCGCTGCTCGCACAACGGGCAGCCACGACAGGCAGCGACCTCGGCCGCCAGCGTCGGCCAGTCGCCGACAACCCGCGGCAAGGCATCCGCTGCGGCGCCAGGAACGGCCACCTCGGCAACAGTCCCGACATTCGTGATGGGCTTTTGTTCAACGGCAGCGAGCGGCACATCTCGGCGCACCCAGATCGGCGAAATGCCCATTTCAACCAGCATCTGCTCACGGCTCAGACTCATGCCAGCTCCTTGTCAAAAACCAGCGCATCCTCGCGTCCGATGGCTGCCGGATAGTAAGCCTTGCGCACGCCGATCTGGCGGAAACCGAAATGGCGATAGAGCGCCACCGCCCGATCGTTGGACGGCCGCACCTCGAGAAACAGCTTGCCGGCGCCGCCCAGGCGGGCGCATTCCATGGCGTGGCGAAGCAGGCGCGCACCGTGGCCGCGGCCCTGGTGCGCCGCCCCGACGCCGAGATTGAGCAGGTGCGCTTCGTCGATCACGCGCATGACGACCGAAAAACCGATCAGTTCGCCGCCCTGGCGCAGTACCCAGACACTGTGCCCGGCAACCAGCGAATCGGCAAAATTGCCCTGCGACCACGGAAAGGGCTGCAGCGAGGCTTCCAGCGCCGCCACCGCCGGCAGATCGTGCTCGTTCATCGGAAAGAACTCGACCGCGACCGGCACCACGCTCACGCCCGTCCACCCTCTTCCAGGCGTTCGGCAACCGTCTTCGCCACCTTGTCGCGAATATAGAGCGGCGCCGCCAACGCCGCGTCCATGGCCTCGCCACGGCCCAGCCGCGGCGCCGCCAGCCTGGCGACAGCCGCCGCCGTCGGCAGGATCCCGAGCAGCAGCTCGATACCAGCCGCCTGCAGACGCTCAGCCAGCACGGGATAGGCGGCCGGGGCATTGCCACAGACCCGCCAGCCTGCCTCTTCAGGCAGGGCGATGGCCGCTGGCGCCAGGACGCGAATCTCCCCGGCCAGCTGGCAGTCGCTGCCGGCACAGTGGTAGCGCGCGACATAGGCCTCGCCCATGCGCGCGTCCAGCAGGGCAAGAACCTTGCCGTCGCCGGCCTGGACCGCCATTGCCTCAAGGCTGCACACCGGCAGCAGCGGCCGGTCGCTGGCCACCGCCAGCCCCTGGGCCGCGCCGCAGGCGACGCGCAAACCGGTGAACGCCCCCGGCCCGGCACCGAAGGCGATGCCATCGAGGGCGGCAACCGTCGTACCGGCCTCGGCCAGCAGTTCGCGGATCAGTGGCAGCAGGGTTTCCGAATGCGAACGTCCGGCCGGACAGAAGCGCTCAAGCACGCTACCGTCGTGCCAGAGGGCGCAGGAACCGAGTTCGGTGGAAGTTTCCAGGGCAAGAATCAACATGGGGCGGCATTTTACCGGAGCCCCGAGGCGGCCGGCACTCAATCGCTGCCGCGCCCTCGACGGCCGCCGTCATCCGGACGCCGCCGGTGTTCACGCATCTCGTCGCGCAGGCGCTGACGCTCCTCCGGCGCCATGCTACGGTCGCGGCGATCGCTGTCGTCGCGCAGACGGCGCTCCTGCTGCCAGTGCTCACGCATCTGCTGACGCATTTCCCGGCGCTCGTCCGGCCCCAGATCGCGTCCGCCATCACGGGCGAAGCCGCTCGGCGCGAGGCCAAGCAGGGCGATCAGGAGCACGGGAAGGATGAAGCGGGATTTCATTGGGTAGGATGGCCGGAGGAGTGGATACATTGTCCGTCGGCGCCGGTCGCGCGTCGGGCAGCATGTGTAAGGATATGTTTCCCTCTGCCGGGCGGCAAATACTTGTTACCATTTCCCGCGTCGCCTCTCCCGGTTGCCGCTATTCTGCACGCATGAACGAACCCCGACAAAACCTTCTCGTCGTCGATGACGACGCCCGTCTCCGCGACCTGCTCACCCGCTATCTCGGCGAACAGGGCTTCGAGATCCGCGCCGCCGCCGACAGCAAGCAGATGGACAAGCTGCGCAGCCGCGAACATTTCCACCTGATCGTCCTCGACCTGATGCTACCCGGCGAAGATGGCCTGTCGATCTGCCGACGCCTGCGTGGCACCGGCGACCGCACGCCGATCATCATGCTGACCGCCAAGGGCGATGATGTCGACCGCATCGTCGGCCTCGAAATGGGTGCCGACGACTACCTGCCGAAGCCCTTCAACCCGCGCGAACTGCTCGCCCGCATCCATGCCGTGCTGCGCCGCCAGGATCATCGCCCGCCCGGCGCCCCGGACGACGACATGGAGATCATCCGCTTCGGCAATATCGAAGTCGATCTGGCCGCACGTACCCTGCGCCGCGGCGAGGAAATGCTGCCGCTGACCACCGGCGAGTTCGCC
Source organism: Betaproteobacteria bacterium UBA2293 (assembly GCA_002345845.1). The sequence goes on along the minus strand of DDWF01000138.1, from coordinate 8,107 downwards.
GTGCTCAAGGTTCTGCTGCAGAACCCCCGCCAGCCGCTGTCGCGTGACAAGCTGATGACCCTTGCCCGCGGCCGCGAACAGGGGCCGTTCGATCGGGCCATCGATGTACAGATTTCCCGCCTGCGCAAGCTAGTCGAGAATGACCCGGCGCAGCCGCGTTACCTGCAGACCATCTGGGGCTTCGGTTACGTCTTCATCCCGGACGGCAGCAAGCGCGACGCATGATGCCGCGCACCCTGCTGGCGCGCACCTTCCTGCTGCTGGCGCTGCTGGTCCTGCTGACCACGGCCGCCTGGCTCAGCCTGTTCCGCTATATCGAAGCCGAGCCGCGGGCGCGCGAGACAGCACAACTGGGGGCCTCGGCGGTCAACCTGGTGCGCGCTTCATTGCTTGCCGCCGCCCCCGACAAGCGCCTGCGCCTGTTCGAGGAATTCGGTTCCCGCGAAGGCATCCGCCTGTTGCCGGCAGAAGCCGACGACCGCCTGGTGGCCATGCCCGACACCCGCTTCCAGCGCCTGATCCGGCGCGAGCTGAGCGAGCGTCTGGGTCCGCAGACCCGCATCGCGGCGCAGGTCAACGACATACCCGGGTTCTGGATCAGCTTTCGCCTCGATGAGAGGGATGAAGAAGAGTTCTGGCTGATCCTGCCGCGCGACCGGGCGACCCGCAGCTTTGCCGGTCATTGGCTGACCTGGGGCCTGCTGGCGCTGGCCCTGGCCCTGATCGTCGCCTGGCTGATTGCCTCGCGCATCAGCCAGCCGCTGCGCGCCATGGCCGAGGCGGCAGACGACGTCGGCCGCGGCCAGACGCCGGCGCCGCTGCCCGAACGCGGTGCCGAGGAAATGCGCCGGCTGGCCCATGCCTTCAATGCCATGGCGAGCAGCCTGGAGCGGCATGAGAAGGACCGCTCGGAAGTACTGGCCGGCATCTCCCACGACCTACGCACACCGCTGACGCGACTACGCCTGGAGGCGGAAATGAGCATCGCCGATGAAACGGCACGCCAGGGTGTGATCACCGATATCGCGGAGATGGAGGCCGTCATTTCGCAATTCATGGACTATGCCCGCAGCGAGTCCGGCGAAACATTGGCTCCCGCCGACCTCGGCGCACTGCTGAGCGAAGTTGCCGAGCGCAAGATCGCCGCCGGGCGTCAGTTGCGCTCGGCCCTCGGCGAGCTGCCGATCCATCCGGTGCGGCCGAAATCGCTGGTCCGCGCCGTCAACAACCTGATCGACAATGCCGCCAAATACGGTGGCGGTGATGTCCTGCTGCAAGCGGCCGTGGTCAATGGCGAAATTCGCATCGATGTCGTGGACCATGGCCCCGGCATCCCGGCCGCCGACGCCGAACGGCTGAAACGCCCGTTCACCCGTCTGGAAACGGCACGTACCGACACTGGCGGTACCGGCCTTGGATTGGCCATCGTCGATCGCGTCGCCCGCCTGCACGATGGCCGTCTGGAATTGCTGGCCAATCCCGGCGGCGGCCTGATCGCCCGCCTGGTGTTGCCGCTCGGGCGCTGAGCCGGCTCAGACCGTCAGCGTGAACTCGGCGAGCGTCTCGTAGCGGGAACCGCTCGCCGTCAGCCGCGACTGGACCAGACGAAAACTCGCGCAGTGCCATTCAGTCAGATCGCCGAGCGGAAAGCAGCTGACGGCCTCTGCCGGTGTATCGGCCAGCAGTTTGCGCACCAGGGTCAGATGCGGCGTGAACGACGCCTGGCGCCCAGGTGGCGCCAGCCCGGCTTCGGCCAGCGCCAACCGCAGTTTGCCGTGCAGCTGCTCGAGGCCGGCAAGCGGCGCGCAACCGGCCCACAGCAAGCGGTTGTGAGGCCAGTAGCCGAGGCGGTCGATGGTCAGCGAAAAGGGCGCGGCGACAACCCGATGGCCGGCGGCGATGATGTCCGGCAGGCTGGTTTCGGCGACATCACCGAGAAAGGCCAGGGTCAGGTGCAGCGTCTCGCGCCGCGTCGGGCGGCCACCGAAATGCTCTGCCGCCGCAGTTGCAACTTCCGACAGGTTGTTGGCCAACCCGGCGTCCGGCCACAGCGCGAAAAACAGTCGCCGCGTCGCCGGAACCGGGACAGGCCTCTCAGGCACCGCGTTCGACGAGCACCACCGCCTGCGCCTCGATGGCTTCCTCGCGGCCCAGGTAGCCGAGCTGCTCGTTGGTCTTGCCCTTGATATTGACGCAATCGCTGGTGATGCCGAGATCGGCGGCGACATTGGCGACCATCGCCGCGGCGTGCGGCGCCAGCTTCGGTCGCTGCGCGATCAGCGTCGCATCGACATTGATCGGCCGCCAGCCGCGTTCGGCCAGCAGCGCGACGGCGCCGCGCAACAGCACGCGGCTGTCGGCGCCGGCGTAGCGCGGATCGGTGTCGGGAAAATGGCGGCCGATGTCACCCAGCGCCACAGCGCCGAGCAGCGCATCGGTGATCGCGTGCAGCAACGCGTCGGCATCCGAATGGCCGAGCAGGCCGGTCGGATGCGGAATGTCGACGCCGCCGAGAATCAGCTTGCGGCCTTCGACCAGCCGATGCACATCGTAGCCCTGTCCCACCCGGATTGTCATTTGCGTGCCCTCAGGATCATCGCGGCCAGCGCCAGGTCGGCCGGATAGGTGACTTTCAGATTGGTCGCGTCGCCGCGCACCAGTTTCGGTTTCAGGCCCATCGCCTCGACGGCGCCGGCTTCGTCAGTGACTGCCCGGCTGTTGTCCAGCGCCGCACACAGCAGACCGTAACGAAACATCTGCGGCGTCTGCGCCTGCCAAAGACCGTCGCGCGGCTCGGTGGCGGCCACCCGCTGCTCGCCGTCGGCCCGTTTCAGAGTGTCGGCGACCGGCACGGCGAGGATGCCGCCGACCGGATCGTTGGCCAGTTCGTCGAACAGCGCCGCCAGCATGGTCTGGTCAACGCACGGCCGGGCGGCGTCATGCACCAGGATCCAGTCATCGTCGGCGGCGACCATGGCCGCTGCCCGCAGGCCGTTACCGACGCTCTCCGCCCGCGTGGCGCCGCCGCAGGCGACGGTCTCCAGCTTGGCGCCGAGTTCCGACCAGTCGTAGCGGTGCCACCAGGGATCGTCCGGCGCCAGCACCACCCACACCCGTTCGATGTCGGGACAGGCGACCAGCGCAGCCAGTGTATGGAAGATCAGCGGCCGGCCGAGCAGGTCAAGATACTGTTTCGGCTTCTCGGCGCCGAAGCGGGAACCGCTGCCGGCAGCGGGAACGATTGCGTAATGGCGTGGCATGGCTTAATTTTAACGAAGAACAAGGAGAAGAGAGGAAAGGCATGAGTTTCGTCGTCCCCGAACTGGCCGTTCCGGTTGAAGCATTTGCCACGGCGCTAGGCATCGGCCTGCTGATCGGCATGGAGCGCGAACGACGCCCGGACTCCGCTGCCGGCCTGCGCACCTTCTCGCTGGTCTCGATGCTTGGCTGCCTGTTCGCCATGCTGGGCGAGAAAAGCGGTGCGCCCTGGTTGCTTGCCGTCGGCCTGGTGGTCATCGCCGCCGCCATGGTTGCTTCAAACTTTTCCTCACAGCAGGAAGAGCAATACCGCGGCTTCACTTCGGAGGCGGCGATCATCATCACCTACGGACTGGGTGCCGCCGTCTGGATGGGCTACGCGACGCTGGCGGTGATGCTGGCCATCACGACGACCGTGCTGCTCTACTTCAAGGCCGAACTGAAGCAGTTCAGCGAACGGACAACGCCCAAGGATCTCAATTCCATCCTGCAGTTCGCCGTGCTCTCGCTGGTCATTTTGCCGATTCTGCCGAACGAGAACTTCGGCCCCTACGACGCGATCAATCCGCGCCAGGTGTGGTGGATGGTGGTGCTGATCTCCGGCCTGGCGCTGGCCGGCTACCTCGCTTTGCGCATCATCGGCGCCCGCCATGGTGCCGCCCTGCTCGGCATTTTCGGCGGCCTCGCCTCATCGACGGCAACGACCATGATGTTCTCCCGCCATGCCGCCGAGCACAGCCATCTGGTGCGCATGTCGGCGATCGTCATCCTCATTGCCAACGTCATGGTCATGGTCCGCCTCGGCGTCATTGCCGGCATCGTCGCTCCTAGACTGATCGGCCCGATCGCCATCGTCTTCGCCTGCGGCATCGTCCCCGGCGTGGTCATGTCGCTGTACGGCTGGAAGACGCTCAGCGCCGCCGGCGACCTGCCATTGCCCGACGTCAAGAACCCGACCGAACTGAAGACGGCCATCTCCTTCGGCCTGCTTTACGCCATTGTCCTGCTTGCTGCCGCTTGGCTGCAGGATATCGCCGGCAACAGCGGCCTCTTCATCGTCGCCCTGGTGTCCGGCCTGACCGACGCCGACGCCAGCGTGCTGTCCACGCTGCGCATGTTCAATCTCGAGCGTGTGCTCTACGCCGACGCCGTGGTCGCCGTCGCCATCGCCCTGCTCGCCAACCTGATCTTCAAGATCGGCCTGGTGCTCAGCATCGGTGGCAGCAATCTGGCCCGTCACGCGTTGCCCGGCCTGCTCGCCATCGGTTCCGGCCTCGCCATCGGTCTCCTGCTGGTGTGATGCCATGAGCCCCCTCGACACCCGTCCGCCAGCCGTCGCCGGCATGTTCTATCCCGGCGCCGCGGCGACCCTGCAGGCCACCGTGGACGAACTGCTGACCAATGCCCCGACCGTAGCCATGGCGCAGCCGAAAGCGATCATCGCGCCACACGCCGGCTACGTCTATTCCGGACCAACCGCCGCCCGTATTTATGCTGCGCTGACACCGTGGCGGGACAGCATTCGCCGCGTCGTACTGCTCGGCCCGACCCATCGTCTGGCCGTCCGTGGTCTCGCCCTGCCCAGCTGCCGGGCTTTCGCCACACCGCTCGGAGCGATTCCGCTGGATGCATCGGCCATGGCCCAACTCGATGAGCTGCCGCAAATCTGCCGCAGCGATGCCGCCCATGCCCTCGAACACTCGCTGGAAGTGCACCTGCCCTTCCTCCAGCGCGCCCTGGACAAGTTCACGCTGATTCCGCTGGCCGTAGGCAACGCCGAGCCGGAAGCCGTCGCCGAAGTGCTCGACTGTCTGTGGGGCGGTGACGAAACACTGATCGTCATCAGCTCCGACCTGTCGCACTTCCTGCCCTACACCACCGCGCAGCAGGTCGACAGCAACACCTGCCAGCACATCCTCGCCCTCGATGCCCGCATCCAGCCCGAACAGGCCTGCGGTGCCTATCCGATCAACGGCCTGCTGCTTGCCGCCCGGCGGCGCGGCTTGCAGGCACAGCTGATCGACCTGTGCAATTCCGGCGACACCGCCGGCGACCGCGAGCGCGTCGTCGGCTATGCCGCTTTCGCCTTTCAACAGCGCTGACCATGGATGAAACCGGCGCCAGCCTGCTGCGCCTTGCCCGCAACACCATCGGTGAGCACTTCGGCCTGCCGTCGCAGCCGATCACCGAAAGGCCGGAATGGCACGAGAAGGCAGCCACTTTCGTCACCCTGACCCAGCGCGGCGACTTGCGCGGCTGCATCGGCAGCCTGGAAGCCTGGCGCCCGCTGGCCGAGGATGTGCGCGCCAATGCACTTTCTGCCGCCTTCCGCGACCCGCGCTTCCCGCCGCTGAGCGCCGATGAACTGCCGCGCACGTGCATCGAAATCTCCCTGCTGACCCCGGCGCAGGCCATGGATTGCCGCGACGAGGCTGATGCCCTGGCCCAGTTGCGGCCGTACATCGACGGCGTCATCTTCAGCGCCGGCCGCCACCGCGCCACCTTCCTGCCGCAGGTCTGGGAGCAGTTGCCGGAACCTGCCGCCTTCCTCGCCCAGCTCAAGCGCAAGGCCGGCCTCGGCGCCGACTACTGGAGCTCCGAGGCACGACTGGCACGCTACACTGTCAAAAAGTGGCAGGAGGTAGCACCATGAATGTTCCCGAATCGGATTATCCCGGCCGCTGGTGGCATGCCCTGCCCGACGGCCGCATCCAGTGCGATCTCTGTCCGCGCGACTGCCAGTTGCACGAAGGCCAGCGCGGCGCCTGTTTCGTCCGCCGCATGCTTGATGGCCAGATGGTGCTGACCACCTATGGCCGCTCTTCCGGCTTCTGCCTCGACCCGATAGAGAAGAAACCGCTCAACCACTTCTATCCGGGCAGCAGCATCCTCTCCTTCGGCACCGCCGGCTGCAACCTGGCCTGCCGCTTCTGCCAGAACTGGGACATTTCCAAGTCGAAGGACATGGACAGCCTGATGGACAGCGCCAGCCCGCAGGCCATCGCCAGCGCCGCCAAGGACCACGGCGCCGATGCCGTGGCCTATACCTACAACGACCCGGTGGTCTTCGCCGAATACGCCATCGACACCGCCCTCGCCTGCCGCGAACAGGGCATCCGCAACGTCGCCGTCACCGCCGCCTACATCCACCGCGCCCCGGCCCGCGAGTTTTTCGCCGTGATGGATGCCACCAACGTCGACCTCAAGGCCTTCACCGAGGACTTCTACAAGAAGCTGTGCGTCGCCAAGCTGGCGCCGGTGCTCGACATGCTCGCCTGGATCCACCACGAGACTGACTGCTGGCTGGAGATCACCACACTGCTGATTCCCGGGCAAAACGACAGCCCGGCCGAAATCGGCGAACTCTCCTCCTGGGTGTTCCGCGAACTGGGGCCGGACGTGCCGCTGCACTTCACCGCCTTTCATCCCGACTGGAAAATGAGCGAGCTACCGCCGACGCCGCCGGCCACCCTCAGCCTGGCCCGGCGCATCGCCCGCGACGCCGGTCTGCATCATGTCTACACCGGCAACGTCCATGACGCGGAAGGCGGCACCACTTTCTGCACCCACTGTCAGGCGCCACTGATTGTCCGCGACTGGTACGAAATCCGCCGCTACGACCTAACGCCCGAGGCCTGCTGCCCGCACTGCCGCACCCCGCTGGCCGGCCACTTCGCTCGCCAACTCGGCCACGCCGGCCGGGCCTTCGGCGCCCGCCGCATCCCTGTGCACCTCGCCTCATGAATCGATATTTCTCGCTGAGCACGCCCCACGGCTCCGTGCACGGCCACCTCGAACGACCGGATCACCCCCGCGGCCTGGTGCTCGTCGCCAGTGTCCATAACGCCCTGGCCGACAGTGTCATCGCCGCCAACCTCGCCGCCCGCAACTACGCGATCCTGCGCATGGAGTTGCTGACCGCCCAGGAGACCCACTTCGTCGATGCCGCGCAAAATGTGCCGCGCCTCAGCCAGCGCCTGCTCGACATCCTCGATCTGATCCGCGACGACGGCGACACTCTCGATCTGCCCCTGGCCGTCTTCGCCACCGGCGAGGTGACGCCGGCAGCGATCCGTGTCGCCGCCCGGCGCGACCTGCAAGTGCATGCCCTGGCCTGCCACGGCGGCCTGATCGACCGGGCCGGACTGGAAGCCCTGCAACTGCTGCGCGCCCCGCTGCTGATGCTGTTCGATGCCGCCGACGTCGTGGAAAAGGCGGCCTACCGGCGCGCCCGGACATACCTCAACGCCGTCAGCGAGGAGCGGATTCTCGCGATCGGCGAGGACGCCTCAGTGCACGTCTCCGCCTGGCTGAGCAAGCATCTGCGCGGCGAAGTCGCCAGCTAGACGGCACTCCGCGAAAGGCGGGCCTATAATGCGCAGCGCATGTTGCGCAAATTCCGCATCCTCCTCCTGCTCATCGTCCTGGCGACGGTCGGTCTCACCGCCTGGCGCAGCCAGGCACGGCTGACTGCCTGGGAACACAGCATCCATGTCGCCCTCTACCCGATCGCCGCCGACGATTCGCCGACCACCGCCCACTACGTCGGCCAGCTCGACGCCGATAGCGTCGCCGAGATCGGCCAATGGATCGAGAGCGAAAGTCGCCGCTACGGGAAAAGCGTGCTGCAACCGGTCGTTGTTCGCATCGCCCCGCCGCTGGCCAGTCGTCCGCCGCTGCCGCCGGCGCACCCGGGGGCCCTTGATGCCGTCCTCTGGAGCCTGCAGTTGCGCTGGTGGGCCGCCCGCCACGACACGATCATTGGACCGAAGCCGCAGATCCGCCTGTTCGTGCTCTACCACGATCCCGAACGCACGCCGGCGCTGCCGCATTCGACCGGCCTCAGCAA
>DDWF01000201.1:8818-28654 GCA_002345845.1 Betaproteobacteria bacterium UBA2293 | reverse complement strand
CAGTTCCTTGCCGGTGCCCGATTCACCCTGCAGCAACACGGCGGCCGCCGACGGGGCCACCCGGGCCACCATTTCCATCATGCGCAGGAAGGCCGGTGAACGCCCGATCAGGCCCTGAGCATGCTCGCGGCTGCGGGCACCGGGCAATGGCTCCAGCTTCTCGATGTAATAGACGATTTCGCCGGCGGCATCGCGAATCGGCGACAGCTCGATATTCTCGAAACTTTCGCCATGCGGCGTGTGATGCAGGTGCAGCACCCGCTCGCGCTGACCGGAGCGCAGGCTGCGCTGCAGCGGACAGGATTCGCCGGCCTGGTCGCAGGGCACCGAGTAGCGATGCGAGACTTCGTAGCACTTGCGCCCGACGATGTCTGTCGTGCCAACCCAGTTCTGCCGGTAGGCATCGTTGGCGGCAATGATGCGATAACCGCGGTCACAGAGAATATGCGGTTCGGGTAGCGTTTGCAGAAACGAGACCAGTTCGCTGAGGGATTGCTTTTTCGTGCCCATGCCAAATCTCCGCCACCAAACTGCCAATGACTGCCATTGTGCCACATGGCAGCCAAAAACAGGCCTGCGACATCTTGTCGCACCACCTATGAATCAATTACTTACAGCGCAAACCAAGCCACTGCCACCTGGCACGCCTTTTGATAAGTAATTGCTGATATTCATTACCGGAGTCTGTTCATGCGTTCGCGCGACCGCAATCTGCGCAAGGAGATCGTCGTCATCCTGATCGTCAAGTTGATCGCCATCACCGTCATCTGGTGGGCCTTCATCCGCGACGCCCGGGTCGATGTCGATGTAGCGGCAACTGCCCGCCACTTCTCCGGCCCTGAACAACCCGCCGTCAACCCGCCCCAGCAAGGAGTCCTCAATGCTCAGTGAGCAACTCGTCGACCTGTCCCGACTACAGTTCGCCGTCACCGCCATGTACCACTTCCTCTTCGTGCCGCTGACCATCGGCATGACCTGGATTCTCGTCATCATGGAATCGGTCTACGTGATGACCGGCAAGACCATCTACAAGGACATGACCCGTTTCTGGGGCAAGCTGTTCGGCATCAACTTCGCGCTTGGCGTCACCACCGGCATCACCATGGAGTTCCAGTTCGGCACCAACTGGGCCTACTACTCGCACTACGTCGGCGACATCTTCGGTGCGCCGCTGGCGATCGAGGGGCTGATGGCCTTCTTCCTCGAGTCGACCTTCATCGGCCTGTTCTTCTTCGGCTGGGACCGCCTGTCGCGCAAGCAGCACCTGCTGGTGACCATCCTCATGGCCGTCGGCACCAACCTGTCGGCGCTGTGGATCCTGATCGCCAATGGCTGGATGCAGAACCCGGTCGGCGCTGAATTCAGCTACGTGACCATGCGCATGGAAATGGTCGACTTCTGGGCCGTGCTGTTCAACCCGGATGCCCAGGCCAAGTTCGTCCATACCGTGTCGGCCGGCTACGTCACCGGGGCCATGTTCGTCCTCTCGATCTCGGCCTTCTACCTGCTGCGCGGCCGCAATGTCGATTTCGCCAAGAAGAGTTTCCGCATCGCCGCCGCCTTCGGCTTCGCCTCGATCTGCTCGGTCATCGTGCTCGGCGACGAATCCGGCTACACCGTCGGCGAGGCCCAGCAGACCAAGCTGGCCGCCATGGAAGCGATGTGGGAAACCGAACCGGCACCGGCGGGCTTCAACGTCATCGCCATTCCCAATGAAGCCGAGATGAAGAACGACTTCGCCATCGAGATTCCCTGGGTCATGGGCATCATCGGCACCCGCTCGCTCGACAAGCAGATTCCCGGCATCAAGGAAATCCGCGAGAAGAACCGTGAGCGCATCGTCTCCGGCATCGAGGCCGTCGTCGCCCTGGAAGCCCTGCGCAAGGATCCTGCCGACGCGGCGATCAAGGAAGAGTTCGAGGAACACAAGGCCGATCTCGGCTTTGGCCTGCTGCTCAAGAAGTACGTCACCGACATGCGCGATGTCACCCCGGAGATCATCGACAAGGCCGTGGCCGACACCATTCCGCGCGTCGCCCCGCTGTTCTGGACCTTCCGCCTGATGGTCGCCTTCGGCTTCCTGATGCTGGCCCTGTTCGGTGCCGCCCTGTGGTACTCGGTCAAGGGCAACTTCGCCGAGAAGCCCTGGCTGCTGCGCTGGTCGCTGTGGATGCTGCCGATCCCCTGGATTTCCTGCGAGCTCGGCTGGTTCGTCGCCGAATACGGCCGCCAGCCCTGGACCATCTACGGCGTACTGCCCACCCACATGTCGGTATCGACATTGACGGTGAACAGTCTCTACGGCTCGCTGGCCGGTTTCATCGGCTTCTACACGCTACTACTCATCGTCGAGATGTACCTGATGATCCGTTTCGCCAAGCAGGGCCCGGGCAGCCTCGGCACCGGCCGCTACGACAACGAAACCGCCCACGCAACCGCTCACGCTTGAGGAACCGCCATGCTTTTTGATTACCCCACGCTGAAACTCATCTGGTGGCTGCTCGTCGGCGTCCTGCTGATCGGCTTCGCCATCATGGACGGCCACGACATGGGCGTCGGCACCCTGCTGCCCTTCGTCGGCAAGGACGATGTCGAACGCCGCATTGTCATCAATACCGTCGGCCCCCACTGGGACGGCAACCAGGTCTGGTTCATCACTGGTGGCGGCGCCATCTTCGCCGCCTGGCCGCTGGTCTACGCGACCGCCTTCTCCGGCTTCTACTGGGCCATGCTGGCCGTCCTCTGGGCCTTGTTTTTCCGTCCGGTCGGCTTTGACTACCGGAGCAAGATCGCCAACCCGACCTGGCGCAAGACCTGGGACTGGGGTCTGTTCGTCGGCGGTGCCGTGCCGCCGCTGATTTTCGGCGTCGCCTTCGGCAATCTTTTCCAGGGCGTGCCCTTCAGTTTCGCCGACAACCTGATGTCGACCTACACCGGCAGCTTCTGGGGCCTACTCAATCCCTTCGCCCTGCTCTGCGGCGTGGTATCGACGGCGATGATCACCTTCCACGGCGCCGTGTATCTGATGCACCGCACCGAGGATGAAGTCTACCGCCGCACGCAGACCGCCATGCTGATCTTCGGCAGCCTCCTGCTGCTCACCTTCTCGGCCGCCGGCATCTGGCTGTGGCAGGGCATCGACGGTTACGCCATCGTTTCAGCGGTGGACCCGAATGCACTGCCCAATCCGCTGGACAAGGAAGTCATCCGCCAACCCGGCGCCTGGCTCGCCAACTACGACAAGGCCCCGGCGACCATGGCCTTGCCGGCACTGGCTTACGCCGGCACGCTGGCGGCCATGCTGCTGGCGGTCAACGGCGCCACGCTGGCGGCATTTGTCGCCTCGTCGCTGGCCATTGTCGGCGTCATCGGTACCGCCGGCGTCTCGCTGTTCCCCTTTGTGATGCCCTCGTCCACCGACCTGCGCTCCGGACTCACCGTCTGGGACAGCGTCTCCAGCGAGCTGACGCTGAACATCATGCTCTGGGCGACGCTGATCTTCATGCCCATCATCATCGTTTACACCAGCTGGGCCTACAAGGTGATGGCCGGCAAGGTCACCGCCGCCTACATCCGTGAAAACGACCACGCCGCTTACTAAAGGAAAACGTCATGACTACCTGTACCTGCCAGGGTGAATCCTTCACCATCTGCGACAGTCCGGCCCGCCGCCAGTGGATCATGGCGACGGCCGGCGCCGGCGGGGCGCTGACGCTGACCGCCATCGTCCCCTTCGTCAGCAGCCTGATGCCCTCCGAACGGGCGCTCGCTGCCGGCGCCCCGGTCGAGGTCGATATCGGCAACCTGGCGCCCGGCAACATGATGATTGTCGAATGGCGCGGCAAACCGGTGTGGATCCTCAACCGCACCCCAGAAATGCTCGCCGCGCTGAAGAAGGCCGAACCGATGCTGGCCGACCCAACCTCCGCCGTCGCCTCGCAGCAACCGGCCTACGCCGCCAACGAAACCCGCTCGCGCAAACCGGAAATGCTGGTTGCCATCGGCATCTGCACCCATCTCGGCTGCTCGCCTTCAAATGTCTTCACCCCCGGCGATCCAGCACTCGGCGCCGACTGGCCAGGGGGCTTCTTCTGCCCCTGCCACGGCTCGACCTTCGACTTCGCCGGCCGCGTCTTCAAGAACAAGCCCGCCCCGACCAACCTGGAAATCCCGCCGCACCAGTATCTGACGGACAGCCGCCTGATCATCGGTAGCGACGAATCGGACAACACCTGAAAGGAATCAACATGTGGTATTTCGCCTGGGCTCTCGGCATCGGCTTCGCCGTGCTGCTCGCCATCCTCAACGCCATCTGGGGCGACAACGAAGACGCCAGGGAACTCTCCCTGAAGGCCAGCAGCCATGACCGCCAAAACTGACGAGATGGCCTCCGGCATGCCGGGCATCGCCTGGCTGCCCCTGGCGGTCGGCCTCGGCCTGTTGATGGTGATGACCGTCCTCCCCGGCATCGCCACCGACGCCGCCGGCCGCGCCGACCATACCGCCGCCATGCTCCTGTTCTGGAGCATGAGCGCCGGCTTCGTCCGCGGCGTCGGCTTCGTGCCCTACCACCCGGTGCCCCGCCTGCTTCTGTCGTCGGCAGCCTGCCTGATCGCCCTCGGCCTGGCACTGCTGCGCCTCTATTTCATTGGCCGCCTCGGCTGAGCCATCAATCGACAAGGATTGCAAAATGCAAATCGCCGTTACCAGCCAGAATCGCAAGACCATCACCGAACACGCCGGCAAATGCCGCAAGTTCTGGATCTATGACATCGCCGACGGCAACATCGCCAGCAAGCAACTGGTCGAACTGCCGATCGAACAGAGCTTTCACGCCAGCCACCACAGCCTCGCCGCCCCCCTCGCCGCCGTCAACGTGCTGATCACCGCCAGCATGGGCGCCGGCCTGCACCAGCGCCTGCAACGCAGCGGCATCCAGCCGGTGATCACCGGCGAAGTCGACCCGGATGCCGCCGTAGCCGCCTTTCTCGACGGCAGCCTGAGCGCGCTGACCGGTGAACAGCTACCGCCCTGCCATGATCATGAACACGAGCACCACCATGATCACGCGCACTGAACATCTCTCACCGATGAACCGGATGCGCATTCCCCGCCTGCCGATCCAGGCGCTGCTCAGCCGCTGTCTGGCCGCCAGCGCCCAACTGGACAAACCCGAAGGCCGCCCGGCCTTGACCGATGATGTGGCCGGCAAGGCGCCAGCCACAGCCGAAGCGTAATCGTCTAACATCACCGATTCCTACTAAACCATACGCATACTGGACACCGCATGAAACAAACGCTGCTGCAGGAAAAGTACCCCATCTTCGTTGCCGAAATCAGCAAGGATGAAACCACCTACCGCACGGTCGACGCACTGATTGACTACTACCGGGCCCGCATTGCCGAGAACCCGAAAGTCCAGTTCATCGGCGTCTTCGACCACTTCGCGCACACCACGAAGATCGGCGGCCCAATCATGGAAGGCATCACCGCCGCCGTGGACATCATCTTCTGCTTCGGCTTCGCCATCCCCAACCCACAGATGCTGGCCGTCCGCCCGCGCTCCATCGGCATCGCCGACATGGGCGACAAATTCGTCATCAGCTTCATGGAAGCGCCGATGCAACCCGCCAACGAAGCCATGGAAGCCTGGACGCGGGCGCTGCGCGGCATCTAGGCAACGACATAATTCATCGTGCCTTCGCCCGGCCTTGCGCCGGGCTTTTTTTGCCGTTTCACGGACACAATTCCAAGGCAAATCCGAGGGCCACGTTAACCAATTGCACGCTTTGCAGTCCCCGTTTTGCGCAGAGGATGCCTTCTGACGCTATAACTACGCGCACCACCGCCGCGCTTCACCCCCGCCGGAGCTTCGATCCCAGAGGTCACTGCACATAGTTTCAAACTGCGCATAGGGGTCGAAACCCGCCCCCTACCCTACCTTCTTCCCAAACAACCGATCCGTCAGCTTTACATACCACGCCGCCGACTGCACCTGGATGATGTAGGCCAGTGTGATGACCAGGGCGGCGTCGGAACTGCCGGCAGTGCCGAAGGCGTTCATCGCCAGGGCCAGGGCAATGGAGAGGTTGCGCATGACGGTGCCGTAGACCAGGGCGATGGCGTCGCCGCGCGGCAGCATGAGGCGGGCGACGATGGTGCTCAGGACATAGTTGATGACGTAGAGCGCCAGCAGCGGCAGGATGACATTGAGCAGCTCGCCTGGCCGGGCGACCAGATCGTTGGCCTTGAGGGCGATGGCGACAAAGACGATACCCAGCACGCCGAGCGTCGAGAAGGGCGGAAAACGCGGCGCCCATTCGCTCTGGAAACCCTTCTGGCCGTGCTTCTTGATCAGCCAGCTTTGCGTCAGGTGACCGGCGATCATCGGCAGGAAGACGATGACGACGATCTGCCGGAAAACGGCGAGCAGATCGACGGGAATCTCCGCCCCCATCAGCCACTGCACGTAGAAGGGAGCGGCCAGCGAGCCGAGGATCAGGCCGAGCACGGTCATCTTGACCGCGGCGCCGAGGTTGCCGCCGGCAAAACCGGTCCACGAGATGGTCATGCCACTGGTCGGCAGCAGGGCGGCGAGGAGCAGGCCCATGGCGTAGTAGGGCTGTTCGGGGAAGAAATAGCGGCCGAAGGCGAAGGCGACGAAGGGGATGATGCCGAAGTTGATCACCTGAGCGAGCAATTGCGCCTTGGTGTCGCCACCTTCGAGCACCTTGGCCAGCTTGAGGCTGACCATCATCGGGTAGACCATCAGGAAGGTCAGCGGAATGATCAGGTTCTTCAGCCAGGTGCTGGGCACAGCCAGGCCAAAGACAAAACCGAGCACCATGGTCACCGGGATGGCGAAGATCAGGTACTTGGATATCAGGGACAGCAACTTCAACATGGTGTTCTCCGGATGGTGCCCCGCATGGCCCGCCCTTGGTCAATTTTTGCGCAGCGCAATATTAGCATTCAATTATACGTCGCTATTTTCAGGGTGCTCGGCTAACATTCACCGCTTCCCGTCGCCGATCAACGCCAAGGCACACGCCCCATGCCGCTCCCCGCTTCATTCGCCCTGCTCCGCGCCCGCCCCCGCCTGCTCATCGCCGGCGGCGTCGTTTTGCTGGCGCTACTGGCATTTCTGCTGATTCCGCGCCTGCTGGGCCCGAAAGTCGTCGTCATCACCGCCGAGCGGGGAGAATTGTCGCAGTCGGTGGTGGCCAGCGGCAAGGTGCGCTCGCCGCAACGCGTCGAACTGGCCAGCCAGATCACCGGCCGGGTGGCGCAGGTCGCGGTGCGTGAAGGTCAGGCCGTCGCCGCCGGCGATTTGTTGATCCAGCTCGACGACGCCGAATGGCAGGCGGCTGTCGCCCAGGCGGCAGCGACACTGGCGCAAAGCGAAACGCGGCTGGCCCAGATGCGCCAACTGGCGCAGCCACTGGCCGAGCAGGCACAGTTGCAGGCGGCGGTGAACCTTGCCCAGACACAGCGCAATTTCGAACGCACCCGCGACCTCGCCGCCAAGGGTTTTTACAGCCAGAACCAGCTTGACGATGCCCGGCGCAATCTGGACGTCGCCGCCAGCCAGTTGCGCAGCGCCCAGTTGCAGGTGCAGAGCAATCAGGCCGGCGGCAGCGACTACCGTCTGGCCGCGGTGGCCGTCGATCAGGCGCGGGCCAGCCTGGCCCTGGCGCAGTCGAAACTCGGCTATGCGCGCATCGCCGCCCCGGTCGCCGGCACCGTGCTGACCCGCCTGGTCGAACCCGGCCACACGGCACAGCCGGGCAAGTTGCTGATGACGCTGTCGCCGGCCGGTGAAACCGAATTGCTGGTGCAGATCGACGAGAAGAATCTCGGCCTGCTCAAACTGGGCCAGAAGGCGCAGGCCTCGGCCGACGCCTATGTCGATCAGCGCTTCGCCGCCGAGGTCAATTTCATCAGCCCGGCCATCGATCCGCTGCGCGGTTCGGTCGAGGTCCGCCTGCGCGTGCCGGAGCCGCCCGCTTACCTGCGCCAGGAGATGACTGTCTCGATCGACATCGAGACCGCCCACCGGGCCGATTCACTGACGGTGCCGGCCGATGCCGTGCGCGATGCCGCCAGCCGGCAGCCCTGGGTGCTGGTGGTACGCGACGGCCGCCTGCAGCGCCAGGAGGTCGAACTCGGCGCCCGCAGCGACGGTCGCGTCGAAATCCGCAGCGGCATCGTCGCCGGCGAGCAGGTTGTTCCCGCCAGCCAGCCGGCGCTGCCGCCCGGTAGCCGGGTCCGCCCCGTCGCCGGCTGACATGCATCCCTGGCTGCCCTTCGAGTGGATCGCCGCCACCCGCTTCCTGCGCGAAGGGCGGATGCAGAGCCTGCTGATCATCGTTGGCGTCGGCGTCGGCGTTTCCGTCATCGTCTTCATGTCGGCCTTGCTCTCCGGGCTGCAGTCCAACCTGGTCAAGCGCACCTTGAGTTCGCAGGCGCACATTGTTTTGCTGCCGCCCGAGGAGGTCGCCCGGCCGCAAACTGACGACGCCGGCAACGGCCTCGGCCCGCTGATCCAGAAGCAGGCGCAGCGCCTGCGCTCGATCGACCAATGGCAGAAACTGCGGGCGCGTCTGAGCACCCTGCCGGAAATCGCCGCCGTCTCGCCGGTTGCTTCCGGCCCGGCCTTTGCCGTACGCGGTGATGCCAACAAGTCGGTGACCCTGCTCGGCATCGAGCCGGAGCATTACATCCGGGTCGTCGCCCTCGACGAGAAGATGGTCGCCGGCAGGCTACGCCTGGGCGCGGGCGAAGCAGTGATCGGCATCGAACTGGCGAAAGACCTCGGCGCCGGCGTCGGCGACAAGTTGCGCCTGAACAGCGGCAATGGCGCGACCGACACGCTGACCATCACCGGCCTGTTCGACCTCGGCAACAAGGGAGTCAATGCGCGCAATGTCTATGTCGGCCTGCGCAGCGCGCAAACCCTGCTCGACCTGGTCGGCGGCATTTCCAGCATCGACCTCAGTCTGGTCGACATCTACGCGGCCGAGACGCTCGCCCAGCGCCTGGCCGCCGAAACCGGGCTGCAGGCGGACAGCTGGATCAAGACCAACGCCCAGTTCTTCACCGCGCTAACCTCGCAGCGGGTTTCCAGCAACGTCATCCGTTTCTTCGTCGGTCTCTCGGTCGCCTTCGGCATCGCCAGCGTGCTGGTCGTTTCCGTCGTCCAGCGCGCCAAGGAGATCGGCATCCTGCGCGCCATGGGCGCGACGCGCGGCCAATTGCTGCGCACTTTCCTGCTGCAGGGCGGCATCGTCGGGCTTTGCGGGTCGTTGATCGGCTCGGCGCTGGCCGCCCTGTTCCTCGCCCTCTGGCAAACCCTGGCGCGCAATGCCGACGGCACACCACTGTTCGTGATCTCCGTCGAACCCGGACTGGTCTTCATCGCCGCCGCCGGTGCCACCCTGGTCGGCACCCTCGCCGCCTTCATCCCGGCCCGCCGCGCCGCCGGCCTCGACCCCGTGGTGGCCATCCGTGGCTGATGCCGAAACCGTCCTCGAACTGGCCGATGTGCACAAGTCCTATGGCACTGGCACGGCACTGGAAATCGAAATCCTGCACGGCATCGACCTGCAGTTGCAGCGCGGCGAGTTCGCCGCCCTGATCGGCCCCTCCGGTTCCGGCAAGAGCACCCTGCTCAATCTGATCGGCCTGCTCGACCGGCCGACCGGTGGCCAGCTGGCCATCGACGGCCAGGCGACAACCACACTGGACGATGGCGACCTGACGCGCCTGCGCGGCCGACGGATCGGCTTCGTCTTCCAGCATCACCTGCTGATCCCGGCCTTCACCGCGCTGGAAAACGTCATGATGCCGATGCTCGTCGATCGCGGCCGACCGGATGCCGAGATGCGCCAGCGGGCGGCGACCCTGCTCGAACAGGTCGGTCTGGGCGAGCGCATGGACAATCCGGCCAGCCAGCTATCCGGCGGCCAGCAGCAACGCGTCGCCATCGCCCGCGCCCTGGTCATGCAACCGGCGCTGGTCCTCGCCGACGAGCCCACCGGCAATCTCGACACGCATTCGGCCGATGACGTCTTCGCCCTGATGCGCGACATCAACGTCGCCCGTCAGACCACCTTCCTGATCGTCACCCATGACCCGCGCCTGGCCGCCCGTTGCGATCGGCGGATCGAACTGGTGGACGGGCGCATCGTCACCGACGTCAGAACCGCCTGAGCCCTCACCGGGACGCTGGAGCTGCGACTCAATCGGCGGTCTGCCGCGGCCCGCGGATGCCCTGCAGCTTGCGGTAGAGCGTCCGCTGGCTGACCCCGAGACGGTTGGCCAGAGTCACCGGATCATTGCCGGGACGGCTCTGCGCCCAGGCGAGATAGCGTCGCTCGAGGCTTTCCAGATCGATCATCTCGTCGATCACGAAGACATCGCCGCGCCCGGGCACCGCCGCCGGCAGATCGCCGGACATGTCGGTCAGGTGCGGCAGATCGATGATCTCGCCGTCGGCAAGCAGGCTGGCGCGCTCGATCAGGTTGCGCAATTCGCGGATATTGCCGGTGTACCGCCGGCTGGACAGCCAGTACAGGGCCGCCGGCGAGAAGTGGCGCTTGTTCTTGCGGTCCACGCGTTCCAGCAGCGAATTGGCGAGCAGCGGAATGTCGTCGGCGCGCTCGTGCAGGGCTGGCGTGTAGATGGGGAAGGTATTGATGCGGAAATAGAGGTCGCGGCGGAAGGTCTCGGCCTGCACCATGGCCCGCAGATCGCGGTGGGTGGCGGTGATCAGCCGGAAGTCGGCGGGCAGCCACTCGAGACCACCAACCCGCCGGTAGGTGCCGGTTTCCAGCAGGCGCAGCAACTTGACCTGCAGCGACAGCGGCAATTCACCAATTTCATCGAGGAACAGCGTGCCGCCGCTGGCCGCTTCGACCAGCCCCTGCTTGCGGTGGGTGGCACCGGTGAAAGCGCCCTTTTCGTAACCGAATAACTCACTCTCGAACAGGGTTTCGGTCATCCCGGCACAGTCGACGGCGACGAACGGGCCTTCCTCGCGCAGGCTGGCTTCATGGATCGCATGGGCGACCAGTTCCTTGCCAGTACCGGTTTCGCCGAGCAGGACGACGGCAGCATCGGAAGGTGCCACGCGCAACACCTTTTCCAGCATATTGACGAAGCTCGGCGCCCGGCCAACCAGCCCTTGCGCCGCCGGCCGACTGCTTGCCTGGCGGACGATGCGCATGGTCTCGACGAAATAAACGATCTGCCCTTGATCATCGCGGATCGGCGTCGTCTCGACATCAACATGCTCGTCGCCGCGCGGCGTGTGATGCAGGTGCAGCACGCGCTGCGGCTCCCCGGCCTCCAGGCTCTGCTTGAGCGGGCAGGATTCGCCGGCCTGATCGCAGGGCACCGTGAAATGGTGCGACACCTCGTAGCAGCAGCGTCCGACGATCTCCCCGCCACCGCCGAACTCGCGGATATACGCAGCATTGGCGGCGATGATCCGATACTCGGCATTCATCACGATGCGCGGCTCAGGCAGGCCATCAAGGAAGGAAAGCAGTTCGCTGAGAAAATGAGAAGTCATGTCGGAATTGTCAAATTGGTCACGGCGATTTGCCAATAATGGCACACAATTCTGTAGCCGGGCAGAATACCCGGTAATTACAAACGCCAATTCACTGATTTATAAGGAAGGGCTAAAATTAGCCAGGCAGGCACACATCTTGTTAATAGATAATCTGGAAACCGGAGACAACCTTCAGTCCACAGCGCTTTCCGATTCGTTTTCGGGCTAAAGGTAATCGACCGACATGCAGTCTGGAGGCATTCCCCCTTTGAGTTCGCCCCGCAGGCCTGCTTGATGCAGCCAGACCGCCGCCGGAGATCGTCCTCCCGGTTTCCGCCAATCAATCCGACCGACGCCGAGAATCAATGAGCCAGCCCGACAGCACGCCACAGCAACAAACTCCCGCCCCGGTATCCTTCTACGAGAAGCACAAGATCATCTACGCCAAGCGCGTCCGCGGCTATTTCGACAACTGGCGCATCGCGCTGGTCATCCTTACCCAGATCATCTTCTACGTCACCCCCTGGCTGCAGTGGAACGACCGTCAGGCCGTGCTTCTGCATCTGGTCGAACGCAAGTTCTATATTTTTGGCGTCATCTTCTGGCCACAGGACATCATTTACCTGACCGCCCTGTTGATTGTTTCCGCCTACGCCCTGTTCCTGGTCACCGCCATCGCCGGCCGCCTTTTCTGCGGCTACGCCTGCCCGCAGACGGTCTATACGCAGATGTTCATGTGGATCGAAAACTGGGTTGAAGGCGAGCGCAATGTCCGCATCAAGCGCGACAAGGGTCCACGCGATGGCGCCTGGTGGCGCGTCAAGGCGAGCAAGCATCTGCTCTGGGGCCTGCTCTCTTTGTGGACGGGCTTCACCCTGGTCTGCTACTTCACCCCGGTCAGCGAACTGATGGTTTCCGTGCGCACCGGCAATCTCGGCGGCTGGGAGATCTTCTGGATCTTCTTCTACGGCGGCTTCACCTACCTGATGGCCGGCTACATGCGGGAGCAGGTGTGCAAGCACATGTGCCCGTATGCGCGTTTCCAGAGCGTCATGTTCGACCCGGACACGCTGATCATCTCCTACGATGAGGAACGCGGCGAAACGCGCGGCGCCCGCAAGAAGGGCGTCGATGCCAAGGCGGCCGGTCTCGGCGACTGTATCGACTGCGGTCTCTGCGTGCAGGTCTGCCCGACCGGCATCGACATCCGCAACGGTCTGCAGTACGAGTGCATCGGCTGTGCCGCCTGTGTCGACATCTGCGACCAGGTCATGGACAAGGTTGGCCTGCCGCGCGGCCTGGTGCGTTACTCGACCGAAACGGCGATGACCAAGCACCTGAACGCCAAGGAAATCCTCAGCCACATCATCCGCCCGCGCATCATCCTGTATACGGTCATCCTCGTCTTCATCACCGGTCTGGCCGTCTGGTTCCTGGCGCACCGCATTCCGCTCAAGGTCGACATCATCCGCGACCGCTCGACACTGGCACGCGAAGCCGACGATGGCCGCATCGAGAATGTCTACATGCTGCAGATCATGAATACCGAGGAGCAGCCGCATCGCTACAAGGTCACGGTCGAAGGCCTGCCGGGCGTCGAAATCGACGGCACCACCGAGGTTGACGTACCAGCTGCCTCGCTGCATGGCTTCAACACCATCGTCCGCGTCCCGCCGGATGCCGGCAAGAGCGGCGCCAATCAGATTCACTTCGAGATCGTGTCGACGGCCAATCCCGACGTCAAAGTTCGCGAAAAAGCCTCCTTCATGATGCCCTGATCGACGCCCCTTCTATCTCCGCCTTGGCGGGAGCTTGTCTCCCGCTTTTTTTCGTCTACTGAATCAGCCCATCCGGCCCAGGGTGCGCAGCAGGAAGTCGCTCAGCCGGCCAATCTGCCGACCGACATCACCATAGTTGTCGTGGCTGCCCGGTATCACCAGCAGCTCGACCACATCCCCGAGCGCCGCCGCCTGTATCTGCCGGGCCTCGTCGGCCGGTACCGTGGCGTCGTCCTGCCCGTGCACCAGCAGCACCGGACACCGGACGTGGGCGATGGTCCGGCAGGGAGCAATGTCATCGAAACGGTAGCCGATGACCCGCTGCACATAAGCCAGGATGTAAGCGCCGACTGGCCAGTGGGGAATATTCTTGCTCGCCAGCCAGCGCCGCATCATCAGCGCCGGGTGAGCGAAGGCAGCCAGACTGACGACCGCGCCCAGCCCCGGCCGCCGCGAGGCGACCAGCAGGGCGGCACCGGCGCCGACCGAGTGGCCGATGATGCCCAGACGTCCACCATCAACCTCGGGCTGTACGGCGAGCCAGTCCAAACCGGTTTCGATGTCCTCGGCGAAACGTGGCAGCGAGGCAAAACTGTCGTCGGCGCTGCGGCCGTGGCAACGGGCATCGAGCAGAAGCAGCGCAAAGCCGGCGGCATGCAGCGGTGCCGCCAGCGGCAGCATCATCTCGGCATTGCCCCCCCAGCCATGGATGATGACCAGCGCCGGCGCCCGTTCGCCGGCCGGGATGAACCAGCCGAACAGTTGTTTGCCGTTCGTCCCCGGCACCATCACCTCGCGCCACGGCAAGCCCTCCGGCGTCGCCTGTTCGACGACGCGTTCGGGGGCCAGGCCGCGCCGGATCGCCAGATTCACGCCACCCCAGGCGACAGCCAGGAGCGGCAAGGACCATATCCAGACGTTCACACGACCTCAGCGCGGCGGTTGGAAAATTGCACCGCTGGCCACGCCGCGCAAGGTGCGCAGCAGCGTCACCGACCACAGACCGACGAGCAGGAACCAGGCAGCCACGGCAATGGTGAAAACGCCGTTCCAGCCAAGCGCCTGATGGAGGCGCAGGCTGGCCGCCACGAAGGCGCCGAGGGGAAAGGTGAAGCCCCACCAGGAGAGGGCGAACGGCAACTGCCCGGCAGCACGCGCGGCCAGGGTAAGCAGGCAGGCCATGATCAGCCACCAGACAGCGAAGCCCCAGAAAAGCACGAGCACGACCATGGCCAGATCGTGCGCGGCAGCCAGCGGCAAGTGTTCGCTCAGATTGAGCAAACTGAGCGGGATGACGCCGAGTGGTGCCAGGTGGATCCAGATGGTCGGCGTGAGCACACCCTGCGCCGGCTTGTGCAGGTATTTGCGCTGGAAGGTCAGACCGAGCAGGGCCAGATACATCATGCAGCCGGCGCCAAAACCGATGACATTGGCCAGCAGCGCCAGATCGCGTGCCAGTCCGTCCATGTTGGCGAGCAAGGGCCCGCCGGCTAGCGGCATGACCACGAGGCCGACTGCCGGAATGAAATTGGCCGGTGTCACATGCTCAAGCCCGACCTGCTCGCCACTAAAAACCAGGAACAACACAGCCAGACTGAAGACGAAATGCACGCCCACTCCCAGCCACCAGAAAGTCAGTGCCAGCGGCAGGCAGTCGCCCAGGAACAGCCACTGAGCCGCCAGTACCAGCAGGGCGATGGAGAATGTCGGATAAAAACTGCCTTGTACCGGATGAGCCAGAATCTGCAGGGCTTGCGGGCGGAAACGCAGCCACTGATAAACCCAGGGCAGCGCCAACAATAGGAAAAGCACGGTAGTAAACCAGTGCAGCACTGTCGCAGCCAGCGACAGCGGCGGCCAATAAGCGGCCAGCGTAGCGGTGGTCAGGGCCAGCACGCCGCTGCCCATGACGGCGGCGAACCAGCCCGGGGCAAAATTACGCGAGATGTCGGAAAAGCGCGGATAGCTCATGGCGGGCAATGAAAATAAGCAGGAGCTGATTTTATGCGATGCCCCCCGTTGCCGCTGAACCAAACAGCAGGCACCCGATCAAAGTAATCAAGCTATTCGGCCGCCACCGATGCCATAAAAACAGGGGGTCCATATGAGCAACAAATTTGAGCGTCGTGATTGCGCCGACCGGCGTCAGGATGAGGTCGGCCCACCCAGCGGCTGGAAGGACCGGCGCCGGCGAACCGAGCGGCGGATACCGGAACTTGACGAGTACGAAGTCTCGGAGACGGAATGGCTCGCCTATTTCGGCGGCACTGACAAGCCAGCCCTGGCAGCGGGCGGCGTCGCCGGTAACGAACGGTCAGCCGAAGTCCTTGATCGTATCCGCGACTAGGCAGCGGCGGCTTATTCCGCGATCAGTTCGACCGTTTCACCGGCGAAGGTAACCGTCTGCCCCGGGCGCAGCTTGGCCCGCTTGCGGTTGTCCACCGCCCCGTCGACGCTGACCTGCGCAGACGCGATGGCCGCGTGGGCGGCCCCGCCCGACTCGCACAAGCCGGTCGCCTTGAGTAATTGATCAAGCTGGATGTAGTCGCCGCGCACGGCAAAGCAGATGGCCATGAAAACTCCTGATGATGGTCCTTGAGCCCTTGGGCAAGGACGTCATTGTAGCCGTATCGTACAAGCACACAGGCGAGCGCACCACAGCGGTGCGGCGCCATACCAAACGCACCAGACGAGCGCTGAAATGCGGCCAAATGACGGGATTTTCCTCGGGTATGCAAATTGCTGATGTCGACTTTCCAACACTGAACACCGCTATTTCCGTGCCTCACCGACCTCCCGTCTCAGCAAGCAGCATGACTACTGCCGCCGTCAATCATTCACGCGTCCTCGACACCCTGGTCCGCAACCTGGAAGGCATGGCCTATCGCTGCCTGAACGATGCGTACTGGAGCATGATCTTCGTCAGCGAGGGCTGCCAGGAACTGACCGGCCATTCAGCCAACGCCTTGGTCGGCGGCAGCATCACCTGGGAAGCGATCACCCATCCCGAAGATCGCCCCCGTATTCGCCAGGCCATCCTGGAGGCCATCGGTGCCGGCCAGCGCTTCACCGTGCAGTACCGCATCCTGTGCCCTTCAGGCGAGATGAAATGGGTTGCCGAACGCGGCATCGCCATTGATGACGAACAGGGCACGCTGGTCATCGAAGGCTTCATCGAAGACATCACTACCCGGCGGACGACGCTGGATGCTCTCGAACAGGCCGAGATGCGCTATCGCCATATCTTCGAGCACGCTTCCGAGGGCATCTTCCAGTCGACGCGTGACGGCCGCTACCTGGCCGCCAATCCGGCACTCGCCCGCCTTTACGGCTACGGCAGCGCCGACGAACTGATCACCGACCTGGCCGATATCGAGCGCCGGCTCTATGTCCAACCCGGCCGTCGTGATGATTTCCTCCGTCTGATCGAAGCTGCGGGCGAGGTGCGCAACTTCGAGTCGGAAGTCGTCCGGCGCGACGGCTCGCGCCTGTGGATATCGGAAAATGCCCATGCCGTAAGGGACGCGCAGGGCCAGTTCATTTGCTACGAAGGCACGGTCCAGGACATCTCCGAACGCAAGCAGACAGAAGAACATCTGCGCCTGCTGGCCATGGTCTTTTCCAACAGCAACGAGGCGATCATCGTCACCGATGCGGAAAACCGCATCGTCGCCACCAATTCAGCCTTCACCCAGCTCACTGGCTACCAACCCGAGGAAGTCCTCGGCCAGAACCCCCGCCTGCTGTCGGCCGGCAATACACCGCGCGAAGTGTTTACCGAAATGTGGGCCAGCCTGCACCGCGACGGCGCCTGGCAGGGTGAATTGTGGGACCGGCGCAAGAATGGCGAAGCCTATCCGAAATGGCTGTCGGTTTCGCTGGTGCGCGACGAACAGGGCAACATCCGCAACCACATCGGCAGCTTCATCGACATTTCCGAACTCAAGGCAACGCAGGAGCGCATCCGCCACCTGGCGCACCACGACACGCTGACCAACCTGCCCAACCGCTTCAGCCTGAACGAAAAACTCGAGCAGGCAGTAGCCTTCTGCCGACGCAACCGAATGCAGTTGGCGCTGATGCTGATCGACCTTGACCGCTTCAAGACGATCAACGACACGCTCGGCCACCATGCCGGCGACGAACTGCTGGTCGAGGTTGCCCGCCGCCTTCTCGGCGCCGTCCGCGAGAGCGATATCGTCGCCCGCCTGGGCGGCGATGAATTCGTCGTCGCCCTGCCCGGCATCGGCTCGCCGGACGACGCCGCCCACCTGGCCGACAAGATCGCCCGCGAGATCTCCCGCCCCTACCTGATCAGCGGTCAGGAGCAACGCACCACACCGAGCATCGGCATCTGCCTGTTCCCGGAAGATGGCGGCGACATCAGCGACCTGCTGAAGAACGCCGACGTTGCCATGTACCACGCCAAGGCCAAGGGACGCGGCAACTACCAGTTTTTTACCGAGGACATGAACGTCGCCACGACGCGGCGCATGAACATCGAATCCGACCTGCGTCTGGCGCTCGAACGCGACGAATTCGAATTGCACTACCAACCGCAACTCGACCTGCGCAGCGGCACCATCGTCGGTGTCGAAGCCCTGATCCGCTGGCGCCACCCGATTCGTGGCCTGGTGCCACCGGGCGACTTCATTCCGATCGCCGAGGAAAGCGGCATGATCGCCAGCATCGGCGACTGGGTGCTGCAGGAAGCCTGTCGGCAGTTGCGGCTCTGGCAAGACAAAGGCATTGCCCATATCCGCATGTCGATCAATCTGAGCACTGGCCAGTTCCTCGACAAGACGCTGCCGGCCCGCATCCACGAACTGCTGGCGCAGTACCGCCTGAGCGCCGGTCTGCTCGACCTGGAAGTCACCGAGTCGATGTCAATGGCCTCGCCGGACGAATCGATCAGCGTCATGAAGACCATGAGCAACAGCGGCCTGACCTTGTCGATCGACGATTTCGGCACCGGCTACTCGTCGCTGGCCTACCTGAAGCTGCTGCCGATCAACACGCTGAAGATCGACCGTTCCTTCGTCAAGGACATCGAATCCGATCCCAACGACGCCGACATCTGCGACGTCACCGTGCTGCTCGCCCACAAGCTCGGCCTGGAGGTCGTCGCCGAAGGCGTCGAGACGGAAGCGCAGCTCAAGTTCCTGCTCAGCATCGGCTGCGAAAAAGTCCAGGGCTATCTGATCAGCAAGCCATTGCCGGCCGACCAGGCGGAAACCTTCATCCGCAATAATCCGCCGATGGCCGATCTGGGTACCGTCGAACTGTGGGCCGCCGCCTGAATTCCAACCGCTTCACCAAAAACACCCCATGCGCAACAACCAGCCCGTGAATGACCGGCAAACCCTTTTGCCGGAAGGTCAGTTCATCTACTCCCGCACCGACCTGCAGGGCGTGATCAGCGAAGCCAATCAGGCCTTCGCCGACATCAGCGGCTACCAGCGCGAGGAAATGCTCGGCCAGAACCACAATCTGGTTCGCCACCCGGACATGCCGGCAGAAGCCTTTGCCGATATGTGGCGCGACCTCAAGGCCGGCCGACCGTGGCGCGGCGTGGTCAAGAACCGGCGCCAGGATGGTGGCTATTACTGGGTCGTCGCCAATGCCTCGCCGATCCGCGAAAACGGCCAGATCGTCGGCTACCAGTCGATCCGCACCGCCCCCAGCGCCGAGGAGATCCGCGCTGCCGCCGCGGTCTATCAGCGCATCCGTAACGGTGACAGCCGCCTCGCCGTGCGTCACGGGCGCGCCGTCCGGGCTCGCCGCTCGCTACTCGACTGCTTCGCCGATCTCGGCTGTCAGTTACCGCTGATGGGCATCCTCGGCAGCCTGCTCGCTGGCGCCCTGCTGTTCACCAGCAGTCAGCCCGGCGCCAGCACCGCCATCCTGCTGCAGGTCGGCGGCGGCATCGGCCTGCTGCTCAGCCTGTACTTCCTGCTGGCCTTCACACCGCGCCTGAAGGCCGATCTGGACGGCACCTTTCTCGCCCTGGAAAAAATGCTGGGCAGCGGCGACCTGCGCCAGCGCGTCGAGACGCCGCGTAGCGACCTGCTCGGCCGGCTGGTCGACAATGTCGACCGGATGATCTCGTCCTTCCAGTCAACCGTGCAAGGCATGGCCGACACCGCCGGCCAGGTGCACCGGGTCGCCGTCGAGGTTCGCCAGGGCGTCGGCAACGTCCGCGAATCGGCACGCGTACAGAGCGACGCCACCGCCTCGGCGGCTGCCGGCATCGAGCAGATCACCGTCTCGATCGGTGAAGTCGCGGCGCACGCCGGCTCGACCCACGACGCCGCCACGGAAGCGGCCAGCCTATCCGAGCAGGGCGCCAAACTGTCTGCCAACGCCAGCCGGACCATTCTGGCACTGGCAGCTACGGTCAAAGGTTCGGCCGCCCAGGTCGAGCGCCTCGGCCAGCAATCAGCGGAAATTTCGCGCATCACCGCCGTCATCAAGGGCATCGCCGATCAGACCAACCTGCTG
>DDWF01000201.1:0-8795 GCA_002345845.1 Betaproteobacteria bacterium UBA2293 | reverse complement strand
GTGGTCGCCGATGAGGTGCGCAAGCTGGCCGAGAGCACGGCCAAGGCCACCGGCGAAATCAGCGCGATGACGCATGCGGTCGTCGACGAAACCGGCAAGGCCGTCAACTCGATGCGCCAGGGTGCCGAGCAGGTCGAGGACGGGGTGCAACTGGTGCAGGAAGCACAGGGCGCCCTGGAACAGATCAATCGACAAATGCGCCTGACCGTGGACATGGTCAACGACATCACACATTCCTCGCGTGAGCAGGAGCAGGCGATGACGACGATGGCGCAGAGCGTCGAGCGGGTTGCCGCGATGACCGAACAGAACATGGCGGTGGTCGGCCAGACCACCGGCACCACCGACTATCTGGGCGAACTGGTCGAGCGGATGAAGAAGGCGGTGGACCAGTACCGCATCTGAACCCGCCTAGACGCCGGCCAGCAGCAAATGGACGCGGCGCGGGCCGTGGGCGCCGAGGACGATGGTCTGTTCGATGTCACCGGTGCGCGACGGCCCGGAGATGAAGTTAAGCGCCCGCGGCAGGCTGCCGTGTTCGGCACGCAGTAGGGCGAAGGCCTCTTCCATGGTGCCGACGATACGCCGCGCATCGACCAGCGCGATATGGGTTTCCGGCAACAGGCTGACACTGGCCGGCGTCGGCGCGCCGGACAACAGCAACAACGTGCCGGTCTCGGCGATGGCGCAGAAGCAGCCGGTGACGCCGACCGTATCGCGATCGACCGCCGGCCGGGCAGCGACGGCCAGACCGCTGGCAGCCCAGTCGAGATCGGCCAGTTCCGGGGCGATCACTGCCGCCATGCCGAGTTCGCCGGCGGCCAGAAAACGGGCGACGGCGGCCGGCAGCTCGGCACGGCCGGCAATGCGTTCGACAGTGCTCGACAGACTCTCAGCCCTGGCCATGAAACGGCCGGCCAGATCGGCGGCGAGCGTCGGCTGCGGCCCACAGGCGCGCCCGGCAATCCAGGCCTCGGCCGCCGCCCGGCGAGCAGGCGCATCGCCCCGACCAATGCCGCTCCGCACGCGCTGCAGGATCTCGTCACGGCTGCTCATGCGACGCGGTTCTGCGGCGTACCGGCAACGAAGGCTTCGATATTGTCGATCAGCTGGTCGGCCAGCGCCTGCATCGCCGGCCGGCTGGCCCAGGCGACGTGCGGGGTCAGCAGGAAGTTGGGCAGCGCCAGGAGTTGTGGATCAAGCATTGCATGCCCGAGCGGCGGCGGTTCGGCGGTGATCACATCGAAGCCGGCGCCGCCAATCCAGCCTTCCTTCAACGCCCGGATCAGCGCCGCCTCGTCGACGATGCCGCCACGCGCCGTGTTGATCAGCAGCGCCGAGGGCTTCATCGCCCGCAGTTCGGCTTCGCCGATCAGGTGGCGGGTGTCGTCATTCAGCGGGCAATGCAGGCTCAGCGCATCGGCCGTCGCCAGCACCTCGGCAAAAGCCGTATAGCCAGGGCGCACGGTTGCCGCGCCCTTGTGCTCGGCACGCAGCACGCGCATGCCGAAGGCTTCGGCCAGGCGGGCGACACCGTTGCCCAGGCTGCCGGATCCCACCAGCCCGAGCGTCGCCCCATGCAGGTCGCGGATCGGATGGTCGAACAGGCAGAACTGCTCGGACTGCTGCCAGCGCCCGGCCTGCACCGTCTCGCGCCAGGCGATCAAATTACGTGACAGCGCCAGCAGCAGGGCCATGACGTGTTCCGGCACGGTATGTTCGGCATAGCCGCGAATGTTGGCGACGACGATGCCGCGCACCCGGCAGGCATCGAGGTCGACGATGTTGGTGCCAGTGGCGGCAACCGCCACCATCTTCAGTGCCGGCAGGGCGGCGATGGCCGCTGCCGGCAACGGCACCTTGTTGATGATGGCGATGCTGGCCCCGGCCAGGCGCTCGACCACCTGCTCCGCCCGGGTGGACGGGTATTCGACCCATTCGTGCGCAAAGGCCGGGCGCCGGACCTCGGCGATCACCGACTCGCGCTCGAGATAGACGATGCGCTGCATCACACCGCCTGCATTACGTAGGGCGTACCAGCGGCATCGGCGATGGCGCCAATCTGCACCCCGAGAGCGGCGTTGCCGCGGTAAACCAGACGATCGACACCGGCCACGCACAACCCGTCGATTGCCGCCGTATCGCCCTGCAACAGGTTGAGCACGCCGCCCGGCCACTCGGCCCGGGCCGACAGCTCGCACAGTGCAAACACCGCCGCTGGCGCCCGCGGGCTGGGTTTGATGACCACCGCAGCGCCAGCCAGCAGGGCCGGCGCGATGACTGCTGCTGCCGCCGACAGCGGCCGCTCGGCACTGACGATGACGCCGACGATGCCGGTCTCACCGACTTCGGCCGCGCGCAGCACAGCCACTGCAGCAGCGACTTCGGCCGCTGCCGCCTCGTCGTCGAGCAGGACTTCCTGGCCGAGCAGCTTGGCGAAGTGCCCGGCATAGCGTTCCAGCCCGTCGGCCAGCGCCCCCAGGCAGACGCGGCGGGCGTTCAGGCCCATCTCGGCCCATTCCGGCTGCGCCGCGCGGGCAGCGCTAACCGCCTGCGCCGCTTCACTGGCACCACACAGCGGCACTCGGCGTGCAACCTCACCGGTATGCGGATTGACCACATCGTAGAAGGAATCGCCAACGGTCAGATAGGCGTGGCCGTTGATCCACAGGGGAATGGCCATCGGGCCTTCGGCTGCGAGTTCCATGTTCAAGCTCTCTTTCTTGCTGCGTAAAGTTCATGAAAAGTCCGTCCCGGCCCGACCGGCAGGTCGCGGCCTTCGGTCCATGCCGGCGCCAGACCGAAAATGCGGATGGCGGCTTGGTCGCCGGCCAGCCAGCGCAAGTAGCGGGCGGCTCGGGCAGCCAGCCAACGATACAGTTTCGGGCGTCCGGCCAGCCAGGCCCAGGCGCCGATCATCAGGCGTTCGCGACGCGGGCGCAGGCCGCGCGTGACCTGCTCCTCGCGCAGCCGGTGCATCAATTTGGGTAGCGGGATGCGCACCGGGCAGACGCTAGCGCACTGGTTGCAGCCGGTGCTGGCGCGCGGCAATTCCAGCGCATTTTCCAGACCGGTCAGCAGCGGCGTCAGCACCGAGCCCATCGGCCCCGGATAAACCCAGCCGTAAGCATGGCCGCCGAGGGAAAAATAGACCGGGCAGTGGTTCATGCAGGCGCCGCAACGGATGCAGCGCAGCATGTCCTGCCACGGCGAGCCGAGCAGTCCGGCACGGCCGTTGTCGACGAGGATGAAGACCGTCTTCGTTGGCCCTTCGCCATCGCCGTCGCGGCGCGTGCCGGTCAGCAGCGAGACGTAGTTGGAGATCGTCTGGCCGGTCGCCGAGCGTGGCAGCAGGCGCATCAGCGTGGCGAAGTCCTCCAGTGTCGGGACGATTTTCTCGATGCCGGTGATCACCACATGCACCTTGGGCAGCGTCGTCACCATGCGGCCGTTGCCTTCGTTGGTGACCAGCGCCGCCGAGCCGCTTTCGGCGATCAGGAAATTGGCGCCGGTGATGCCCATCTCGGCGGTCAAAAAGTGCTCGCGCAGCACCGCCCGCGCCTCGGCCGCCATCGCCGGAATGTCGGCCGAACTGCGCGGCTGCGCCGTTCGGCCGTGCTCTTTGGCGAACAGCGCCTCGACCTGGTCGATACTCTTGTGCACGGCCGGGGCGATGATGTGCGACGGCGCCTCGCCGGCCAACTGCACGATGTATTCGCCAAGATCGGTCTCGACCGGGCGGATGCCGGCCGCCGACAAGGCAGCATTGAGGTCGGCCTCCTCGGACAGCATCGACTTCGACTTGGTCGCCTTGCTCACGCCGTGACGGCGGGCGACCTCGATCACCTGCTGGCAGATCTCGCGGCCGTCGCGCGCCCACAGTACTTCGGCGCCGGTCGCCCGCGCCCGCTCCTCGAAAATTTCCAGCCAGACATCGAGATCGGCCAATACGCGATTGCGGATTGCCTCGCCGGCGTCGCGCAGGCGTTCGAAGTCCAGCTGATCCTCGGCCAGCGCCGCGACACCGCGCGCCCGCTTGCCGACGAACAGCGGCCGCGCCTTCTGCAAGGCCTGCTGCAGGCGCCGGTCACGCACCTTTTCGCCGGCCCGGGCATGGAAGGTCAGCGGCTGGGCCGCTGTCACTCGCCGCTCCCGCCGGCCAGCACTTCGGCGATGTGCAGCACGCGAGTACGGCTGTCGCCTCGGCGGCGCAGCCGGCCCTCGATATTGAGCAGGCAACCGAGATCGCCGCCGACCACGCCATCGGCGCCGACAGCGGCAATCGATTCGCACTTGCGGTCGACGATCTGCGTCGAGATCTCACCGAATTCGACCGCAAAGGCACCGCCAAAGCCGCAGCATTCCTCGCACTCGGCCATCTCGTCGAGGCGCAGGCCGGGCACCCGGGCCAGCAGCTCGCGCGGCTGTTGCTTGATGCCGAGGCCACGCAAACCCTTGCAGGAATCGTGATAGGTGACGCTGCCGGCGAAATCGGCCGGCGGCTCGGTAAATTTCAGGACATCAACCAGAAAGCTGGTCAACTCGTGACAGCGCTCGGCCACGGCGGACGCCCTTGTCGCCCACTGGACATCATCGGCGAGCAGTTCCGGCCATACCTTGCGCATATGTTCGGCACAGGAACCGGAGGGCACGACCACCGCAGCGAAGCCTTCCAGCTCGGCCACCGCCTTTTTCGCCAGAGCGGCTGCGGCCGCCCGTTCACCGGCACTCCAGGCCGGCTGGCCGCAGCAGGTCTGGCCGGCCGGCACAATGACTTCGCAGTCCGCCGCCTCGAGCAGGCGCAAGGCGGCAAAGCCCACGGATGGGCGCATCAGGTCAACGAGACAGGTAACGTAGAGGGCTACGCGCATGCTAATATTGCGCCGCACAAGAAGACAAAGTAGCCAATGCTACTCAAACCACACCAATAAAGGAATCCAGTTGTCCGACGAAGCCAGTGTTCCCGCCAGGGCACCCGGTTCGATTCAAGTCATCGAGCGCATGATGTCCCTGCTCGACGCGCTCGCCGAGTCTCCGGATCCGGCCAGCCTGAAGCACCTTGCTGCCGCTACTGAACTGCACCCTTCCACCGCCCACCGCATCCTGGCGGCGATGACCACGGCCCGCTTCGTCGAACGCGAAGATGCCGGCACCTACCGCCTCGGCATCCGCCTGCTCGAACTCGGCGCCATCGTCAAATCGCGCATCAACCTGCGCGAAGTCGCCCTGCCCTTCATGCAGGAACTGCATGAACAGATCGGCGAGGCAATCAATCTCGGCGTCCGTCATGACGACGAAATCGTCTATCTCGAACGCACCTCCTCGGGCCGCGCTCTGGTCCGCGTCGTCTACCTGGTCGGCGGCCGCGCGCCACTGCACCTGACTTCGCTCGGCAAGCTGTTCCTCGCCGCCGAGAGCACGCAGAAGGTCCGCGACTATGCCAAGCGCACCGGCCTGCCGGGCAAGACACCGCATTCGCTGACCACCCTGACGGCACTCGAAAAGGAACTCGACAAGGTCCGCCGTCATGGCATCGCCTACGACGACGAGGAAGCCGAACTCGGCCTCAAATGTGTCGCCGCGCCGATCCACGACGACGAGGGCAGCGTTATCGCCGCCCTTTCAGTCTCCGCGCCAGCCGACCGCCATGATCCGGAATGGGTCGCCTTGCTGCGCCGGACTGCCGACTCCGTCTCGCACGCACTCGGCTACGGCGGCAAGAAATAACAAGGGCCGCTCGCGGCGGCCCTGTTCGTCGAACGAGAATCCTGATCAGGCCGAACGCCGGCCGCTGGCCACGCTCGCACTTTCCATCCAGCGCTTGATCCGGTTGGCGTCGCCGACTCGCGTCATCTTTCCGTTCGAATCGAGCAATACGATGACCACCGGCTTGCCAGCCACATGTGCCTGCATGACCAGGCAACGACCGGCCTCGGAAATATAGCCGGTCTTCGATATGCCGATTTCCCAGTTATCGTTGCGCACCAGTGCGTTGGTATTGCCAAAGTCACGAGCCCGCCCCTTGATTTCCAGACGCGCCTCGGCCGTCGTCGAATAGCTGCGAATTTCCGGATAACGAGCGGCAGCGATAACCATGCGCGCCAGATCATGGGCCGTCGACACGTTGTTGCTGGACAGGCCGGTCGGTTCCTCGAAACGGCTGTTGTACATACCGAGGGATGCTGCCTTGCGGTTCATCGCCTGAACGAAGGCCGCCAGGCCTCCGGGATAATGACGCCCAAGGGCATTGGCCGCCCGGTTTTCGGACGACATCAACGCCAGCAACATCGCTGTTTCGCGTGTCATCGTCGTGCCCACCGGCAGGCGCGAACGCGTCCCCTTGAGCCAGTCGACATCCTCGTCGCTGATGGCGATGACCTCATGCAGA
Organism: Betaproteobacteria bacterium UBA2293; assembly: GCA_002345845.1. Next base: position 2,407 of record DDWF01000201.1, on the reverse strand, counting down.
TCAAGCCCGGCGTCAAGGACGACCATGGCCGTCATCAGCTTGGTGATGGAAGCAATCGGCACCACGGTATCCGGCTGTTTTTCGAGGACGGTCTGACCGGTCGTCTGGTCAATGACCAGCGCCGACGAAGAGTGAATGGCCAGGCGACCGGGATCAATATCATTGGCAACCGTCCGCACCGGATTACTTGCCTGGTTGGCGATGAACTGGCGCCCACCACTCTTGGTGACCTTCGTTCCCTTGGCGCTCCTGGTCTTGCCAGCGACATCGGCAACCTTCTTCGTCCGCGGCTTGGCCGCAAGCTTGCTGGCTGGTTTACTGGCAACTTTCTTGCCGACCTGCGACTCGGCCTTCTTGGTGGTCGCAGCATGCAGAGGTGCCGCCAGACCAATCATGGCGGCAATGACGACGAGCGCCCCAAACTTAAGCTTCATTAACGATCTCCTGCCAACTGCCGGGAAGTTTATCTCAGTTTAGCAAGAGATCGTTATTTTTCAATAAAAATAGATAGATAGATTAAGCAGTTAAAGTTCGAAATTAACCTGCATCAACAACGGTCAACGCGGTCATGTTGACGATGCGGCGGACAGTTGCCGTCGGCGTCAGGATGTTTACCGGCTTGGCCGCACCGAGCAGAATCGGGCCTATGGTCAGGTTATCGCCGGCCGCCACCTTGAGCAGGTTGAACGAGATGTTGGCCGCATCGAGCGTCGGCATGACCAGCAGGTTGGCCTGCCCCTTGAGCCGCGAATTGGGGAAGGCCCCCAGGCGAATCGGCTCATCGAGAGCGGCATCGCCATGCATTTCGCCTTCCACCTCGAGTTCCGGCGCCCGCTCGCCAAGACGGGCGAGCACTTCGCGCATCTTCAGCGCTGTCGGCGTGTTCTCGGTCCCGAAGGTCGAATGGGAGAGCAGGGCCACCTTCGGCTGAATGCCGAAATTGCGGATCTCTTCAGCCGCCAGCAAGGTCATGTCGGTCAGTTGCTCGGCGGTCGGATCGTAATTGACGTAGGTATCGCCAATGAACACGGTGCGGCCAGGCAGCATCAGCAGGTTCATCGCGTAATAGCGATCAAGGTCCGGCCGAGTACCGATGACACTCTGCACATATTCGCGGTGCGTCTCGTGCCGGCCGAAGGTGCCACAGATGAGACCATCGGCGTAGCCAAGGCGGACCATCAGGGCACCGTACAGGGTAGCTCGGCGACGCACTTCGCGACGGGCGTAGTCCGGCGAGACGCCCTTGCGCTCCATCAGGCGGTGGTAGGTGGTCCAGAATTCCTCGAAATGCTCGTCGAAGAAGGCGCAATCGTCGGCGTGAATGACTTCGAAATCGTCACCTTCGCGGATACGCAGACCAGCGCCCTCGATACGCCGCAGGATTTCCTGGCGCCGACCGATGAGCACCGGTTTGGCAACGCCCTCGTCGCGCACCACCTGCACGGCGCGCAGCACGCGCTCATCCTCGCCTTCGGCAAAGACGATGCGCTTGGGCGCCATCTTGGCCTGCGAGAAGACCGGCTTCATGATCATGCCGGAGTGATAAACGAACTCGTTGAGCCCCTGGATATAGGCATCCCAGTCCGTGATCGGGCGGGTGGCGACACCGGAATCCATGCCGGCCTTGGCAACGGCCGGAGCAATCTTGACGATCAGGCGCGGGTCGAANNTTGGGAATCAGGTATTCCGGGCCGAAGCTGGCGACCTTCTCACCATAGGCACGGGCAGCGACTTCCGATTGCTCGGCACGGGCAAGTTCGGCAATGGCCTTGACCGCCGCCATCTTCATTTCTTCGGTGATGGTGGTGGCGCCGACGTCGAGCGCCCCACGGAAGATGAAGGGGAAGCAGAGGACGTTGTTGACCTGGTTCGGATAGTCCGAGCGGCCGGTACACATGATGGCGTCGTTACGCACGCTCTTGACCAGTTCCGGGGTGATTTCCGGGGTCGGGTTGGCGAGCGCCATGATCAGTGGGTTGGCTGCCATCTTGGCGACCATTTCCGGCTTCAGGACACCGCCGGCCGAGAGACCGAGGAAGACGTCGGCACCTTCGATGACTTCGCCCAGGGTGCGGGCGTCGGTCTTCTTGGTATAGCGCGCCTTGATCTCATCCATTTCCTCGACGCGGCCTTCGTACACCAGGCCCTTGATGTCGGTGACCCAGATGTTGCTCGGCGGTGCGCCAAGCATGACCAGCAGGTCAAGGCAAGCAAGCGCGGCAGCACCGGCGCCAGAGGTGACGATCTTGACCTTGGACAGGTCCTTGCCGATCAGGTGCAGGCCGTTGAGGATGGCAGCGCCGACGACGATGGCCGTACCGTGCTGGTCATCATGGAAGACCGGAATCTTCATGCGCTCGCGCAGCTTCTTCTCGATGTAGAAGCATTCCGGCGCCTTGATGTCTTC
>DDWF01000170.1:26856-47704 GCA_002345845.1 Betaproteobacteria bacterium UBA2293 | reverse complement strand
AAGGACTGCATCACGAGGTCGGCGGAGAAGCCGAGGCAGGCCAGATCCTTGAGTTCGTCGCGGGTCATCGGGCCGGTGGTGTCTTGCGAACCGACGGTGGTCATCTTCGGCTCGCAGTAGGTGCCCGGCAGGATGCCGGCGACGCCGCAGGCCTTGCCGACCATCTTCTGGGCCAGCGAGTAACCCTTGCCGTCGTCAGCCGGGTTTTGCGGCAGACGGAACAGCGTCGACTGCGGCAGGCCGAGGAATTCGCGCGCCTTGGTGGTCAGGCCACGGCCGATGATCAGCGGAATACGGCCACCAGCGCGGACTTCGTCGAGGATGACCAGGGTCTTCAGTTGCGATTCGGCGATCACGGCGCCGTTCTTCAGCGCGGTGACCTTGCCGGTGGCTTGGTCGACCTTCAGCTCAATCTCGTCGCCCATGTCCATCTGGCCGGCATCGATTTCGATCGGCAGGGCACCGGCATCTTCCATGGTGTTGAAGAAGATCGGAGCGATCTTGGAACCCAAGCAGAAACCGCCGAAACGCTTGTTCGGGACGAACGGGATGTCTTCGCCGGTGAACCACAGCACCGAGTTGGTGGCGGACTTGCGCGAAGAACCGGTACCGACCACATCACCGACGTAGGCGATCAGGTTGCCCTTCTTGGCCAGTGCTTCGAGTTGCTTGATCGGACCACGCGAACCGGCTTCATCCGGCTCGATACCCGGACGCGGGTTCTTCAGCATGGCCAGCGCGTGCAGCGGGATGTCAGGACGCGACCAGGCATCCGGTGCCGGCGACAGATCGTCGGTATTGGTTTCGCCGGTGACCTTGAACACGGTCAGCTTCTGCGAAGCCGGGACTTCCGGACGCGAGGTGAACCACTCGGCGTCGGCCCACGACTGCATGACGCCCTTGGCGTTGGCATTGCCGCCCTTGGCCAGTTCGGCGACGTCGTGGAAGAAATCGAAAACCAGCAGGGTCTTCTTCAGGCCTTCGGCGGCGACGGCGCCGCAGGTCGGACAGGCGAGCAGGTCGATCAGCGGCTTGACGTTGTAACCGCCGAGCATGGTGCCGAGCAGTTCGGTGGCTTTTTCCTTGGAAATCAGGGCGCAGGCTTCTTCGCCCTTGGCAACCTTGGCCAGGAACTCGGCCTTGACCTTGGCGGCATCATCCACACCGGCCGGAACGCGGTAGGTGATCAGCTCAACCAGGGCGGCTTCTTCGCCCTTCGGCGGATTCTTCAGCAGGCCGACCAGTTCGGTGGTCTGTTGCTTGGACAGGGGCAGCGGCGGGATACCGAGGGCTGCACGCTCTGCTACGTGGGCGCGATAGGCTTCAAGCACGGCGACTTCCTTTCGTAAAGGGGGTTGCTCTGGGGAATTCTTGGCGTAACGGAATATTTTACGACAGCGACGGAAGGGATCGGTTCAGCTTGCCACCCAGCCCTCTCGACCAAGTCTTATATATTTTATCTTTTAGAAGGCTCGCTGTGAACTTCGTTTGCCGCAGCCTGAAAAATTTTACGCCGCCGCGCCTTGCCGCCGACCTCGACACGCCAGCCGCCGGCCGAAAAAAGGCAGCGGTAATCACTGCACATCAATTCACGAATCTGCCACGTTGTTTCTCAAACACCGACCAATTAGCGTGTGAAAAACGCAAAACAATCCATTCAGCAAAAATATCTACACATTTGTGCAATACATCACGGAAACTATGACAAAAGACGTAGATATTGCTCCCCTCATATTTTGCCGAACCAACAAGAAACAAAAGATCCAGGGAGCTAATCATGAACAGCACAAGCATTGCGCTCGCTTACCCGGCGAACGAGGAGGAGACTTTCCCGCTGGCGACCGGAGAAACACCGCAGGTTGCCGATCTGATCGTCGCCTATCTGGAGCAGATGGGTATCGAATACGTTTTCGGTGTCCCCGGCGGGGCCATCGAGCCGCTCTATAACGCTCTGGCGCGCAGTGCCCGACGCGGTGGCCCGCGGCCGATGCTCGCCCGCCACGAAGCCGGCGCCGCCTTCATGGCCGATGGCTATACCCGCGAAACCGGCAAGATCGGCGTCTGTTGCGCCACCTCCGGCCCCGGCGCGACCAATCTGATCACCGGCGTCGCCTGTGCCTTCGACAACGGCATCCCCCTGCTGGTCATTACCGGCCAACCGTCGCTACCCTCCTTCGGCAAGCGAGCCCTGCAGGAATCCGCATGCACCGGCATCAACACGCTCGGCATGTTTCGCCACTGCACCCGCTACAACTCGCTGGTTTCGCATCCGGAACAGATCGAATCAAAGTTGATCACCGCCCTGCAGCGAGCCACTCGCGCGCCGCGCGGACCGGTGCACCTGAGCATTCCGCTGGACATCATGAAAAGCCCCAGCCCAGTCGCCACGCCCTCCTATTCCATCGCCGCCAAAATTCGTCCGACCTCGCTGCTCGACACCGACGCCACCGACGAACTGAGCGACCTACTCCAGCAGTCGACCAACATCCGCCTGCTGATCGGCGGTTCGTGCGGGGAAGCCATCGGTTCCATCCTGCAATTTGCCGCCTTGCGCGGCATTCCCTTCGTCACCACCCCCGATGGCAAGGGGCTGATCAACCCCTATCATCCGCTGTTCTGCGGTGTTTTCGGCTTTGCTGGCCACCGCTCGGCCAACGCCATGTTGAACGACCAGGCGGTCGATCTGGTCCTGGCGATCGGCACCAGCATGAACGAATGGACCAGTAGCGGCTGGAGCGACTCCCTGCTCAACAATAAGCTGGTCCATATCGACGAATCGGCCGAACACCTGGCCCGCTCGCCGATGGCCAGACTGCACGTACGCGGACGCTTGCTCAATATTTTCGACCGCTTGATCGAGCGCACCCACAAGTCAAGGGACAACGGCGGTTTCAAACATTCCCGCCGGCGCGGGGCACAGGAAGAATCAACGGCCGCGCTGACCACCGAAGCCATGCTGGCAGAACCCTTCCAGTACACCAGCCCGGCCACCCCGATCGTGCCGCAACGGTTGATGCACGATCTCGGCCGCCGCTTCCCGCCAAGCACCCGTTTTCTCGCCGATGCCGGCAACAGCGTCGCCTGGGCCATCCATTATCTGAACCCGGCCGACCGTCGTATCGGCGAGCGCCGCCTGGGCAACAGCGGGCGGCGGCGGGACGGTGGCCGACGCCTGAGCCATGGCGGCTGGCTGCGCCTGACCATGGATTTCGCCCCGATGGGCTGGGCCATCGGCGGCGCCATCGGCACTGCCGCCGGCAACCCCAACGTGCCGGTCGTCTGCATCACCGGTGATGGCAGCCTGATGATGAACGGCCAGGAAATCTCGGTCGCCGTCGCCGAAGGCCTGACCGTGATCTTCGTCATCCTCAACGACCAGGCGCTGGGCATGGTCAAGCACGGCCAGCGCCTGGCCGGCGCCGAACAGATCGGCTTCCAGCTGCCGGCCACCGATTTTGCCGCCATCGCCCGCGCCATGGGCGCCGACGGCCACACCATCCGCTCACCGGAAGACATGGCCGCCCTCGATATCGAGGCGATTTGCCGGAAAAAAGGACCAACCCTGCTCGATGTCTATATCGACGGCGAGCAGATCCCGCCGATGAGTCTGCGCATGCAGGTTCTTGGCACCGACATCTAAGGAATACGTTATGCAAAGACTGCACGGAAAAACCGCCCTGATCACCGGCGGCACCAGCGGCATCGGCCTCGCCACCGCCCAACTGTTCCAAGCCGAAGGCGCCCGTCTGGCAATAACCGGCCGCAGCCCTGCCAGCCTGGAGAATGCCGCAAAAATATTGGGCCCGGAGGCACTGGTATATCGTAGCGACATCGGCAACACCGCCGACATTGCGATGCTCTTCGCCAACCTCGGCCAACACTTTGATGGCCTCGACCTGCTCGTCCTCAACGCCGGCACAGCCGCCCCGGCACCGCTCGAAGCGGTGACTGAAGCTGCTTTCGATGAAGCCCTGGCGGTCAACTTCAAGGGCGTCTTCTTCACCCTGCAAAAAGCCCTGCCGTTGCTCCGCGAGGGCAGTTCGGTCGTGATCACGACCTCCATCACCAATCGGCTCGGCTCACCCAATTTCAGTGTCTACGGCGCCTGCAAAGCCGCCCTGCGCTCGCTGGTCGCCTCCCTGTCGCTGGAACTTATCCCGCGAAAAATCCGCGTCAATGCTGTCAGCCCGGGCCCCATTGCAACCCCGATGTTCGACCGCCTCGGCTTGCCTGCGGAAGTCAGCGCCGCCATCCAGAGCGACATCGCCAAAAAATCGCCTTGCGGCCGCTTCGGCATGCCCGAGGAAGTCGCCCGGACGATCCTGTTCCTGGCCAGCCACGAGGCGTCCTATATCGTTGGCCAGGAAATCGTCGTTGATGGCGGCATGAGCCTGCTCTAGGGAAAAAGGGCGATGACTGCCGAAAGCAAAGACATCATCCACAGCCAACTGTGGGAAGAGGAAGCGACAGACGATGACCCGTTTATTGCCGAAGCCTGCTACTGCAGCGGCTACGACGTGTATGGCGAGGTCCTCGAACACGCCACATATCCGGAGTATCTCTATCTGCTGTTCCGGGGCGAACGTCCGGCGGCGCAAACTGCCCGCGCCCTCGAAATCCTGGCCATCGCGATTGCAAATCCGGGACCGCGCGATCCGTCGGTGCATGCCGCGATGTGCGCTGGCGTCGGCGGCTCGCCGGGCGCTGCCGCGCTGATGGCGGCGCTGGCCGCGGGCGCCGGCGTCTCCGGTGGCGCGAGGGAGGTTTGCCTGAGTATGCAGCTCTGGGCGCACTGTGCTGACCGCCCCGCCGCCTGGCACGAAGCGCTCACTACTCCGCCTGCCGCCAGCAGAATGCAGGTCTGGCCTGATGCCGAGCACCCGCCCGGTTTCGCCGCCCATGGCCAGCACTGTTCGCTCCCGGTCCGACAGACGCTGCAGGCGCTCACCACCTGTTGCGACGGCGCCTGCATCGGCTGGCTGGCCACCCACCGCGAAACCTTGGAACAGATCAGCGGCCGGCCGCTGGCGATGACCGGCGTGCTCGCCGCCGCGCTCATTGACCTCGGCTTTGCCCCGGCCGCTGGCGAAATGCTGACGCTCTTGCTGCGCCTTCCCGGCGCCGCCGCCCACGCGCTGGAGCAACAAAAAAGCGGCATCCGGCACTTTCCTTTTTTCGCCATCGACATTACCAACGACCCCGGCCCGCGTGCCGGGCAGTGAGACTGCAGTGAACAAAACCGAAACTCTTGAATTCTGGGAAGGCCCGTTGCGCACCGCGATGGGCGGCTGTTTCCCCGGCGAGCGAGCCGTCTTTCGCGGCCACGACCTGCACGCCGAACTGCGCGACGCCGATTGGCTCGATCTGTACCTTTTCGGCATCTGCGGTCGTCGCCACTCGCCGGCCCAAATCAGGGTTCTGCATGCCATCTGGGTGAACACCAGCTACCCCGACCCGCGCCTGTGGAACAACCGTGTCGCGGCCCTGGCCGGCAGCGCCCGCAGTACCGGCATTCTGGCCATCAGCGCTGCTCTGGCTACCTCGGAGGCGGCAATCTACGGCCGCCAGATTGACATCGCCATCGCTGATTTCCTGGTGCGCGCCAGAGCTGCCGTCCAGGCCGGCCGCCCGCTGGCCGATGTCGTCGCCGAAGAGCTGCGCACAAACCGGAGTATCGGCGGCTACGGTCGGCCGGTCGCCAAATCAGCGGCCGACGAACGCAACGCAGTTGTATTGGCACTGGCCGAGCGCGAAGGTCTGGCTGACGGCGAGCATGTCAAGCTGGCTTTCGCCATTGAGGAAATTCTGCTCAGCGGCCGCTGGCGCATGCGCATGAATTACGCCGCGATTGCCGCTGCGCTCGCCCTCGATATTGGCCTTACTCCGCGCGAATACTACGTCTACATGCTACCTGCCTTTCTCGCTGGAATGCCCCCCTGCTATATCGAGGCGTGCGAACGTCCGGAACAGGCAACCTTTCCCCTGCGCTGCCAGGCCCTGATTTACCAAGGACCGCGGCGACGCTCATGGGCAGAGGATTCCCGATGATTACCCTGATGTTGCCAAGGCAAAGGCTTTCCTTTAGATTCGGCGCAAACCAAAAAAATAGCGAAATTGGATCAGGGGGACACGCCATGTTTCATGCCCGTCTGCTTTCCGGCCTCTTGCTCGCCGGCAGCACCTGTATTGCCCTGGCCCAACCGCTGAGCGAGGAAGAGGATCTTGCGCTGGCCTATGGCGACAAAAACTTCGTCAGCATCGCCACCGGCGCCCGCCAGCAGGTGAGGAAGGCGCCCTCGGTCGCCACCGTCATTACTGCCGAAGACATCACCAGCATGGGCGCGACGACAGTAGACGAAGCACTGGAATCTGTCCCCGGCCTGCATGTCTCGCGCTCGACACTGGATTACGCAGCGAATTACGGCATTCGCGGCATTCTCACCGAATCGAACCCGCATGTCCTGATGATGGTCAATGGCATTCCGATGACCAGCGCCTATCTAGGCAATCGCAACGACATGCCGGTGGCGCTGCCCGTCGACAACGTCGCCCGTATCGAAGTCATCCGCGGCCCCGGTTCAGCGCTCTACGGCGCCGACGCATTTTCCGGCACGATCAACATCATCACCAAGAGTGCCGACGAAATCGGCGGCACCATCGTCGGCGTCCGTACTGGCTCCTTCGACCGCTGGGATACCTGGCTCCAGCATGGCAGCCATATCGGCGACCTGGAGATCGCCGGCTACCTGAAGGTCGGCGCCACCGACGGTCAGCGACGAACCATTCGCGAAGACGCCCAGACCGGTATCGACAACCTGGGCATCGCACCTGCCGCCTCGCTAGCCCCCGGTTCGGTCAGCCAGGGCCACGACGATATCGATGCCCAACTCGACCTCGGCTACGGCCGAATGCGCTGGCGCACCGCCTATACCTTGCGCAGCAATGCGGAGGTTGGCGTCGGCATCGCCAGCGCCCTGGACCCGAACGCTCGCATGCGCAGCGAGCGCTTCACCACCGACCTTACCTGGAGCGACGCCCAGATCGCCCGCGACCTGAGCCTCACCGTACAGGCATCATTCATGCACCTGGCCAATGAAATCACCAAGCCGGCCGTGCTTTTTCCACGCGGCGCCTTCTTCGGCACCTTCCCCGACGGCATGATCGGCGCCCCCGACAAATGGGAACGGCAGCGCCGCTTTTCCGCTGCCAGCGTCTATTCCGGCTTTGCCAATCACAGTATCCGTTTCGGCATCGGTCATGATGAAATGGAGATCTACAAGACGCGCGAAACCAAGAATTTCACGCTGATCCCCGGCCCCTTGCCGACGCCCCTGCCGATGTACTCAGCCACTGGCGCCAACCTTTTCCTCGCCCCGCACACCCGCCGCCTCAACTATGTCTACGTACAGGATGAATGGAGTTTTGCGCGGGACTGGACGCTGACCGGCGGCATACGTCATGACCGCTACTCCGACTTTGGTGGCACCACCAACCCGCGCCTGGCGCTGGTCTGGGAAGCACGCCACGACCTGACCGCCAAGCTGATGTATGGCACGGCCTTCCGCGCACCATCGTTCGTTGAGCAATATGCGACCGGCAACCCGGTAGCATTGGGTAATCCCCACCTCTCCCCGGAGAAAATCCGGACCCTGGAGGGAGCACTGACCTGGCAGATCAGCCATGGTCTGCAAACCAGCCTGAGCCTGTTCCAGCACCGGATTTCCGACCTCATCGAACAGGCCAACACGACCTACCAGAATGGCGGCAAGCAGAAGGGGCACGGCGGTGAGCTGGAAGTCATCTGGGATGCCCGCCGTAGCCTGCGCCTGACCGGCCACTACGCCTACCAGAAAAATACCGATGAAAGCACCGGCCACGACGCCGGCTATGCCCCCCACCACCATCTGTATGCCCGTGCCGACTGGCGCTTTGTCCCGGGCTGGCAGCTCAGTGCCCAGGTCAATCACGTTGCCGACCGCAAGCGTGCCTGGGGCGACAACCGGCCGCAACTGGCCGACTACACCTCGACCGACCTGACCCTGCGCAGTGAACGTACGAAAAGCGGCTGGGACTTGTCGGCCTCGGTCTACAACTTGTTCAACGCCGACATCCGCGAACCGAGCAGAACCGGCAGCGGCATTACCTACGATCTGCCGTTGCCGGGCAGAACCTTCTGGCTGCAGGCTCGGTTCGGCCTATAGTATCGTCATGAAAAGCTCCCTTTCGCGTCTGCTGTTGGCATTGTTCCTGGTGGGCACCACCCTGCCGGCGAGCGCTGACGTCACGCGTATCGCCGTAATCTACGTCGAAAGCGACGACCCATCCCGGGAGCGTTTTTCCAACCAATTGAACGGTATTGATGAATTCCCCGGCCTCGAAGTCATCCACCTGTCGCTGAAAGATCTCGACGAACCCCGCATCGGGCAGTTGCTGCTCGCTGCCGCCGAGCACGGCGCCACCATCAAGCTGGCCGCCGCTGGCGGCAACATCGGCCCCATTGCCGTGCTCTACCCGGACATCGGCGAGCCGTATCGCAGCGTCTTCTCGAAGATCATCGAAGGCATCGAGGAAAATACCCAGACCCGGGTCGCCAGTTACGCCGTCGGCAACAATTTCAATGCCGAAGCCATCTCCAGCGAATTGCGCCGGCGCGACATCCGCGTCGTCATCGCCCTCGGGCGCAACGGCCTGCGGGCGGCCAACGCGCTCGACAAGGACATCGGCGTCGTCGCTGGCGGGGTCATTTCGGCTCCCGAATCCGATGGCCGCAGCAGCATTCTCAGCCTGGCCCCGGACCCGGCTCTGCTGTTCGGCCAACTGAAGAGCCTGTCGCCGAAAACCCAGCGCATCCATGTTGTCTTCGATCCGCGCCAGAATGCCTGGCTGATCAAGCTGGCCAAAGATGCCGCCCGCAACCTTGGCCTGGAACTGCTGACCCATGAAGCTGGTGACCTGAAGAGCGCCATGGCCATCTACCAGGCTATTTTCACCAACAGCGAGCCGCGCCGCGATGCCCTCTGGTTGCCGCAGGACAGTGCCACCGTTGACGAATCGCTGGTCCTGCCGCTGGTCCTGCAGGAATCGTGGAGCCGAAACATCCCGGTGTTCTCCAGCAACGTTTCGCACGTCAAGCGCGGCGTCCTCTTTGCCCTCTATCCCGACAACGTCGAACTGGGCCGCAGTCTGGCGGCCTCTGCCATCAACGTCGCCAGCGGCCAGCCCGGCGTCCGTGGGGTATCGCCGCTGCGCAACGTCCTCAGCGCTTTCAACACGCGCACCGCCAGTCACCTCGGCCTGGCACCCACGGCCGCCCAGCAAAGCAGCTTCAGCCTGCTGTTCCCGGAGCGCTGAGCGAAGATGGCTTGGCTGTCCGCCTTGTTGGGCCGTTATCGGAAGATGACTTTCCGCCGCCAGCTGGCGATCCTCTTTTCGGTCGGCGTCCTCTGCGTGTCCCTGCTGGCGGCGCTGGTCACCTCCTGGCAGGGCAGTCGCCAGCTCTACGCCAGCAAGCTGGAGGACGGCCTGCGCATCGCGCAGAACCTGGCCGTGCAGAGCCGCCTGGCCCTGGTCTTCGGTTCGGCCGAAAACGTTTCCGAAGCCTTGGCGGCGGCCTCAGCCTTTCCCGACATCACCCGCATCGAAATCCGCCACACCGATGGCCGGATGTTGCTCGAACGCGGCGCCGCTTTCGATGGCAAGCACGTTGCCAGCCATCCGCCGCCGAATACTCACGACGCCTATCTGGAAGAGGAAAGCTCCCCCGGCTGGCGCTTCGTGGCCCCGGTGTGGTCGGTTTCCGGCCCCGATTCGCCGTTCGAGACCACCGAACGCCAGGACATCCTGCTCGGCTACGTCGTCATCGAGCAAAGCAAGGCGACGCTCAAGGCGCTGATCAGGGAAGTCTTCATCGTCAACTTCACCGCCGGGATCGCCTTCGCTGCCCTTTTCCTCTTCGGTCTGCGCCTGCTCGCCTGGCGCCTGATCCGGCCGCTGTCCAACCTGTCGGCGACCATGGCCCGCGCCGAGAAAGGTGAGATCGGCCTGCGCGCCGACCTTGCCGGACCGCGCGATCTGGCCGAGATGGCCCACGCCTTCAACAGCATGATGGAAGCTCTGGAGCAGCGCGAACATGAACTGCGCAGCGCCCGCGACGGCGCCCTGCGCTTTGCCAAGCTCAAGGCGGATTTTGCGGCGACCGTCAGCCATGAGATCCGGACTCCGCTGAATGGCGTGATCGGCACGCTGGACATGCTGAAGACCGGGCCGATGAACGCCGAACAGTCGGAATTGCTCGGCCTCGCCTGGGATTCTTCGCAATACCTGCTGGAACTGATCAACAACATTCTCGATTTCTCCCGTCTCGAAGCCGGCCGCATGGAGGTCGACGCCAGCGACTTCGCCCTGCCGCCGCTGGTCGACAGCGTCATCGGCATGTTCGCCAATACGGCGGCGAGCAAGGGACTGAGCCTCGACGTCCAGCTTGCCGCCGACCTGCCGCCGATTCTCTGCGGCGACCCGGCCCGCCTGCGCCAGGTGCTGATCAACCTGCTCGGCAACGCCCTGAAATTCACCGAGCGCGGTTCGGTCAGCCTGAACATCACGCGTAGCACCGACGGCGGACAATTGCACTTCGCGATAGACGACACCGGTATCGGCATCGCCGAGGAACTGCAATCAGCCATTTTCGATTCCTTCACCCAGGCTGACACTTCAACCACCCGTCGCTACGGCGGCAGCGGCCTTGGTCTGGCCATCAGCAAGCAGATCGTCAGCCTGCTCGGCGGCGAAATCGGCGTCACCAGCACCCCTGGCGAAGGCAGCAGCTTCTGGTTCTCCATCCCCTGCCGGCCGGGCAAGCCGCTGTCGGCCACACGCCCGGCCGCCGACGAGAAACACATCAACCGCAACGCCCGCATCCTGATCGCCGAAGACAACGCCACCAACCAGGCAGTGGCCGCCGGCATGCTGCACCTGCTCGGCTGCAGCAGCAGCATCGCCCGCAACGGCGTCGAAGCCGTCGCCCGCTGGCATGAAGGCAATTGGGACCTGATCCTGATGGACTGTTCGATGCCGGAAATGGATGGCTACCAGGCCACTGCCGCCATCCGCGGCCTGGAAGCCGAGAGCGGCCGACGCACGCCGATCATCGCCATGACCGCCAACACCCTGGCCGCCGACATCGAACGCTGCAAGGCCTCCGGCATGGACGACCATCTGGCCAAGCCGCTGACGCTCGAGGCGCTGACCGAGCATTTAAAACGCTGGTTGCTGTGGTCGGCGCCGGCCGAGTACGGGCTGCCGCCCGCTGCCACCACCAGCAATCCGCCATTCGACAACGCCGTCCTCGAACGCCTGCGCGAATGCCTGGGCGAGGCCATCAGCGAAGCCATCCGCCCCTTCCTCGAAGACATGCCCGGCTATCTGCACGAATTGGAAGGCGCCATCGCCGACGGTGACAGCGATACGCTGCGCCGCATTGCCCACGTCATCAAGGGGGCCGCTGGCAACCTCGGCGCCCTGGCCATGGCCAGTGCCGCCCGCGACATGGAAGCGCACGCCGAAGCCGGCACACTGGGCGACAGCAGCGAACTGCTGCTACGCCTGCGCACTGAATTCGCCCTCATCGAACCGACGCTGATGGCCGAACTGGACGAGCCGCCCAGCCTGCCCGAGCCGACTTCCGACGCCGCCGTCGTCCTGGTCGTCGATGATGACCGCAGCACCCGTTCGGCGCTGCGCCATGCGTTACACCTGAGCGGTTTCCGCGTCGAAGAGGCGGGGGATGGCACCGAGGCGCTGAACTGGCTGGAAGATCACTCGGCCGACGCCATCCTGATGGATGCGCTGATGCCGGTGATGGACGGCTTCGCCGCCTGCTGCGCGCTGAAACAGCATCCGCAGTGGAAAGACATCCCGGTACTGATGATCACCGCCCTCGAAGACCGCCAGTCGATCGAGCGGGCCTTCGAATCCGGCGCCAGCGACTTCATTCCCAAGCCCATCCACCTGTCGGTGGTCAATCAGCGCGTCCGCCGCGTCATCGACGCCACCCGCGCCGAGCGCCATGTCCATCAACTGGCCTACAACGACACGCTGACCGGCCTGCCCAACCGCCTGCTTTTCGTCAAACAACTCAATCACGCGCTCGACCGCTGCCAGACGCGCGACGGCACCCTGGCCCTGCTCTTCCTCGACCTCGACCGCTTCAAGTACATCAACGACACGCTCGGCCACGAAGCCGGTGACCAGTTGCTGACGACCATGGCCCAGCGCCTGCGAGGCTGCGTGCGCGCCGACGACTGCGTCGCCCGCCTGGGTGGCGACGAGTTCACCATCCTCCTCGACGAACTGCCCAATCCCGGCGTCGCCGCCAGCGTCGCCCAGAATATCTGCCGCACCGTCTCGGCACCGCTGGTCATCGCCGGCCAGGAAATCGTCATGACCGCCAGCATCGGCATCTCGCTCTATCCGGACGACGGTACCGATGTCAGCGATCTGCTGCGCCACGCCGACACCGCGATGTATCGTGCCAAGCAGAGCGGCAGCGATTTCTGCTACTACGAATCGACGATGGAATCGGCCCTCTCCGACCGCCTCAAGCTGGAGAACGACCTGCGTCGGGCGCTGGAACGCGACGAGATCACCGTCTTCTACCAACCGGTGATCGACACCGTCAGCGGCCGCGTCGCCGGTGTCGAAGCCCTGGTGCGCTGGCTGCATCCCGAGCAGGGCATCATCTCGCCGGCCGAATTCATCCCTATCGCCGAGGAAACCGGCCTGATCCTGCCGCTCGGCGAACGCGTCCTGCGCAGCGCCTGCTTCCAGACGCGGACCTGGCTCGACAATGGCCTGGCCGACCTGCACGTTGCCGTCAACCTGTCAGCCCGGCAACTGGAACAACCCGATCTGCGCGAGATCGTCCAGCGCGCCCTCGCCGACAGCGGATTGCCCCCCTCGGCGCTGGTCCTCGAAATCACCGAAAGCGTGCTGATGGCCCACGCCGCGGAAAACATCGACCTGCTGCGCGACCTGCGCAGCCTCGGCATCAAGCTGTCGATCGACGACTTCGGCACCGGCTATTCTTCCCTCGGCTACCTGCACAGCCTGCCTCTGCACACCCTGAAACTCGACCGCTGTTTCGTCCAGAACATCACCCAGGCCGGCGAGCGCAACACCATCATCGCCGCCGTTCTGGCCATGGCCCGAGGGCTGGNNTCGGCACCGGCTATTCCTCGCTCTCCTACCTCAAGCACCTGCCGGCCAACACGCTGAAAATCGACCGCTCCTTCATCCAGGACATTCCGGACGATGAGGACGCCGTCGCCATCGTCACCGGCATCCTCGCCCTGGCCCACAGCCTGCGCATGAACGTCGTCGCCGAAGGCGTCGAAACCGTTGCCCAGCAGGAGACCCTCGCCCGGCTGAAATGCGACCAGTTGCAGGGCTACCTGTTCTCCAAGCCCTTGCCGGCCGAAGTCATCGAAACCCAGTTGTCCGCCCGCAAGCGCAAGAAACGTCTGCTGAAGTAGCTGGCAACGCACGACCTTGAATAGCCCCCACAGAGGTCAGCGTCGCCACCGGCGCGCCGTTTAGTCCCGGCTGATCAGCTGGCGCAGCCAGAGCAGATCCTCGGCCAGCAGCTCCGGCCTGGCATCGCGGATGCCGCGGAATGGCGGCGTCAGGCCGCGGCGGCCGAGTTCGCCCTGCAGTTCCTGGATGAATACGCCCGAATCGGCGTGCACGCCCTTCCCATCACCATGCACGGCGCAGCCGGGGCTGCGCGGATTGCCGCCGAGGATGGCCAGCAGCCGGTCGCCGGCGGCCAGCTGGCCGGCGATCCGCTCCGCCACGCCGACAGCGAGCGCGGCGCAAGTCCGGCGGCCGTTTTCCGTATCCAGCGCCTGGCGTATCGTCTGCCCGACAGGTCGTGTCCGCGGAAAACCGAGGGCGGCGATTTCCGGACAAGGCATTTGCAGGATGCCGACCGCGTGTTCGTGACACAACTCGAGCAAGGCGAAATTCATCGCCGGAAATTCTGCCGCGCCGGCATCGCGGACATTCTGGTTGAGGATGCAATCGATGACGGCGACAAAGCGGTGGCCCCGACCATCGGCTGGACGACGCGCCCGCAACGGCGCCGTCAGGCGCTGGAGCAGCGGAAGGTGTAAAGAGGAAGCCACAGCGCGGGTACCTGGGTGGTCGATGAGGGAAAGCAGCGGCCGCTCCGGCCGCATGACGACAATCTACTCCGCCGCCCCGGATCGGACCAGTTTCCGGCAACACGCCGACCGGCGGCGACGCCATCTTCTTTGCCGCCGGCGATGGCGATATGATCGTCGCTCGTCCATTCTTCCCAACTGCCATGCTCGATCCCGACCACTGTGCCTTCATCCAGAGCGGCGTCAGCATCAGCCTGGCGGCCTGCGGCCCGGATCACCTGCCGAGCATGAGCCGGGGCCTGGGCTGCAAGGTCATCGACGACGGTCGCCAGGTAGCCATTTTCATCAAGCGCTCGCAATCGCCGGAGTTGCTGGCGAACATCCACGGCAGCCGCCGGGTGGCCAATGTCTTCAGCCTGCCGAGCAGCAACCGCACGGTCCAGTTGAAGGGCATCGATGCGCGCGTGCTGCCGTTCGACCCGGCCGACCTGCCGATCATCGCGGGCCATATCAGCGACTTCGTCGGCGAAGTGATGCCGCTGGGCATGGACGAAGCGGTGGTCCGCACGCTCTTCGCTTTTGCCGCCGACGATCTGCTCACCGTCGTCTATTCGCCATGCGCCGCCTTTTCCCAGACGCCGGGACCAAAGGCCGGCGAACCGCTGGTGCCAAACACATGAGCGTCCGCCTGGAAAGCATCCGTGAATGCCTGGAAGGGATCATTCCCGGGCATATCGCCACCGGCGACGGCGAAGGCATGCCGAACCTGGCCTACCTGTCCCAGGTGCAGTTCATCGACAACGAACACGTCGCCCTCTCCTACCAGTTCTTCAACCGCACCCGGCAGAACATCCTGGCCGGTTCGCCGATCCGGCTGCTGCTCACCAGCCATCTGACCGCCGCCCAGTACCGGCTGACCCTGCACTACCTGCGCACCGAAACCGACGGCCCGCTGTTCGAGCAGATGAAGGCCAAGCTGGCCGGCATCGCCGCCCATACCGGGATGAGCGGCGTCTTTCAGCTGCGCGGTTCGGATATCTGCCGCGTCCTCGCCATCGAGCAGGTCGCCGGGCCGACGGTGGCGCCGCCGCCGCCGCCGGTCAATTACCTGACCGCGCTGCGCCGCAGCACGCAGCGCCTGGCCGGCTGCACCACGCTGGAATGCCTGCTGGAAGCGGCGCTGCACTGCCTGGGCGAGGAGTTTCACATCGCGCACGTCATGCTGCTGATGCATGACGAAGGCCGCGGCCGGCTGTACACGCTGGCCAGTCACGGCTACCCGGAATCCGGCATCGGTTCGGAAATTCCCATGGGCGCCGGGCTGATCGGCATCTGCGGGCGTGAGCGCACGCCGATCCGTATCGGCTACATGACCAGCGAGTACACCTACGGCCGCAGCGTGCGTGCCAGTCTCGCCGCCGACGGCCAGGGCGATGCGCTGGAAACCGCCATTCCGCTGCCCGGCCTGCCCGAAGCACGCAGCCAGCTGGCCGTGCCGGTCAGCGTCTTCGACCGCCTGCTCGGCGTGCTTTATGTCGAGAGCGTCAACGACCTGCACTTCGGCTACGACGATGAAGATGCGCTGGTCGCTTTCGCCGCCCAACTCGGCCTGGCGATCAATCACCATCAGCAGGCGGAAGAACTGGCCGACGAGGCACCGGGCGCCGAAGGCACGGCGCCGCCGGTCGCCGGCGCACCGCTGACGGTGCGCCATTTTGCCGCCACCGACAGCATCTTTCTCGACGACGACTACCTGATCAAGGGCGTCGCCGGCGCCATTCTGTGGGCGTTGCTGACCGACTTCGCCGAGCGCCGGCGGACCAGTTTCACCAACAAGGGCTTGCGCGTCGATCCGCGCATCCGCCTGCCCGGCGTCAGCGACAACCTGGAAGCCCGCCTCGTCCTGCTCCAGCGCCGCCTCGCCGAGCGCGCCGCCGGCATCCATCTGGCGAAGACCGGGCGCGGCCGTTTTTCCCTGGCCGTGGACCGGCCGCTGCAGCTGCTCGAAGGCTGATTTTGGCGCCGCCCGGCCGCCTTCCTTAAATAATCATTCAGCGCTTCTTAAAAGATTCGTAAGCGCCGGCGCCCCGTCTTGCGCGGGTTTTGGCGCGGCCTAGACTGACTCCCGTCATCCATCACGGGAGCCGCCATGAGCCCCAGCCAGCCAGAAATCGAAACGCCCCACTTGTTCGAGCAGATGCTGCTCATCCGCGCCTACGAGGAAGCCATCGTCGCCGGCAGTGCCGCCGGCCAGATCCCCGGCACCTGCACCTCGATCGGCCAGGAAGCGGCCGCTGTCGGCGTCGTCAACGCCCTCGCCGCCGACGACCTGATCCTGACCAACCACCGCAGCGCCGGCCACCTGCTGGCGCGCGGCGCCGACCCCGGCCGTCTGCTGGCCGAAGTGATGGGGCGCAGCACCGGCTACTGCCAGGGCAAGAGCGGTTCGCTGCATATCTCGGCCAAGGAGCTGGGCGTCGTCCTCACCTCGACCATCGTCGGCGCCGAGCTCGCGCTGGCCCCCGGCGTCGCTCTCGCCCAGACGATGCTCGGCCGGCCGGGCATCGTCGTCTGCTTTTTCGGCGACGGCGCCGCCTGCGAAGGCAGTTTCCACGAATCGCTGAACCTCGCCGCGCTGTGGAACCTGCCCATCCTCTACGTCTGCGAGAACAATCACTGGCAGGCCTTCGTCCATCGCCGCGAGGCAATGAGCCAGGAGCAGGTATCGGTCTGGGCCGCCGGCTACGGCATCGCCGCCCGCAGCGTGGACGGCAACGATGTCGACGCCGTCTACGCCGCCGCCCGGACCGCCGCCGCTGAAGTCCGGCTGAGCAGCCGCCCGTACCTGCTGGAAACCGTGACCTACCGGACTCGCGGCCATTTCGAACCGGACGACCAGGCCTACGTCGATCCGGCCGAGCACGCCGCCTGGCTGGCCCGCGACCCGATCGCCCAGTGCCGCCAGCGCCGGCTCGCCGACGGCACGCTGACGGCGGCCCAGGCCGCCGCCCTGGCCGACCAGGTGGCGACCCGCATCGCCGTTGCCCGAGCCTTTGCCGAGGACTCCCCATTCCCCGCTGCCGACGAACTGAGCCGCGACGTTTACGCCTAAGGAACCGCCATGCCCAGCCTGACCCTGAACGAGGCGATCGACGCCGCCCTCAGCGAAGAAATGCGCCGCGACCCGCGCGTCCTCATTTTTGGCGAAGGCGTCGCCACCAAGCGCCATCACCTGCTTGGCGAATTCGGCGCCCGGCGCGTCCGCAACACGCCACTCGCCGAAGGCATCATTGCCGGCACCGCCGTCGGCGCCGCCGGAAACGGCCTGCGCCCGGTCATCGACCTGCTCTTCGCCCCCTTCCTCTGCTACGCCATGGACGAGCTGGTCAATAGCGCCGGCAAGCTGCGCTACCTGTCCGGCGGCCAGTTCTCCTTCCCCCTCGTCACCCTGGCCATGACCGGCGGCGGCTGGGGCGTCGGCGCCCAGCACAACCACAACAACGAAGCCTGGTTCGTGCACAGCCCTGGCCTCAAGGTGGTCATGCCGAGCACCCCGGCCGATGCCGGCGGACTGCTCAAGGCGGCCATCCGCGATGACAACCCGGTGCTCTTCTTCCTCGACATCGGGCTGCTGCACGTGCCCGGCGAGGTACCGGCCGCGGCGCCGCCCATCACCCTCGGCCAGGCCGCCGTCGTCCGCGCCGGGCACGACGTGACGCTGGTCTCCTACGGCAAGACCGTGCACCACTGCCAGCAGGCGGCGGACAGCCTGGCCAGCCAGGGTATCGCCGCCGAAGTGATCGACCTGCGCTGTCTCAAACCGCTGGACGAAGCGGCGATCCTCGCTTCGGTCGGCAAGACCGGACGGCTGGTCGTCGTGCACGAAGCCAACCGGCTGTGCGGCGTCGGCGCCGAAATCGCCGCCCTGGTGGCGGAGCAGGCGTTCGCCTCGCTCAAGGCACCGATCGTCCGCCTCGGCGGACCGGATGCCCCGGCCGCCGCCAGCTTCCCGCTGGAACTGGCGCATGCGCCATCGGCCGAGGCCATCGCCCAGGCAGCGGCGCGCCTGGGCGGCAGCCAGTACAGCTAAGAAGCATCCCATCAACAAAAACAGGAGTTCATCCGATGCCCCCAGCCCCCCAGAAGTCCGCTTTCCTCGTTGCCGCCATCCTGGCCGGTGCCCTCGTTCACCCCGCCGTCGCCGGCGAGCCAGCCGCCAACCTCAAACGCGGCGCCTTGCTGGTCACCGTCGGCGGCTGCGCCGATTGCCACATGCCGTCCAGGAACGGCGCCAACGGGCCGGAGAAGGATCTTGCCCGCGGCCTGTCCGGCCATCCGGAAAGCCTCCGCCTGCCGCCGCCGCCCAGGCTGGAAGGCGAATGGAACTGGGCCGGCTCGGCCACCATGACCGCCTTCGTCGGCCCCTGGGGTGTGACCTACGCCGCCAACCTGACCCCGGACCGGGCAACCGGCATCGGCGCCTGGACGGCAAACGACTTCATCCGGGCCATGCGCACCGGCCAGCATGTCGGCGTCGGCCGCCCGATCCTGCCGCCGATGCCCTGGCAAGCGCTGGCCAGCCTGCCGGAACGGGATCTGCGCGCCATCCATGCCTACCTGATGGCCCAGCCGGCGGTGAACAACCGGGTACCCGACTACGCTCCACCGGCACCGGCGACAGCCAGGTCAGGCGGCCCCCGGAATCCCGGCTAGGTCGAGTGCAACTGCCCTTTTTCCTGAGCCTGGCGGGCGCGGATTTCCGGCTCCCGGTTAACCGCGGCCCCGGGTTTCAGCATCAGGACGACCAGGCCGGCAGTCAGTGCGGTCAGACTCCAGAACATGAAGAAACCCATGGAATAGACCATCATCGGACTCCACTCGACCGGTTCACCGAACAGGTAGAGCAGCTGCGGGTCGATGACGGCGAAGAAGACCGTTTCCCCGAGGATGGCGGTGAAGAATGACAGCATGAGCAGTTGGATCGATTTCGACATGCGAACCTCCCTTGGGGGTTGATTGAGGACTGGGCGAAGCGAGCCGGCAGGCGGCCTGAGCGACGGGGTTTCGACCGCGCCATGCAAAAAAGGTGCGATGCCGATGCAATAAATCGTGCGACGGAGGGGCTACCCGGGCGCAGAATGACGGACCCGCCGCCCTCCCCGTCCGCCGCCTGCAAAGCACCAATGCCCATCGCCGCCCCGACCTCCTCCCCCCGCCGCCTCTCCGCGCTGACCGGCCTGTGGCCGTTCCTGCGTCCCTACCGGGTGCGCATCGCGCTGGCTTTCGCGCTGCTGTGCCTGGCCTCGGCGACCATCCTGGTGGTACCGCTGGCTTTTCGCGACCTGATCGATTTCGGCTTCGGCGAAGGCCAGCAATCATCCGGCGGGCTGCTCGGTGCGCTCAGCCTGGATGGCCACTTCATCGCCCTGTTCGGGCTCGCCGCCTTGTGGGCACTGGCCGTGGCGGCGCGTTTCTACACCGTGTCGTGGATCGGCGAACGGGCCACCGCCGATCTGCGCAGCGCCGTCTATGCGCGGGTGCTCGGCCAGTCGCCGCAGTTTTTCGAGACGCTGCAGACCGGTGAGGTGCTCTCCCGGCTGACCGGCGACACAACGCTGATCCAGACCGTCGTCGGCAGTTCGGTGTCGATGGGTCTGCGCAGCCTGTTCCAGTTTATCGGCGGCATGCTGATGCTGGCGGTGACCAGCTTCTACCTGTTTGCCCTCAACCTCGGCCTGATGGCGCTGCTGATCCTGCCCATCCTGCTCATTGGCCGGCGCGTCCGCAAACTGTCGCGCGAAGCGCAGGACCGCATCGCCGACGCTTCGGCGCTGGCCGGCGAAATCCTCAACGCCATGCCGACGGTGCAGGCCTATACGCAGGAGCCGAACGAGGCCCGGCGCTTCGCCGAACGCAGCGAAACCAGCTTCCTGACGGCGATCCGCCGCACCCGCGTGCGCGCCGCGCTGACCGGGCTGATCATCACGGCGGTCATGGGCACCATCATCTTCGTGCTGTGGATCGGCGCCCGCCAGGTGCACGATGGTCTGCTCAGCGTCGGCGAACTGGCCTCCTTCGTCCTCTACGCGGCGCTGGTCGCCGGCGCCGTCGGCACCATGGCCGAAGTCTGGGGCGACGTCATGCGCGCCGCCGGGGCGGCCGAACGGCTGCTCGAACTGCTGCATGCCGAATCGGCCATTGTCGAAGCGCCCGTGCCGCTCACCCCGACTCCTTCGGCGCAGGCGGCGATCCGCTTCGAGCACGTCACCTTCGCCTACCCGGCCCGGCCGCAGACCCCGGCGCTGGAAGACATCTGTCTCGACATCGCCCCCGGCGAGAGCGTCGCCCTGGTCGGTCCCTCGGGCGCCGGCAAGACCAGCCTGTGCCAATTGCTGCTGCGCTATTACGAGGCTTCCGCTGGCAGCATCCGGATCAATGGTCAGGACATCCGCCAACTGAGCCTGCACGACCTGCGCAAGGACATTGCCATCGTCTCCCAGGAGCCGGTGATCTTTTCCGCCAACGCCCTCGAGAACATCCGCTACGGGCGGGCCGATGCCAGCGACGCGGAGGTCATCGCGGCGGCCAGGGCAGCGCTGGTGGACGAATTCATCGACCGCTTGCCCGAGGGCTACCAGACTTTCCTCGGCGAGCGCGGCACCCGGCTCTCCGGCGGCCAGCGCCAGCGC
>DDWF01000170.1:0-26848 GCA_002345845.1 Betaproteobacteria bacterium UBA2293 | reverse complement strand
CGACGAAGCCACCAGCGCCCTCGACGCTGAATCGGAAATCCTCGTCCAGCAAGGCCTCGCCGCCGCCATGCGCGGGCGGACGACGCTGATCATCGCCCACCGCCTGGCGACGGTGCAGAAAGTCGATCGCATCGTCGTCATGGAACGCGGTCGCATCGTCGAAACCGGCACGCCGGAAGACCTGCGCCGGCAGGGTGGCCTCTACGCCCGACTGGCGGCGCTGCAGCTCGATCTCTGAGTTTCCGGCGAATTGCTGGCGACGGCAAGGTGACGGATCTCCATCGGCAGATTGGCAACCGGCTCGGCCTCGGCGACGTTCAGGGCCCACTCGCTGCGGCCGTCCGGGTGCTGCGTCAGCAGCGCGAAACCGAGCTTGCGGTAATGCCCCTCGACCAGCTGGTTGCGCCCGCTGGGGCGGTAACCGCCGACCAGCCGCTCGATGCCCTGGCGGCGTGCCGCAGCCAGTAATTCCTGGAGTACCGCCTCTTCGACCCGGCGGCCGAGCACGCGGCAACTCATCAGCCAGGTGTCGATCTGCCAGTCGCTGCCGGCACGCTGGCAGATGACGACGCTGATCATGCCGTTGTCGCCGAAGGCATCGGCCAGCCGGATCTGCCAGGCCAGGCAATCGGGATCGCCTTCCAGCTCGGCAACCTCGGCCTCGTTGTAGCGCCGGGTGGTCAGGTTGAACTGGTTCGACTTGCTGATCAGCTGGGCGATGCGCGCCCGACCGGTGGCCTCGAAGGGCTGAATGGTCAGCGTCATGGCCAGCGAGGCGAGATAGCCATCGACATCGCCGGCTTGCTGCTGCAGGGCGATGCGCCGGGCGTTGTCCTGGTAGAAATCGGCGCGCTGGCGATCCTCGGCGGAAAAGGCGACGGCTTCGAAATAGCCGCCGGCGAGCAGCGTGCGGACATAGAGCGCCGGATCGTCGGGCAGTTCGGGCACCGCCACCTGTGGCAGCAGTTGCCGGATCAGGCCGCGCTCGACCGGGTTGTCGTCGAGGAAGGTCATGGCGTCGAGGCCGAGCGAGAGGGCCTCGGCAATCGCCTTGATGTTGCTCGCCTTGTCATTCCAGTTGGCCTGGAAGATGGCGATGTGCCCTTCGCGCAGCAGCATTTCCGGGTGCTCGCGGAACGGCCGGCGGGCGATCTCGTCGGTGTTCTTGGACGAGATGGCGAGCACGACGCCGCGTTCGCGCAAGTGCAGCGCCGTCTGCTGCACTGCCAGGTGGGCCTCGCCGGTCGGGTCGCCGGGGCCGATGACGATACCCTCCAGGCCGTCGTCGCCGATCACCCCACCCCATACCGTGTTGTCGAGATCGAGGATCAGGCAGCGTCGGCTCTTGCCGCGCAGTGCCGCCAGCAGCCGGCAGGCATGGTCGGCATAGAGCGGCAGGAAGCGGCTGGCGAACGGCAGCTTGGCCATGTGCCACAGCGTCGGCGCATGCCAGTCGGCAAGGCCGACGGTTTCGGCCAGGCCGGCGACATCGAAGAGCAGGTCGTTGCTCGCCGCCACCCGTTCGGCTAGGCCGCGATTGATCGCGTCGATCAGGCTGCGCAAGGTACCCGGGAGCACCAGGTCGAGACTGCCGAAATGCGTTTCGACCGGCCGGGCCAGGGTCTGCAGGATGCAGACGGTCTTGCCGTTGGCGCGCAATCCGTCGCGGATACGATCAACGTGGTCGAGCGCTGCCGCCACTGTCAGCTGCGCCGCCTCGGCATCGCCCGGCGTGGCGCGCAGCGGCAGGCCGCGATAGTCGAGGGCGAGCAGCACGGCGTCAGGCGCGGCGAGGTTGAGCGGCGAGTCGGCAGCCAGTGCCGCCTGCATCGCCTGATCGAAACCGGCCTCGATGCATTCGAGTGCGATGCCGTGGCGGGCGGCGGTCGCCACCAGCGCCGGTACCAGGAAATGCGAGGTGGCGTTGCTGACGATACCAAGGCGAAACGGCACCAGCGGCGCCAGCGAACGGCCGTCCAGCCGCGCCTGCTCGATGCTGCGGGAAAGCCGGGTGAGCTGGTTCTCGTCCAGTCCGAAGCCAGCCAGGGCCTGCAGTTGCGTGCCGAGGTCGGGCGCATCGGCCGGCAGCGCGCGGCAGCGGGTGGAAAATTCCGCGGGCGGCGCCGGCAGCCAGGCCAGGGTCGAATATAAAGTTTGGCTCATGGTCGGTTGATCTCCATCAGGATTTGCGCCGCCACGTCCGGCGGCGTCTGGAATGGGGTTTTTTCCCGCTGCTGGGCGAGAAAGCGTTCGTCGAACGCCGCCAGCATCGGCGTTTCGGTGTAGCCCGGGCGCACCGAGCGCACCCGCAGCCACGGATAGTCGGCGGCGAGCACGGCGAGCAGACCGGCCATGCCGTATTTGGCGATGACGTAGGCGCCGAGGCCGGCGGCGGCACCGCTCCCCCCCTCGCCCATGGCCCGGCTGAGGATGCCGATCACCACGCCGGCCTTGTGTGGCCGCCAGCACTGGCGGACGAGGCCGGCGAGCAGGCGTTGCGGGCCGAGGACATTGACCTGCAACTGGGCCTGCAGGTCGGCCGGCTCGATCTTGCCGAACGGGGCCAGGACCAGTGGCGGCGAACCGGCGAGCACTGCACCGGCCAGCCGCCCGTCGGCGCCGGCCAGTTGGGCTACTGCCAGGTCGATCGAGGTATCCGAAGCGAGGTCGAGTGCCAGCGCCAGGCCGCCCGTTCGCTTGGCAACTTCCTCGGCCGCTGCCGCTGCCCGGTGATAACCGACGACCGGACGATAGCCGGCGCTAGCCAGTGCCTCACAGGTAGCGGCGCCGATGCCACCGGAACCGCCGGAAACGAGAAAGCGTTCACGGCCGGACAAGCAGCACCTCCGCTTCGCCCTTGGCGAGCAGGACTTCCCCGGCGCGCAGTGTCAGTTTGAGCAGCACCATGCCGGTCGCCGGCGACAGCCGTTCGACGACGGCTTCGACCCGGGCCTGGCGCCCGACGTAGAGCGGCTGGCGGAACTGCAGCGTCAGGCCGGTCCACACACTGTCGCGGCCGGGCAAGCGCATGCCAATCAGTTGCGAAATCTTGGCGACAAGCAGCGCACCATGGACCACGACGTCGTCGAAGCCCTTGCGGCGGGCGAAGTCGGCATCGACGTGAAGCGGGTTGCAGTCGCCGGAGAGGGTAGCGAATTGCTGCAGATCCCCGGCGCTGACGACGAATTCGACGCTGGCGGCGGTGCCGACCGCCAGTTCGTCCCAGGCGATGGCGCGGCTTTCGGCGGCCATCAGAGCTTGCTGACGATCAGTTCGGCAAATTCGCCGACGTTCTTCAGCCGGGCGACCTGCGCCGCCGAAAAACTCAGGCCGAAGGCGCGCTCGATCGACACCACCAGCCGGATGTGATTCAGGCTGTCCCACTCGTCGACGTCGGCTGCCGTCAGCTCCGGCGTCACCTGCAGGCTGTCGTCGTCGAAGACATCACGGAAGATCTCGGTCAGCTTGGCGTAGATCTGCGTCAGATTGTTGTCGGCTTTCATATCAGGCTCCTTGTCGATCAAAAGAAATTCGCGGCGGCTCGCCGTTCAGCGGCGCGCCAGCGGGCCGGGCACATCGTTCAGGACGCCGGCCAGACGCCTCGCCCAACCTTCGGCGACGCGCGGCTTGGGGTGCACCTCGTCGGAAAAATCCTCCGGCCGGTCGGCATCGCGCAGGCTCAGGAAGGCGACGCTGTCGGTCCCGTCAAGTTGCTGCTGCAATGCCGCCCAGTGCCGGCGATAGCTCGCCTCGTAGGGCGAGCCGCCGGCATGCCAGCGCGGCAACGGCAGATCGACCAGCAGCACCCGCCCGCCGCTGGCGCGGATGGTGTCTATCGTCTGCACCAGCGTGGCGAACGGCGCCGCTTCGAGGCGACCGCTGCCGCCCATGTAGTCCTGCCAGAACGCCAGGTACTGCGCCTGACGCTCGGCGCCGGGCACCGGCACCTGGTCGGCCGGGCCGGCGACGGCGCGGGCCGGGCGCAGCGCCTTGGCGGCATCCCGGGCCAGGCGGTCGACGAGCAGGAACGGCTTGATCAGCGTCACCCCGGCGTCGAGCCAGCGCGGCGGCAGCAGCGCCACCGGCCCGGCGGCAGTGCGCCGGTAGAAACCGTAGCGGTAGCGCTCGATATCGAGATCGGTATCGCCGGGATGGCGATCCGGCGTGTACCAGCGCGCCCGGTCGTCGGCGAACAGGCCGTACCAGGCGCCGATGACGAACAGGTTGCGGCGCTGCGCCGCCGGACTCTGCACTTCAAGCACCAGATCCACCATCTGGCGGACTTCGGTCATGTTGGCGCCGCCGATCGCCAGGTTGTGCACCGTCGCCTGCGGCACCAGTTGCTGCAGGCGGGCCGGGCGAAAACCGGCGAGCACGTTGGAGGCGCCGAGCAGGATCGTCTTGTCGTCGGCGGTGTCGAGCTTGCTGCGGCTGAGGAAGGCGTATTTCGGCTCGGTCATGAACGGCGAACGGGCAGCCGCGGCGGTGTCGAGATTGGCCTCGGCCGGCGGCGCCAGGGCCGGCACGGCGATGACCAGGGCCAGGCCGTAGAGCAGCAGCAGGAAGAGGAGCAGGAGCGCCGCCTGGCGCAGGATCAGTTTCATCGTCAGAAGGCCCGGTACACGAACTCGGGCGCCTTGTGGAAGAAGGAGGAGGCCATCAGGATCAGCAGCACCTGGGTGGCCAGGGCGGCATTGCGGCCGATGAAACCGCCCGGGCTGGCCGTCGCCAGCGCCAGGCCGGCGCCGGCGCGGCGCAGCGTGGCGATGGCGAAATCGATGACCGGCATCAGCAGGGCGGCGGCGAGCGTGATCAGTGCGAAGCTGGCGGCGACGCCGGCCGCCCCGAGCGTGCGCAGCAGGCCGCCGAGCTGGACCAGATCGACCCACAGGCAGACCAGGGCCAGGGCGAAATAGGCGAAGGTGGCGCCGCGGCACAGGCCGCGGTAGACGGGCCGCTCGCTCAGCCTCCGATAGCCGGCCTTGCCCAGGCGCCGGGTCATGGTGAGCTGCCACAGCTTGTTGGCGGCGGCGCCGCCACCGAGCAGCAGGCCGTAGGCGACGAACACGGCGGTCGTGCCGTGCCACAGGCCCATCACCAGGAAAGTTACGAAAAAGGCCAGCACGGCCAGCCACGGCATCACCGCCGGCGCCTGGAAGCGCCCGGCCAGCGCCTTGAGCAGCGGGTTGAACAGATAGGTCTTGAACCACTCGGACAGCGTGATGTGCCAGCGCGTCCAGAAATCGAGGAAATTGCGCGCGGCGAACGGCTGGCGGAAGTTCTCCGGCAGGTTCTGGCCGAGCAGGCTGCCGAGGCCGATGACGATGTCCATGTAGCCGGAGAAATTGAAGTACAGGTAGAGCGTGTAGACCACCGCCGCGGCGCTGAAGGCGATGGCGAAGCGCGCTCCGGGCAGCGCCTCGGCGGCAAGCAACGGCGGCGACAGCAGGCCGAAGATGTAATTGAGGCCGGCCGAAAGCACCGCCACCTTGACGAAGCCGCGCACCACCCGGGCAAAGGCGGCGAACACCCGGGCCTCGTCGAGGAGCACCGGCTGGCCCTCGCTGGCGGCGAAATCCGGGTAGCGCTGGATCGGCCCGGAGACGAAACAGAGGAAATTGCAGCTGTAGTTGAAATAGCGCAGCGGGCTGATCGCCGCCGGCACTTCGCCGCTCTGCGCGTCGACCAGCAGGTGGATCAGGCGGAACAGGACATAGGACAGGCCCATGGTCAGATAGAGGAACGGCAGTTCGAGGAGGCCGTCGAGGAAGGCGTAGCGCTTGAGGACGACGAAGGCGGCGATGGTCACCGCCAGGCAGACGACCAGCCCCCAGCCCGGCGCGCGGCGCAGCCAGAGCACCGCCGGATAGCCGAGGGCGACGAAAAGCAGCAGCGGCACCAGGGCCGGCGCCGCGCTCACCTGACTGGCGATGAAGACGGCGTTGGCGGCGGCGAACACCCATTGCCGGTAGGCCGGCGAGCGGCCGAGGTGAAAGGCGACGATGACGACGGCGACAAAACCGAGGAAGGTCAGCGAAGTGATGGCCATGGTGTCTCCCGCCGCCGCCTCAGAAGGCCCGGACGTCGCGGAAGACCAGGCCGACGGTGCGCAGGATGATGCGCAGATCGAGGCCGAGCGACCAGTTGCGCAGGTATTCCAGGTCGCACTCGATGCGGCCGCGCATATGTTCCAGATCGTCGCCGCCGCGGAAGCCGTTGACCTGGGCCCAGCCGGTGATGCCCGGGCGCACCTTGTGGCGGATCATGTAGCCGGGGATCAGCTTGCGGTACTGCTCGTTGACGGCAATCGCGTGCGGTCGCGGGCCGACGATGCTCATCCGCCCCTGCAGGACGTTGATGAACTGCGGCAACTCGTCGAGCGAGCCCTTGCGGATCAGGGCGCCGAACGGCGGGACGCGGGGGTCGCCGCGGGTGACCTGGGTGTAGCTCTTGTCGCCGTCCTCGGTGACGGTCATCGAGCGGAATTTGTAGACCACCACCTCGCGTCCGTCCAGGCCGTAGCGGCGCTGCTTGAAGAAGGCCGGCCCGGGCGACATCAGCTTGACGCCAATCGCCACCGCCAGCAGCAGCGGCGCGATCAGGATCAGGATCAGCGTGGCCAGGACGATGTCGCTGCTGCGTTTCAGGAAGCCGTTGAAGCCGGTGAACGGCGTCTCACATACCGCCACGATCGGCGTCTCGCCGATGCAGTCGACCCGGCTCTGGATCAGGTCGGTGACAAAAATATCGGGAACGAAGTAGATCGAGGCGGTGGTGTCCTTGAGATCGTCGAGCAAGGCCAGCATGCGTGATTGTTCGCCGAGTGGCAGCGCCAGGTAGATCTGGTCGACGCGGTGGGCCTTGGCGTAGGCGACCAGCTCACTCAGCGAGCCAAGTTCGTGCGCCGGGTCGCGCTCCGGGTCGCGGCCCTGGCAGTCGCCGTCCAGACGCGAGCCGTTGCGGTCGTCGAAGTAGCCGAGAACGCGCACGCCGAAAGCCGGGTCGTCGGCGAAGGTCTGCACCAGCCGCTGGCTGGTGGCGTTATAACCGGCGATCACCGCCCGCCGCTGGTTGCGCTCGAGGGCGAGGATGCCGGGAATGACCGTCCGCGCCAGAGCATTGGCGGCGACCAGGGCGAACGGCGTCACCACCAGCCAGATGATGATCGCCGGCTGCATGAAGAAGGCCAGGTAGCCGCTGCCGTAGGCAAAAAGGCCGAGCAGCGAAGCGAGGAACAGCCAGCCGAGCGCGGTTTTGCCGGCCATCGGCCAGGCTGCATCTTTGAGATGGAAGCGCCCGGGAAAGGTCAGCGAAAATGCCGCCAGACCAAGAACGATGTACGCCGGGTCGAGGCGGCCCGCCGGCGCTGCAGCGGCCAGGACGGCGAAGAACAGAATGGCTACGGCGAGCAGCGGCGGCACGAAGGCCTCGACCAGATTGACCAGCGGATAGATGCGGCGCGAAAGCTGGCCGGGCGATGACAGACGTGTGTTGTGGGGAATTGTTGCCGTGTTCATGTCATACCTTGCTGATCGGGATTTAACGGGGAAGGAGCGCGCGGGCGGCGGAGCGGTGGGCACGCCGGCTGGCCGGCGGTCGCGGCCGCCGGCAGGAGTTCGCCGTAGGCACAGAAACAGGCGCGGCGGACCTGCGCATGGCGGCGCAGAAAGCGCTGCATCTCGTCCTGGCATGCCTGCTTGAAAGTCGGCGGCCGGGTGACGGTGATCGTTTCGCAATCGACGATGCCCATCTTGTAGCCGCAGGCCGCCTGCGCCAGCTGGACGTAGCCCCAGCCCCAGTAGTTGTAGTCGTCCTCGATCAGCGCCCGGAAAGCCGGCCAGGCGCGAGCGTCGAAGACAGTAATGAAGACCTCGATGACATCGACCAGCCGGCCGACCTTGCCGGGCTGCCGGAACATGATGGGGTGCGGGCTGTGCGAGCCGGCGGAGAGTGCCGGCGACGCCATGTCGAGGTGGTTGCGCTGCATGATGGCGGCGAAGCGCGGCCAGCAGAAATCGTCGATATCGACATCCTCGATGCCGAGCACGATGTAGTCGTAGGGGCGGCAGCGTTCCGGCGTCAGGTATTTCTTGAAGTACTGATAGACGATGCCCGGTTCGTGGATGAAGGTGCAGCGGCTGAACACCGGCTCGTCGAAGCGGCAGCCGTCATACACGAAGATCAGGTAGTCGAAATCGTCGTGACCCAGGCGCGCGATCAGCCGGGCCAGCAGGTCCTTGCCGGAAGCGCCGATCGGCGCGGCGTACAGCGCCTTGCCGCGACGCACTGGCGCTGGCGCCGAAGCCATATGTGCCTGATCGGCGGCATCGCGGCGGGCCAGCCAGCGGCGCAGCCGGGCCTGCTGGCGGCGGCGCAACAGCGTCGTGCGCAGTCTTTTGGCGAGGTCGATGGCGCGACGCAGCATCTCAGGTCGCCCGCTTGACGGTCTGCCGGGCGAAAGCCAGCAATTCAAGGACCAGGCCACGATTGAGCAGCCAGAGTACGGCGCTGTAGGTGAAGGCGCCGAGGCCGACCATCAGCGCCAGGCGCAGCGCCGGATCGTAGGCGGCCAGCAGATAGACCTTGGCAGCATAGACGACGGCCGCCATCGCCGCCGCTGCCAGCGCCGGATGCACGGCGCCGGCCAGTTGCCCGGCGATGCTCAGGCCGGTCACCCGGCGCAGCAGCCAGAGGTCGATGCCCAGGCCGAGGACCAGCCGCGAGGCCCAGACCGCTGCCGCCGCTTCGAGCGAAAAGCGGCCGAACAGCAGCATGCCGGCGACGACATAGGCGATCTGCGGCAGCAAGGCGATGCTGGGCAGCAGCGGCTGGCCGGTGGCGTTGTAGATCGGCACCGAAAACAGGCGCCCGAAAAACTGGAAAGTGAGCAGGGCGAGCAGCGCGACGAAGGGCGCGGCCGCCAGCCAGCGGGCGCCAAAGACGATTTCGACGACCTCGTAGGAGCAGACGGCGAGGCCGGCGAACAGCGGGTACATCAGGGCGGTGGTCAGGCGGACGGCGGCGCTGAAGGTGCGCCGGATGTCGGCGCGGCTGTCCTGCAGGCTGGCGAAGATCGGCAGGGCGAGCTGGGCGACGGCACTGCCGACGATGTCGCGCAGCATGTCCACGGCGCGAAAGGCGAGGCTGAGGATGCCGGCAGCCTGGACGCCGAGGAAGGTGGCGACACCGATCATGAAGAAGCGCTGGGTGGACAGGCCGACCAGACTGAAGGAAGCAGCGGGCACGCCGAACCGCGTCATCTCGCCGAGCTCCGGCCGGGACAGGCCGAAGCGCGGGCGCTCCGGCGCCAGCAGCCAGAGTGCCAGGGTGGCGAGCACGGTCATGCTCACCTGCTGGGCGACCAGGCTCCACACCCCGGCGCCGGACACCGCCAGGGTGATGCCGATGACCGCCGAGCCGCCGCGCCCGATCGTCGAGCGCAGCGCCAGCGTACGGAACTGCAGATGCCGGCGCTGCAGCGCGACCAGGGCACTGCCCCAGCCGGAGGCGACCAAGCCAAGACTCATCCAGCGCAGCACCGGGCCGACTTCGGGCTGGCCGATCAGCGCGGCGAAACGGTCGGCGAGCAGCCAGCAGGCGCCGGTCAGCAGCACGCCGATCAGCAGCGCCGCCGTGAATGCCGAATTGATGTGGCGGGCGGTCGCCTCGCGGGTACGGATCAGGGCATCGTGGAAGAGCATTTCGACCGGCACGTTCAACAACTGGACGATGCCGATGGCGACGGCGGCAATGCCGAATTCGGCCGCCGTCAGGTAGCGCGAAAAGAAAACCAGGGCGATGAAGGACAGCCCCGACAGGCCGAAGCTTTCGAGCAGCGTCCAGCGCAGCGAGCGAGCGGCCGTGGCGCGCACGGCACCCGGGCCAGCCGGCGGCTCAGCCGGCACGTATGCCGGGATGCTGGTCAAACCACTGCCCGGCATAGTGGCCGAGCTTGCCGTAGGAGTTGTCATCGAAGACCACGTTCTTGCTGAGCAGGGCCGCGAAAATCATGCCGTGCAGGCGGTTGGTGCGGACTTCGCCATAGGCTGCGAAATGCGCCTGCATGCGTCTGGTCAGCGCCTCGCAGTAGGCGTACCACGCCTGCTGAGCGCCGAGCCGCAGGTCGGTTTTGCCCTCCAGCCGGTGCAGCCGGAGGATCAGGCCGAACAGGCGGCGCTGCCAGACCGGCACGAAATCCAGCCAGTCGACTGCTCCGCCCTCGCCCGGCGGCGCTGTCGCCTCGATGTCGGCGCGCCATAATTCGACGCGGCCGGCGGCGTCGCCCGCTGCCGACGGCGGCGCATCGTCCCAGAGCTGGTGCGCCATGTCCGGCATCAGCACGACCTGCGGCGAGAACTGGTCGGCGACGGCGGCCAGCGAGCGCTGATCGCGGACCATCAGCACCAGGTTGCGGTGTTGGCGGAAAATCGCCGCCGACAGCTCCCTGGCCCGTTCCGACTGGAAATGCACGGTCTGCGGCATGAGCACGATCGGGTGCTCGGGAAACTGGCGGACAACGGCCTCGCGAAAGTGCTGATGCACGGGATAGAGGTCGCCGAAATTGCCGCCGCCATGGAGCACGATCAGCGCGTTGGCGGGTACCGCCCGGCGCCGCGCGGCAGTGAAGTTCATGTAGCCGGTGCGCTCAATGACACGGTAGCCATAGTCGGCAAAAAAGCGCTCGGTGCCGCGCATGATCAGGATGTCGCCGAAATTGAGATGAACCGGGTAATCAAGGTAGACCACTGGCCGCGCCGGCGGCAGGTAGCGGGTGATCGCCGCCAGCTTGGCCTTGAGTTCGTGCATCGGGGTGTTCATCGTCAGCCCCTCAGCCCTGGTGCGGCAGGCGCACGAACTGGCGGCGGATCTTGGCGAGCAGTGGTTCCCGGCGCGTTGGTTCGCACTGGCGGATGTAGCGCCAGGTTTCGTGGCTCAGCGCATAGGTTGGCGCGGTGGCCTGGTCCAGGGTCTCGCGCCGGTAGGTCCGGCACATGCCGACCGCGTCACCGATGCCGCGCACTGCAGCCAGGCCGATGCCATTGCGCCAGCCGCGGAAGACGAAGGCGGCGGCGCCGACCAGCAGGCGCGGTAGCGGCGTACCGAACTTGTAGGCCGAGTACAGGCTGTTGCGCACGGTGTAGTAGTAGCGGCCCTTGCCCCACATCACCCGGTGCTCGGGCGAGACCTTGTGGCGGATGGCGACTGCCGGCACGTAGGCGATGCGGTAGCCGGCGTTGAGCATCCGGTAACTGAGGTCGAGCTCCTCGCCACAGAAGAACAGGCGGTCGTCGTAGCCGCCGACGGCGGCGAACACCTTACGGCGCAGGGCGTGGCCGGCACCGATGAAGCGCGTCGCCGGGAAGCCGGTGTCGGGCCGGCATTCCGGCGGGTAATCCCAGGAGGTGGCGTCGTTCTCGCCGGTGAAGTAGTTGTCGATGCGAAAACCGATGGCGCACAGCTCGGGATGGGCGTCGAGATGGGCGACGGCGGTGGCCAGGGCGTGGCGGTCGGCAAACTCGGCATCGCTGTCGAGGGCGACGATGTAGGGTGCGCTGCCCATCGCCGAGGCGATGTTGCGACCGCCGGCGACGCCGCTGTTGCGGCCGAGCTTCTTGAGCGTCGCATTCGGCACTTCGGCCAGGCAGGCTTCGAGCCGGCGCAGGTTGTCGGCTTCGCTGCCCTGGTCGACGATCAGGATGCGCTGGCGCACGCCCAACTGGTCGGCGGCACTGACGATGGCGGCGATGGTGTCGTCGGGGCGGTTCCAGGACAGGATGATGACGTCGACCTGGATGTCGGGGACTGGGTTCATGATGCACCTCGCTGGTAGGCCCGGATGTAGTCGATTTCGTAGAGTCCGGGAAAGGGAGTGGTCTGGTCCGGATTGGGAATCCAGTTCGGGTCGTGGCTGCCCAGGGCCAGATTGGCCAGCAGGTACATATCCTCGTGGATGGCGTGCGGGCCGTATTCGAAACTCTTCATGCCGTCGATGAAGAAGACGATGTTGTCGCGCGTCCACTCCAGGCCGTAGATATGGAAGCCGTCGCTGATGTCGATGATCCCGTCGATCCACAGGCCGGCGGTGGTGGTGGCGCTGCGCGGCCGTTCGATGGCGCCGTGCTTGATGGCGTAGGGGCGCGTGCCGGACGCCTCGAAGACATCGATCTCGGGCGGCCAGGTAGCGCGTTTGGGCAATAGCCAGAAGGCCGGCCAGAAACCCTTGCCGCGCGGCAGCCGGGCGCGCATCTCGAAATAGCCGTAGGTCTGCCAGTGGGTCAGTTCACTGGTGATGCAGCCCGAGGTGTAGGCACGGTTCCAGATGTAGGGCGAG
Source organism: Betaproteobacteria bacterium UBA2293 (assembly GCA_002345845.1). The sequence continues at coordinate 14,517 of DDWF01000170.1, read as the reverse complement.
AGCTTCTCCGGATCAGCGCGCTCGGCGCGGATCTGCAGCTTGCCGTCGGCGATGGCGAACGGCTGCACGCCGAGCGCTTGCCTGGTCGAGCCGGTGAATTGCGGATCCATGTAGATCTGCTTTTCCTGGTTGATCGCCGTCCGCCGCTCGTGGCGGTAGCGGCTGCGCCAGGCCGGGGCGCCGGGGCGGCCACCGGTGGCGTTCTCGTTGATCCGGCCGAGGTCGGGATCGTCGAAATCGTCGGCGAAGACCAGGCGGTAGCCGGCCGGAACAAAGTTCGGCAGCGCCACCGGGGCCATCGTCGTGACCTCGCCGTCGAGGGTCAGCTGGGCCACCACCCGGCCGAGCGGCCGCTGGCCGTCGGCCAGCATGCCGAGGCGCGCCCGGGCGCCGCCGCTGATCGGCAGCGGATTGACCGGCAGCGTTGCCCGGCTGACCAGGGAGGCCGTCGTCGCACCGGAAAACAACTGGACCCCGGCGGCACTCCATTCAAGGCGGACCACCGGATCGGCAGTCACGTCGGCAAAACCGGCCAGGCTCACGCGACCGACCCGGCCGACCAGCCAGCCGCTGTTCGAATATTCCAGGCGCAGGCCACCAGCAGCGCCGGCGGCGTCGACGATCACCCCGCCGCGGCGACCGCCGTCCGGCAGGACGATGGTCAGGCGGCCGGCGGCGGCATTCAGCGGTGCCGCCGGAAAGGTCACCTCGTCGGCCGCCCGCTGGCCGACCTTGCCACTGGTGGCGATGAAGGAGCTGGCCTCATTGCCGGCTTCATACTGGGCGCCCCAGACCAGCACGCTGTCCAGGGTCAGCGGCGTGCGCCCCGGCAGGTAAGGCGTGGTCGGCTTCAGCGCGTAGATGGCCGGGGCCGCGGTGACGGCTGCGAACGGTTCGTTCCACAGCACGGCAAAGCGCTTGATCCCGGTGTCGCGTTCCTGCAGGTTGAGCGTCAGGCTGTAGCGGCGCCACTCGGGGCTGACCTCGACGACGGCATTGGCGTTGTTGAAGGTGGCGAAATCGAGCAGGCGCAGGCGCCAGGTGCCGCTGCCGCTAAGGCTGCGCAACCAGACCGAGGCGCTGGCAAAATCGCCGCTGTCGACATGGGCCACCGACGCTTCGCCCAGGCTGCCGCTCTTCGGCTCCGGGCGGCCGAGGCGGAAGGCCATGCGGCTACCGTCCGGTGCCGGCTCACTGGCGGCGGCAACGGTCACGCCGCCGCCAACGGCCCAGCCCGGACCGTCCATCTGCGCGGAATTGACGATCAGATTGCTGGCGGCGCCCTCGATCAGCAGGCCGAGCGGCGCCCCGCGGCGGCGCGGGAAACGCGGCGCGTCAATCGGCAAGGTGCGCAGCTGCGCGCCGTCAGCCAGGCTGGCCGGGCTGGCCCGCCGGTAGCTGATGCCGGGCGGCAGGCCGCCGCGAAAATCGTAGGCCAGCGTCGGCATCGCCGCCCAGACCGTCGCTGGCGTCAGCAGGCAGCCGCCGAGCAGCGCCCCGCTACCCTGCAGGAAGTTGCGCCGGCTCAAGGCCGGCGGCGCCGGCAGTCCGCATGGCTGCTTCATGTGGACAGTGTCCGCTCGCCCCAGCGCCGGCGCTGGCGCAGCGCCCACTTGGCCAGGGCGTACAGCGGCGGGCGCAGGGTCTCGCGATAGACGGCAAAAACGGCGAAGGCCGCTTCGGCCAGCCAGCGCGGCGCCCACAGCCCGACCCGGGCGGCATAGACGGCGTAGTACTTGGCGAAGAAATAGTGGGTGTAGTAAATCGACCAGTAAATGCGGCGCAGCGTCTGCGTTCGCTGCCCACCGGTACGCACCTGGGCCGGCGGCAAATGGATGCTGTGGCAGTCGTTACTGGTGATCAGGTCGTAGCCGTGGATGTACAGATTCATCTGGAAATCCGATTCCTCGCGGTAGCCGTTGCCGCGGGCATAGTGCGGATCGTAGGGAAAGCGCCGGAGCAGGGACTTGTGGGTCAGGATGACGGCATTGGTCAGCGGCAGCCGGAGGTCGCCGGTGAAGCGGGCGCCATTGACGTATTCGCAGATCAGCGGCCGGAAGGGCTTGCCCGGGCGCAGGCCATGACCGAAGCGGCGCAGGGCGGCAAGCGGCGTCTCGCCGTTTTCCATGTACACGCGGCGGCCGGAGACGGCGCCAACCCCGGGCATCTGCAGTTTCTGCAGGCAGGTCTTGGCGTAGCCGGCTTCCAGGTATTCGTCGTCGTCGCAAAACAGGATCAGCTCGTTGGTGCTCGCCGCGACGCCGGTATTGCGCGCCTGGGCGGCGCCGAGCCGGGTTTCGTGGCGCAGGATCAACATGCGCACGGCCGGCCGGCTGGCGGCAATCCTCTCGAGCACCAGCGGCGTGTCGTCGGTGCCGCCGTCGATGACGAAAATGATCTCGCTGATTCCGTTCTGGACGAAATAGCTGGGGGCGACCCGGCGCAGGGTGTGGGCGCGGTCGCGGGTGGGAACGATCAGCGTGATCATCGGGCCTCCAAGGGGTAGTCGTTAGCTGGCGCTGGCACGGCGGCGCGGGCCTGCTGGCAGGTGGTGATGGCATCGCGCAAGGCACTACCGCGGTCGCGCCAGCGATAGAGCTGGTCGGCAGCGGCGAAGGCGCCCCGCTGCATGGCGTTGAGTTGGTCGAGGCGATCGATGTGGGCGACGATGGCATCCACCAGCGTCGCCAGATCGCAGCGGCACAGCAGCTGGCTGCGGATGCCCGCCGGCAGGCCGGCGGCGGCGTTGGTGATGGTCGCCACCGGCAGCCGGCCGAAGATGTAGTCGAGAAATTTCAACTTGAAGCCGCCGCCGATGACTTCCGGCACCACGGCCAGCCGGGCGCGCGCAAAATACGGGGCAACGTCGTCGACAAAACCGTGGAAGATGGTGGCCTTGAGGCGCGGTTCGAGTTCGGCACGCAGCGCCTCGGGGACGTCGCCGATGACATCGAAGGTGATGTCGTGGCGATGGAAGGCGGTGTCGGCCAGGGCGAGAAACTGGCGCAGGTTCTCCTGCTTGACCAGCCAGCGGAAGGAGCCGATCAGCACGACGCGCCGCGGGCAGTCGGCGCCGATCAGCCGCGCCGGCTGGGCTTCGCCGGAATAGCCTGGGGTCAGCACCACGCTCGAGCGCCCCGGTGCCAGGGCGGCGAAGGCGGCGCCATCCTCGTCGCTGATCGCCGTCGTCAGATCGACGTGGCGCAGGATGAAGCGCTCGAGAGCGACGACCTTCAGCCAGTTCTGCCAGAGGGCCAGCTTTTTCAACGGACCACCCTGGCTGTGGCGCACCATGTCGCGCCACAGTGCGCCTTCCTGATTGTGCGCAACATGGACCAGCACCGGCCGGGCGGCCGGCGGGCGGCTCGCCAGATAGCGCTTGAGCGCCCAGCCCGAGCCGTAGCTGTCGAAGACGATGGCATCCCAGCTTTTCTGCAGCTGGCTGGTCAGGGCCAGGCGGAAAGCCGGCGTGTCGTGGATGGCGGCGGCGATCGGCAGCCGGCTGAACAGCGCCCGGCCCTGGCTGCGCTTGCCGCCGGCGATCGGCAGCCAGCGCACCGGCGAAGCGGCCGGCGGCTCACCAGCGGCGGCGGCGCAGCCGAGAAAGCTGACGGCCACGCCAGCCTCGGCCAGGGCAGTGGCGAGGCTGGCCGAATAGATCTTGTCGCCGGCATCCGCCGGGAACGGCTGGTCGCGGGCGAGCCACAGGCAGTTCATGGTTCGACGCCTTCGAGCGGACCTGGCTGGCGGACGGAGGCCGCCGGCGTCCACGTCTGGAAGCGTTCGCCGCGCAACGAACGCCAGACGCCGAGGCCGACTGCGGTGAGCACGGCGAGGACGTCGAAGATCTGGGCGAAGGGTTTGAGCGGAAAGCGGTAACCGATGGCCAGGGCGAGGGCGAGCAGGCCGGCCAGAACGGCAGCCGCCAGGCCCTGCCCGGCCAGTACCAGGGCCAGTTCGAAACTGGCCAGGGCGAGCACCAGCAGATAGATGCTCAGCCAGCGCAGCAGCTTGTGCGACAGGTATTTGTACAGGCTCAGGCCGTCGAGCCGGCGCAGGCGCGGCCAGAGCAGGCGGTGGACATTGAAGGCCTGGCAGGCGATGCGCTGCTTGCGGCGGAACTCCTCGCCGGCCGAGGTGGCCGACTTCTCGTAGGCGTGGACATCGGATGCCTGGACGATGCGATAGCCGTCGCAGAGGATGCGGAACGACACGTACATGTCGTCGATGATGTGTTCCGGCGCCGGGTGGTGCAGGTGGCGGCGGATGGCGAACAGCGAGCCGTCGGCCCCCATCACCGAGCCGCTCTCGCCTTCCAGGCGCTTGATCGCTTCCTCGAAGCGCCAGTACAGCGAACCGGTGGCGGCGGTGATCGAGTCGTTGGCATTGACGTAGACCAGGTTGCCGCAGACGCAGCCGACGCCGGGGTCGGCAAAATGGCGGCGGAGGGCCGGCAGGGCCTGGGCATCGAGCATCACGTTGGCGTCGGTGAAGACGATGAGCGAGGCCGTCGTCCGCGCCACCAGGCTGTTCATGCCAGCCGTCTTGCCGCGGCGCTCGGCCGAGACCTGGAGCGTGATGCAGTCGGCGTAGGCGCTGAGGATTTCGGCCGTGCGGTCGCTGGCGGCATCGACATGGACGAGGATCTCGAGCCCCGGCTCCTGCTCGCGCAGGGCCAGCAGGTTGGCGATCTTGGCCGCGATCACCGCCTCCTCGTTGTAGGCGCACATGCAGATCGCGAAACTTGGCACCGCGACTGCCTCGGGCGGCAACGCCGGGACCGCCGGCGACCGCCGCCACCAGCGCAGCGCATAGAGCGACAGCGGGTAGGTGACGAAGGGGTGCACGGCAAGCAGCAGGCAAATGCCAGCCAGGTAGAGGAAAGCTTCTGACATTTCTCAGACTCCGTCGGAAAGTAAGGATTTCTGCGCCGGCGACCGGCTGTCGCCCTCTGCCGTCTTCGTCGTCCACACCAGCAGGCTGAGCGCCAGGCCGTGGAAAAAGGGAACGAACGGGCCGTTGAGCAGCAGGGTCAGCCCCACCGCCAGGCGGACGATGAACGGCGCCGCCGAGCGGAAAACGCAGTAGTAGATGAAGGCGAAGTAGAGGCCGGCGCCGAGCAGGCCGTACTCGAACACCATCTTGAACAACGTCATGTCGGCGACCGGGAACGGCATCCGTTCGGCGTAGCCGGTAAAGGCTCCGGCGCCGTAGCCGAACAGCGCCTTCAGCGGATCGGGCCAGAGATACTGGGCGAAGACATGGAAGCCGGCGATGAAGCGGGCGTGGGCGCTGGAGCGCACCGAGCCGAATTCGCCGAGGCGCCCGGTCAGCTTGTCGAGTTCGAGGTAGCTGCCGAAGGCGACGGCGAGCAGCAGCCCCCCGAGGATCAGCCAGAGCAAGCCCCAGTGGCGGCGCGTGATCAGGATCAGCGGGCCGCAGATGGCGAGCAGGATGACGCCGGTACCGGAGTAGGAAAGCAGCAGCGCCAGCCCGTACAGCGCCACGCGCAGCATGCGGTTGCTGGTCAGCAGTTCGACGATGATGGCGACGGCCATGAACTGGCTGAAGAACGACGGCTCGGCGAAGAAGATGCCATTGACCCGGTAGGCGGTCTCGCCATAGGCGATCGGCGCCTGCATGTTGAAGCCCTTGATCAGATAGGCGTCAGGCACGAAATTCTCGAGCGGGAAGGCGTAGCGCGGGCCGACCGCCAGTTGCAGGCCGTACTGGGCGATGCCGGCGAGCGCCAGCAGCGTGGCCAGGCCGAGGAAAAAACGCAGTGCCGGCGCCGTGCCGTCGTCCGCCCGCGGCAGATGGAAGACATAGGCAACGTAGAGCGTCATCAGCAGCAGCATCGAGGCGAGCGAGAACGGCTCGCCGCGCAACACCTGGACGGCGCCGATGCAGCCGACGAAAATCAGGAAGAAGGTGAGCCGGCCGCTGTCCAGACGCAGCTGGCCGAGGATCACGCCGATCCCGACGGCGAGCAGGATGAACAGATAGGCGATGCTCAGCGACTGGGCGGCGAACGGCGGCACCGACAACTTGGCGAAGAGGATGGTGGCGAGCAGCGGCGTGTACAGCAGCAGGCCGGCGAGCCAACCATTGCCACCAGCGGCCGGGGCAGCCGCTGCGAGGCGGCCGGCAACGGGAAGGGGAAACGCCGTCATCACCAGGCCGCCGTCAGAACTCGTTGACCACGGCACCGAGCAGGTTGTCGAGGTTACGGGTCAATGCCGCCGTTTCGGCGAGGGTGGCGGCATTCGGTCGGCTGACCAGGATCGCTGCAGCGGCATGGGCGGCGATGATTTGCGCATCGGCCAGGGCCGCCGACGGGGTGTCGATGAGGACGACATCGAAGGCCTGCGTGGCCTGCCCGATGAAGGCAGCGAGCAACGGCCGGGAGAGCAGTTCGCGCGGATTCGGCGGCGTCGGCCCGGCAGGCAGCACGAACAGGCCACCCAGCCGCGGCAGCGGCACCGCCGCCTGCAGTCCGGCCAGGCCGCTGAGCACCGAGGACAGGCCGGCCCGATTGTCGAGCTTGAACAGCCGATGCTGGCGCGGGTGGAGCAGATCGGCGTCGACCAGCAGCGTGCGCTGGCCGAGTTGGGCAAACAGCACCGCCAGGTTGGCAACGATGAAACTCTTGCCTTCGCCGCGCCGGGCGCTGACCACGGCCAGGCTCCTGCGCGCCGGTTCGCGTTCCATCCAGTGCAGCATCAGCTGCGAACGGACGTCGCGCAGCCCTTCGACCAGCGGCTGTTGCGAGCCGAAGGCGGCCAGCACCTCCGGCGAAACAGCGGGGTCGCCGGCCGGCAGGCAGCTGTATTCGAACTGGCGGGCGAGACCGAACAGGATGTCCTCGGCGTCGAGAACGCCCAACTGCCGTGCCGCCTCGCCGAAACGCAGGCCATCCTTCTTCTGCAGCTGGACGATCAGGCCGGCCTGCTGCGGGCTGAGGCGTCCGGCATCGATCAGGATGGCGCCGAGGGAACGCGTCGGCGGCGGGAAATCCTTTACGGTATGGGCTGGGTTCATATCCATGGTGAAATCTCGGCTGGGCCCGGGTGCCTGGTGTGCGGAATGGCGGCTAGACCGGTCTGGTGGTCAGGCGCTTGGCCTGAGCGACCGACGAGTTGTCGCGCAGGCGGGCGTATTCGCCGCTGATCGCGTCGATCGGTGCCAACCACCGGCGGCCGCGCCCGTTGCGCGGCAACACGGCGAGCACCGGGACGGCGAGCACTTCGGCGAAGTCGCGGGCGCTACGCAGACGCCGATTCAGGTGTTCCAGCAGCAGCGCCAGGCCAATGCCAAGCAAGGCGCCAAAGACGACCGACAGCGCGGTGTTCAGGGCGACCTTCGGACTGGCTGGGGCGGATGGCTCGCTGGCCACCGTCAGCATCGCCACATTGGTTTGTGGCATATCGCTTTCGAGGCCGGTCTGCGCCAGGCGCTGGGTGACCATGTCGTAGTCGCGCTGGGCCTGTTCGACATCGCGCTGCAGCACGGCAACGCTGTCGCGCTGCGCGCGCAGTTCGAGGACTTTCTGCTTCTGGCTAGCGAGAGCGCCGCGTATTTCGCCCTCACGGGAGGCATTCATGCGGTCGGCGGCGCCGAGCGAACCGGCGATGCGACTGGTTTCACCGGCAATCTGGGCGCGCAGGGCGGCAACTCGGGTCGCCATGTCGAGGTATTCGGGATGCGTCTCGCGCAGGCGCAGGGCCAATTCCTGGCGCTGTCCATCGAGATCGGCCAACCGCCCCTTCAGGTTCTGGATCAGGCCATTGCCGACGACCTCGGGCAAAATGTCGGCGGCCCCGACCTGACTGTGGCGGCCGCGGGTCAGCGCGCGCTGACCCTGAACCTCGACCAGCTGGGTCGACAGTTCGCTGAGGCGGGCGGTCTCGACATCGAGCTTTTCGTCGGCGACGGCGATGTGGTTCGACCGCTGGTAGGCCGACAGCTTCTGCTGCGCCGCTTCCAGCTTGTCGCGGAACGACCGGGTGCGCTCGCCGAACCACTGGCTGTATTGACTTGCCGAGGCGACCTTCAACTCGAGATTGGTGTCGATATAGGCCTGGGCGAAGGCATTGGCGACGGCCGCTGCGGTCGCCGCGTCGCCGGCCGTATAGATGATCGAAACGACGTTGCTTTCGTGTGTCGGCATGACCTTCAGGTGGTGGCGCATCGGGGCCGCCAACCAGGCCTGCAGCGAACCCCGGCCGTTGGTCCGGTCGAGCCACTGGCCGCGCAATTCGGGGTCCTGGTCGAGCTTGAGCAAGGTGACGGCGCGTTGCGCCACGCGCTCGGAAAGGATGATGTCCACCTGGGTCGACATCACCGCCGAGGCCGCAGTGACCGGCTGGACCACGCCGAGCACCGGGTCGGCGGGGCGGCTATCGACGACCACAGCGGCTTCGGCGACGTACTTTCGCGGCAGCAACAGGTTGGCCGCCAGGGTCAGCAGCATCACGCCAAGCAGGACGCCGGCCACCAGTTGCCAGCGGCCGCGCAGGATCAGGAAGAAGCGTTGCAGACTCATCCCCGCCCTACCTACGGCGCCCGGCCCAGGCGCAGCAGCGCAATCACCCCGATCATGCCGAGCGACGACAGCATCAGGGCCGAGGTTTTCACCGCGCCGAGCGGCGGCGCCGGCAGAATTTGGGCCGTCGGCCAGCGCGATCTGACCGCACCGCCAGCGGGCAGGCCATACTGGAGCTGCAACGCGGCGATCGGGCCGGGGCTGCTGCTCGGGTAGCGAGCGGCGGCCGCCAGGTCGGTGGCACTGCCGGCCGGCGAAATGCCGGCAGCGGCCGCGGAACTCACCATCGCCGCACCGGCTTCGGCCATGATCAAAGCCAATGCCAGCGCGGGCAGGACTTTCCCGATCCGTAGTCTCATGATTGCACCTCGATGAACGTCGATGAGGGCCACCATAGGGACTCACATCGGTCACGTATGTGCGTTACCACACGGATGCTGTCCCGCCCGCGGGGCGACAGAAGCGACGGCAAAACCCGCAAAAACGGCGTTGTGCCCTGTAGCGAGCAGCCACGAGCCCTGCCCATTATTTGGGCAACGGCAGATTCTCCTTACCGCTCAGCGACTTCCGCCACTTCTCCCGAGCTTATCCACAGACTTACCCGACCTGGCAGGGGATAAGCCGACAACGGCGAAAAGCTCACCCCGCGGGCGAATCCGCCCGTCAGCCGAGCACCGGCAAGCCGCACTGCCGCCGTGCCCGGTTGCAGGCCGGGTGCTCGACATCGAATTCGCGGCACGGCGACGGCCGTTCGGCGTAGATGCTGCAGGTGACGGCGACACCGACCTCGCCGGCCAACGCCACGCAGCGCGGTGGCGATGCATCGGTGCCGCGCAGACGGACGATGGCCGGCGTCACCGGCACCGTCATGTCGACCGGTACGCCTTCGCCCCAGGCAAAGGCGCCACCGGCCAGCTCGGCCGGATGGAAATCGACGCGCAGGCTGGCGCAGCAGGCGCCGCAGCTCTGGCAGATGCTCATCCCAGATTTACCCGGCAGCGCCACAACTCATGGCCGGAGGCGAGATATTTCTTCTCGAACGGCGTCATCGGGGCATCGGTCCGCCACGGTTCGGCGGCAACTGTCTGGCCGCTTAGCCAGCCCAGGGCCAGCGCCATTTCCTCGATATAGATGCGCCAGTTGCTGCGACATTCCAGCTCGCCGCCCAGCTCGCGCCACACCGGAAACACCGCATGCCCCTGCCAGCGCCGGGCGAGATGGCCGATCTTCGGCCACGGGTTCGGGTACAGGTTGTAATGACGGGCCAGGCGGATGCCGTCTGCCGCCAGCAGGCGCCAGAAATCGACCAGGTCGGCACGCAGCAGCAGCGCGTTGCCCGGCATCGGCAAGGGCTTGCCGCGGCTCAGGCGATCCAGCGATTGATCGACGCCGATGACGAAGTGATCGGGATAGCTCTCGGCGATACGCTGCGTGCTCCAGCCGACGCCGCAGCCGGCGTCGAGAATCAGCGGCGCCGCCGGATTCCAGGCGGTGCGGGCAGCCAGTGCTGTGGCCAGCGCCTCCCGGTTGTAATCGAGGATCGGTTTGCGGAACGGATGCGCCATATGGCGACGCACCAGTTCCTCGAGATCACGGTGCGGCCCTTCCTGGGCGCTGCTGATGAAGCGCGAGTTGCCGTCCATCAGGCGGCCTCGCGGTTCAGTAAAGGGGCGGAAAAACAGGGCACGGTGGCGATGCTCGGCAGGCTGGCGGCAGGGCCGCCATTTTCGCAAAAATCAGCCGAGGATGCCGGCGCGGATCATCAGCCCGGCGGTGACCAGCAGCATCACGGCAAAAACCCGCCGTAGCCGGCGTTCCGGCAGGCGGTGCGCCCAGGCGACGCCCGACGACACGGTGAATAATCCGCCGAGGGCCAGCAGCGCGCCGCTCTGCCAGTTGACCATGCCGGCCTGCCCGTAGATGGCCAGCGACACCAGCGAACCGGGCACGACGACGGCCAGCGCGATGCCCTGCGCCACCGCCTGGCGCTTGCCGAAGCCGCGGACCAGCAGGGGCGCGGCGACGATGCCGGCGCCAACGCTGAACAGCCCGGAGAAGAAGCCGCTGATGACGCCGACACCGGGCAGCCAGCGCTCGTTCCAGGCCTTGGCCGGATCGATGGCTGGCGCCGAGCGGCGGCTGCCCCAGAGGAAATACAACGCCAGCCCGATCAGGAACACGGCAAAGCAGATCATCAGCACCCGCGAATCGAGCAGCACCGCCAGCCGCGCCGCTGGCCAGGTGGCGAGCAGCGCGGCGGCACCGAGCAGGCCGATGGTCTTCAGCGGCAGCGGGTTGCGCTGGTGGTAGCGCCAGAAGGCGAGCAGCACGTTGGGCGTGATCATCACCAGCGCCGTTCCCTGCGCCAGTTGCTGGCTCATGCCGAAGCCCATGGCCAGAATGGGGATGGCGATGATGCCGCCGCCGATGCCGAGCAGGCCGCCGACCCAGCCGAGCGCGGCGCCGATGACCAAGGGCATGAGCAGCGCCGGCAGGCTGAGATCAAAGGGCATTTAGTGGTCTGCTCGGTAAATGGGGGAACACGATGAAAGCGCCGGATTTGTATTCCTGGCTAGGCGCGAACCGCAGCGATAGCCGGTGCTATCGCGAGGATGAGCAACAACGCCAGGGATGCAAAGACAAGCTTTCATGTTTCGCTATTTGCCGAGCAGACCACCAAAGCCTCGGCGACGGCTTTGCCGACCGCGCTGGTATTCGCCGTGCCGCCCATGTCCGGCGTCCGCGGCCCGTCGACCAGCACGATCTCGATGGCCTTGACGATGGCGTCGTGCGCCGCCCGGTAGCGTCCCTCGCCATGGCCGAGGAAATCGAGCAGCATCGCCGCCGACCAGATCTGGGCGATCGGGTTGGCGATGTGGCGCCCGGCGATGTCCGGTGCCGAGCCATGTACCGGCTCGAACAGCGAGGGGAAAGTGCGGTCCGGGTTGAGATTGGCCGAGGGCGCGATGCCGATGGTGCCGGTGCACGCCGGGCCGAGATCGGAGAGGATGTCGCCGAACAGGTTGGAGGCGACGACCACGTCGAAGCGGTCCGGATGCAGCACGAAGCGGGCGGTCAGGATGTCGATGTGCGACTTGTCCCAGCGTACCTCCGGGTAATGGACAGCCATCGCTTCCACGCGCTCGTCCCAGTAGGGCATGCTGATGGCGATGCCGTTCGACTTGGTGGCCGAGGTCAGGTGCTTCTTCGGCCGGCTCTGCGCCAGCTCGAAGGCGTACTTGAGAATTCGGTCCACGCCCTTGCGGCTGAACACCGCCTCCTGCAGCACGATCTCGCGTTCAGTGCCTTCAAACAGCCGGCCGCCGACCGCGGAATACTCGCCCTCGGTATTTTCGCGCACGACGTAGAAATCGATGTCGCCGACCTGGCGCCCGGCCAGCGGACAGGGCACGCCGGGCATCAGGCGCACCGGGCGCAGGTTCACGTACTGGTCGAATTCACGGCGGAACTTGAGCAGCGAGCCCCACAGCGAGATGTGATCCGGCACCTTGTCCGGCCAGCCGACGGCACCGAAGAAGATCGCCTCATGGCCGCGCAGGGTGTCGAACCAGTCATCCGGCATCATTTTCCCGTGCTCCAGGTAATAGTCGCAGTGCGCCCAGTCGTAGGTGGTCAGATCCAGCTCGATGGCGAACTTGCGCGCGGCGGCCTGCAGCACGCGCAGCCCCTCGGGCATGACTTCGTTGCCAATGCCGTCGCCGGCGATGACTGCGATGGAATGACGAGACATGGTGCGGCGCTCTTGGTAATGGGATGCCGGCGATGGTACTGGAAACACCAAAGCCTATAATCAGCCGATCCGTAACATAACTGTGCACATATCGTGAACAACAAACCCCTGCTCGACGACCTCCAGCTGTTCTGCACCATCGTCCGCCATGGCAGCTTCGCCGCCTCCGCCCGCGAGCGTGGCGTCTCCAACGCCTACGTCAGCAAACGCATCGCCATCCTCGAAGCCAGTCTGCAGACCCGCCTGCTACACCGCACGACGCGCCGCGTCAGCCTCACCGAACAGGGCGACATCGTCCATCAATGGGCCCAGCGCATCCTCGAGGACGTTGAGCAGATGGGCGAAGCCGTCTCCAGCGCCCGCAGCGAACCGGACGGTCTGCTGCGCATCTGCACCAGCTCCGGCTTCGGCCGCAACCGCGTCGGCCCCGCCCTGTCCGCCCTCGCCCGGCGCTACCCGGCGCTGGAAATCGAACTGGAACTGCTCGACCGGCCGGTCAACCTGATTGACGAAGGTTTCCATCTCGACATCCGCATCGGCGCCGTCAGCGAGCCGAATGTGATTTCCCGGCGCATCGCCCGCAACCGCCGCGTACTCTGCGCCGCCCCCGACTATCTCGCCCGCCACGGCACACCGCAAAAGCTGGCCGATCTCGCCGGCCACCGCTGCATCGTCATCCGCGAACGCGATTTCCAGTTCGGCCAATGGACCCTGCACGGCCCGCAGGGCGTTGAAGCCGTCCGCATCGGCGGTCCGCTCTCCGCCAACAATGGCGAGATCGTCCACCAGTGGGCCATCGCCGGCCACGGCATCATCCTGCGTTCGCTATGGGACGTCGGCCCGAGCATAGCCCGCGGCGACCTGGTGCATCTGCTACCCGACTACGCCCAGGAAGTCGATGTCTGGGCGGTCACCCCCTCGCGCCTGTCCACCTCGGCCAAGCTCAGGGTGTGCGTGGAGTTTCTCGAACAGTGGCTGGGACAAGCGGAGTGAACCGGCGGCCGCCCGCGTAAACCTCTGTATCTATTAATTTGCCAAAGGCGTAAGGTGGTCTCAGTCGTCATTTGCCAAGAGTTGTCCAGATATTGCGGGGTTTCAACAACCCCACGAGTGCGTACAGACCGCCCAAGTAAGTTCGACAATAATGGAGCATCTGATGCATTCGAAAAACACGGCTGTCGAACTACGAAAAAGCGCGGAAGCACAGCTGAGCAAGCTGCCCACGGATGAGATCTGCCTGCCGGCAGTTGATTCGACCCACCTGGTGCACGAATTGCAGGTGCATCAGATCGAACTGGAAATGCAAAACAGCGCATTGCAACAGTCCCGGGTGGAACTGGAAGCGGCCCTCGCTGGCTACACCGACCTCTACGACTTTGCGCCGGTGGGCTATTTCACCCTTTCGCAGCGCGGCATCATCAGCCAGCTCAATCTGGCTGGGGCACGCTTACTGAGTCAGGAGCGCAGCCAACTGAGCGGACGGCATTTTGCCGATTTCGTCGAACCAGCATCCCGCCGCGCCTTCGCTGAACTGCTCAATAAGGCCATCAGCGGACTTAGCCGTGAAAGCTGCGACATTACCCTGCTAACCGGCGGGCAGCCGGCAATCGCCCGCATTGTCCATATCGACGCGGAGCTTGCCGCCGATCATGAGAACCTGCGCTTGATTGCGGTCGATATCACCGCGACAAAAATGGCTCAGGACAAGCTATCCCAATTGTCGCTGGCAGTTGAGCAGACCACGCAAACGGTGGTCATTACTGACCTCGAAGGTCACATTGAGTATGCCAATGCGGCCTTCACGGCAACGTCGGGATATTCCGTCGAAGAAGCCATTGGCAAGAATCCGCGCTTCCTGCACTCGAATCAAACGCCGCGCGAAACCTATGAAGACATGTGGCGTACGCTTGCCACCGGCCAGACCTGGCATGGCGAGTTCATCAACCGGCGCAAAAACGGCGATATCTATGTCGAAAGCGCGATCATCTCGCCGATGCGCCAGGCCGATGGCCAGGTTTCGCATTACGTGGCAATCAAGGAAGACATTTCCGAACGCAAGCTAATGATCAGGGAACTCGAGCAGCATCGTGAGCACCTGGAGGAACTAGTCAGCCAACGCACGGCCGAAATCGCCCTGCTGAACCGGCAGCTCAGCGAACAGATTGCCGAGACGCAGGCCGCCAGTCGCGTGAAGAGCGAATTCCTCGCCAACATGAGCCAC
>DDWF01000255.1 GCA_002345845.1 Betaproteobacteria bacterium UBA2293 | reverse complement strand
GCGCCGGGCGATGGGCAAGAAGAAGCCGGAAGAGATGGCCAAGCACCGCGAGACCATCGCCGCCGGCGCCAAGGAGCGCGGCTACGACCCGGCGCTGGCCGAGCAGCTGTTCGACCTGATGACCAAGTTCGCGGAATACGGCTTCAACAAGTCGCACACCGCCGCCTACGCCGTCGTCACCTACCACACCGCCTGGCTGAAGAAATACCACTGCGCCGCCTTCATGGCGGCGACCATGTCCTCGGACATGGACAACACCGACACGGTGAAGATCTTCTACGAGGACACCATTGCCAACAAGGTGAAGGTGCTCGGGCCGGACGTCAATGCCTCGAACTACCGCTTCGAGCCGGTCGACCGCAACACCATCCGCTACGGCCTGGGGGCGGTCAAGGGCACCGGCGAGCAGGCGGTGAACGTGATCTTGAAGGCGCGAGAAGAGGGTGGGCCGTTCAAGGACCTGTTCGATTTCTGCAAGCGCTGCGACAAGCGCATGGTCAATCGCCGCACCATCGAGGCCCTGATCAAGGCCGGCGCCTTCGACGGCATCGCTCCGCCGGTGGCGGGGGCGACGGCACCGGATCGCCACCGCCTGCTGGCTTCGGTTGGCGTGGCCATGGATTTCGCCGAGCAGGCCGAGCGCGACGCCATGCAGACCAGCCTGTTCGACATCGCCGAAGTGGCTGACGCCCATGCGCCGGAGTACGTCACGGTCAAGCCCTGGGACGAAAAGACGCAGTTGATGGAGGAAAAGACGGCGCTCGGTTTCTTCTTCTCCGGCCATCCGTACAACACCTGCAAGAAGGAACTGTCGCGCTTCGTCCGCCGGCCGTTGTCACGTCTCGAGCCGGCCAAGGAAATGACGGCGCTGGCCGGCGTCGTCGTCGGCATTCGTACGCAGATGACCCGGCGCGGCAAGATGCTCTTCGTGCAGATCGACGATGGCACGGGCATGGTCGAGGTCTCGGTGTTCAACGAATTATTCGAGGCCGAACGCCACAAGATCGTCACCGACGAGGTGCTGGTCATCGAGGGCAAGGTCAGCTACGACGACTTCTCCGGCGGCAACCGCGTCGTCGCCGACAAGTTGATGACTTTGGGCGAGGCGCGCGCCCGCTTCTCCAAGCATCTGCTGCTGAAAATGAACGGCAATGCCGACGCGCGCAAACTGAAATCGCTGCTCGCCCCCTTCGCCCCCGGCCCGGCGCCGGTGCGCATCCGCTACTGCAATGCCGAGGCCGAATGCGAAATAATGCTCGGCCAGACCGCTGGCGTCCGCCTTGAAGATGCGCTGCTGGAAGCGCTGGGCAGCTGGTTGCAGGCGGAAAACGTCGAGATCGTGTATTAGGATCGAGGATCGAGGGGCTTGAGCTAACAGCTCGATCCTCGATCCTGCCTTCAGACCACCAGATCCGTCTTGAAGCCGATGCGCACGGCGCCCCAGTGGCGGCCGTTGATCATGATCGGCATCGACAGGTCGTTGAGAATTTCGCCGGTGTCGCGGACGTAAGTCTGGAATAGCGAGGATTTCTGGTTCTTCGCCAGCTTGATGCCGACCGGGTCGCTGAAGATGCGTTTATGCCGGCACTTGACCAGATCGACTGCCGGATCGCCGCTGGGCGGATTGGAGAAGACGCCGTTGTGGGCAGGGGCGTAGCCATTGCTGTCCACCGCCAGCGAGTAGGTCAGACCGGGTACGTCGCGCAGCAGGTCGTCGTAGAGGCGGGTCAGTTCGCCGTCGCACTGGCCGTCGTAGGCGGTGGTGTAGCGTTTCGGGTTGGAGCCGGGGATGTCCTTGTAGGCCTGATCGAAGACATTGACGCCACGCTCGGCCAGCTTTTGCAGGATGGCGGCGACGTTGTCACGGAAGCGGGAGCACTGGTCATGCAGATTGTCAAAGGCGCTGTTGCCGGTGCGGAAATCGGCCAGCGTGCATTGCAGGTCCTCGGTCGATTCGCGCAGGGTCTTGGCCGATGAGAGGCACTGTTTCATGCGCCCGGAGATATCCACCGAATGGTCGCGGATCTCGGCGACCTCGCTGTGGATCGACTGGTTGCAGTCACGCAGGTTGCTGATTGCCCCGGTGATGGCGCTCAACTGCTCGGTGGTGCGACGGAAGTCGCCAACCATGGTGGTCAGGTCGGTGGCCGAGGTTTCGATATAGCCGTTGGCGCGGGTGACCTCGCCGACGATGGTTTGCGTCTTCTCCGAGGTGTCGGCGACCAGATTGATCATCGACTGGGTGTTCTGGCCGATGACCTGGGTGGCCTTCTTGACCTTCTCGGCCAGCTTGCGCACCTCGTCGGCGACGACGGCGAAGCCGCGGCCGGCCTCGCCGGCACGCGCCGCCTCGATGGCGGCGTTGAGCGCCAGCAGGTTGGTCTGGTCGGAAATGTCGTTGATCAGCGAGACGATCTCGTTGATCTTCATCGAACTGGCATGCAACTCGGTGACGGTCGAGGAAAAGTGTTCAATGTGCTGGTTGGTCGAGCGCATCGTTGTCGCAACCGTTTCCATCTGCGTCAGCGAGCGCTGGGCGAGGTCGAGATTGCTGGCGGTCGACGCCTGAATGGCGTCGGAGTTGCTGGTCACTTCGCCGACGGCGACATTGACCCGGTTACTCGATTCGAAAATGCCTTGAGCCAGTGCTTCCTGACGCATCACCGCATCGCCGGTCAGTTGTACCAGGTGGTTCATGCGTGCTGCATCGGCGGCGATGCTCACCGAGCGTTCGCGGGCGTGCGAGATCAAGCTGCGGATACGCCCGATGAAACGGTTGAGATTGGTCGAAATCCTTCCCGCCGCATCGTTGCCGCTGCTGCCGATGCTATGGGAGAGGTCGGCATTGCCATCGGCAATGGCGGCGATGTCGCTATCGACCTTGTCGATACGACCGTTACTGCTGAAAAGGCCCATGGGTTTGTCTCCCTGTAGTTTTAACTGTCCCCGCGCGTGGGCCTGGCGGGGATGAATCGTTTCTTTCCTGCTGCGTTCAGCTAGTGCGCTGCCTGGCGGCCAGACGGCCCAACAGGAACCCCTTGATTTCGTGGAAGGGAATCGGCTTGGTGAAAATGGTCACATCCGGCGGCAGACCGCGCTGGATTATGGTTTCCCGATCCATGACGCTGACCACGATGATGTCCATGCGGGCCAGGTCGGGATTGGCGCGCAGATGGCGGATCATCTCGAATCCATCCATGCCGGGCATCATCAGGTCGGCAATCAGGATGTCCGGTGGCCGCTGGCCAACCTGCAGCAAGCCTTCGAAACCGTTGTCGACGATGCGCAGGCTGATCGGCAGGCTCCAGCCATCCATGGAGGTCTGGTAGAGCAGCTGCAGGGTCGGATCGTCTTCGGTGATCAGGATGTCGAGCCGGCCGGCGCCATCATGACCGCCCGCTGTCTGGGTACGGCGGCGGGCGAGCAGCGCGTCCACCGAGGCGACCGGGATGCGGCGATGGCCGCCGGTCGTTTTCCACGCTTCAAGGGCGCCGCTTTCCACCATGTTTTGCACAGTGCCAAGGGAAACGCCCAAGCGTTGTGCGGCTTGTCGGGTGCTGAGGAATTCGGACTCTGCCATGATTGGTCTTTGTTATTTACAAACTTGACAAATTCTAACGGGTTATCGGGCGTAATCACAGAGGAAAAATATTCCGTTTTTCGTCGCCGTCCGAGGCGGACGAATGGCGCCGTATTTGGCGGCGGCGGGCGTCATTCAGCATGCTCACACCGGCTCGCGCACTGGCATAATCGGCGGATGACAGGAACAGGGGTGGGTGTTTCCGGCGTGGGGGCGGAGGCGTGCTGAAGATACTGGTTTTCATGCCAGTCTTCGGTGCGGCGCTGGTCGCCGTGCTGCCGGCCAGTCGTCCCGCGCTGTTGTGGCGGGCGGCCATGGCCTTTGCCTTGGCGGCGCTGGGCTACGCCTTGTGGCTGGCGACACAGTTCGATCCCGGCGGTCCGGCGATCCAGATGTTCGAGAGCCGGGCCTGGAATGCCCGCCTCGGTTCGCATTTTGCCCTCGGCGTTGATGGTATTTCGCTGGCCATGGTGCTGCTGACGGCCTTGCTCACCCTGATTGCCGTCCTCATCTCGCGGCGCATGGAGAGCGGTGCCCGCCTCTACTTCGTTCTTGTCCTGCTGCTCGAATCAGCCATCTTTGGCGTGTTCACGGCGCGTGACTGGTCGCTGTTCTACGTTTTCTGGGAAGCGACCCTGATTCCGCTGTTCTTTCTCATCGAACGCCTGGGTGGGCCCAACCGGCAGCGGGCAGCGCTCAATTTCTTCCTGTATACATTGGGCGGCTCGGTTTTCATGCTGGTCGCCTTGCTCTTTCTCTATGACGCGGCGCCCGGTCACAGCTTTGCCATGGCCGACATGGCCGAGGGCGGCCGTAGCCTGCCGCTGCATACGCAACTGCTGATCTTTGCCGGCCTGTTCGCCGGCTTCGCCGTCAAGATGCCGGTGGTACCGCTGCATGGCTGGCTGCCGCTGGCTCATGTCGAGGCGCCCAGCCCGGTGTCCATCCTGCTCTCCGGCGTACTGCTGAAGATGGGCGCCTACGGCCTGATCCGCGCCGCCGAAACCTTGCCGGCGGCATTGCTGGCGACGCAGGACTGGCTGGCCGTGCTGGCGCTCGTCAGCATGCTCTATGGTGGCATCCTCGCCTGGCGGCAGCAGGATCTGAAGGCGATGGTCGCCTACTCGTCGATCTCGCACATGGGCATCGTCCTGCTCGGCATCGCCACCCTCAACGTTACCGGCCTGACCGGGGCGGTTTTCCAGATGGTGGCGCATGGACTGGCCGCCGGCCTGCTCTTCCTGATCGTCGGCCTGCTCTACCAGCGCACCCACAGCCGCGACCTGGCCGATTACGGATCGCTGCTCGGCCGTACCCCGCGATTCGCCTTCTTTGCCGGCTTCGCTTTTCTGGCGGCGATCGGCCTGCCGGGCAGTGCCGGTTTCATCGGCGAAGTCCATGCGCTGATTGGCGGCTTCGGCCGCTGGGGGGGCTGGATGCTGATCATCTGCCTGGGCATGTTGATTGGCGCCGCCTTCAGTCTGCGTGTGGTCAACCGCCTGTGCCTGCGCGGACCGGCGATGGAACTGGCCGACATGAAACGGACCGAGATGGCCGCAGCGGCTCTGCTGGCAGCCTGTATCGTCATCCTCGGCTTCTGGCCGGCGCCCTTGCTCGCCCTGGTCGCCGGTAGCGTCGATGTCGTTGCCCGCTTGTTCGGAGGCTGAGATGAGCGGCGACGAAACACTGCCGATCCGCGAACGCCTGGCCCGCTGCGTCGAGCATCTGGCGCACCTGCTGCCGGCCCAGGCGCCGATCAGCAATTTCGTCCATCACAACACCCTGCACGGTTTCCAGCATCTGCCCTTCGCCGAGGCCCTGGCGGCGGCGCAGCAGTTGACCGGTGCCGCCACCTACTGGCCGGAATCGCGTTTCCGGGCCGAGTTCGCCGCTGGCCGCATCACCCGTGACGACCTGCTGGCAGCCCTGGACGAATTGCTGCCGGAGCAGGGAGAGCCACTGTTCGCCGGGCCTCGGCAGCGCCACGATGTTCTGCTCGCCAGCCTGCTGGTGGCGGCAGAGGATGTCGGCCGGGCGCATGTCGCCTGGCGGGAACGCGAGCATCCGGTCGGCGCCGACGATTGTCTGAACGCCGCCCGGCGGCTGCTTGAGGCGTGTCCGCAGCGGCATGGCGATGACTGGCAGGAGGAGGCCCGCCAACGCTGGCAAGCGCTGTGTGCCGAGGTGGGGGAGCGGCGAACCCTGCGCAACCTGCTCGAAGCGATCAGTGGCGAGGATGTGCTGGAAAAGGTGCGCACCATCCTGCAACGCCATCTCGCCGCCCATCTCGATCTTGGCCTGGCTCCCTGGCGCAACCCTAGCCGTGAGCGGGGCTTCTTCGCGGCCTGGCGGGCGAGCGCCGGCCTCGATATGTACTGGGAACTGGACGAGCTGCCGAATGTGCGCGACGAGATCGTGCACATGGTGGATGACCCGCTGGCCGTGCTGCTTGAAGAACTCGCCCGGCTGCTGCCCGACGATCGCCTGTGGCCGGCCTATCTGGAGCGCCTGAGCCTGGAACTGCCGGGCTGGTCGGGCATGTTCCTGTGGCGCGACCGGCATCCCGGGGCGGGTGATGGCACGCCGGTGGCCATGCTCGATTACCTGGCCGTCCGCGTCCTCCTTGAGCGCCTGCTGTGCGAGGATCTGATGGCCCGGCTGACCGGGGCAGCGATGAATTTTGCCGAGTTGCAGGCTTATTACGCAGCCCATCCGGCCGAGTTCTACGTCCGCGATGCCCTGCGCCGGCAGTCACTGCCCGAGGATCTGCAACACCTGGCAGCGCATCGGGTGGCGATCGGCAAGACCGGCGACGAAGCGGCCTGGCTGATCCTCGCCGAAACCATTGCCGCCCGCTGCGAGCCGGATGCGGAGGAGGGCAGCCGTCGTCTGGCAGCGCTGCTCCGCCAGCTCGCGCTGAGCGCCGAGGAACTGACGGCGCTGACCACGGAGGATGCCGTCGCTCTGCTCGATTGCGCCGCCTCGCTGTCACCGCTGCAGCGTGGCCAGGTCTGGTTGCAGGCTTACGAACGCCATTACCGCGAGCAACTGTTCGCCGCCCTGACCGCCAACCGGGGGCGAGCGGCGGCACCGGCCGTGCCGGCCGCCCAGGTGATCATGTGCATGGACGATCGCGAGGAGGGCACCCGGCGCCACCTTGAGGAAATCGCGCCGGATGTCGTCACCTACGGCGCCGCCGGCTTTTTCGGTGTGGTCATGTACTGGCAGGGGATGGACGATGCGGCGCCGACGGCGCTTTGTCCGATCGTCGTCACGCCAGACCACCTGATACGCGAGTTGCCAGCCGCCGGCAGCGAGCAGCCGGCAGCGCGCCATACCGTGCGCCGCGAACGCCGTCTGCGTTGGCGCCAGCACCTTTACCAGGCGACCCGGCGCAGTCCGCTGGCCGGCCCCCTGCTGACTGCCGCTGCCGGCGCCCCATCATTGCTGGCGCTGGCGGCAGCGACGCTGGCCCCGGGCTGGTTCGGCGACACCTTGCGTCGCTGGCGTCAGCAGCACGATGGTCAGGTCGCCAGCGAACTGGCGTTGACAGCCGCCGCGACGACGGATGACGATGTCCAGGCCGGCTTCAGCGATGGCGAGCAGATCGAGCAGGTTGCCGCCTTCCTGCGCATGATCGGCCTGAGCGAAAACTTCGCGCCGCTGGTGTTGCTGCTCGGCCATGGTTCCACCAGCGAAAACAATCCGCATTTTTCGGCCTACGATTGCGGCGCCTGTTCCGGCCGTCACGGCGGGCCGAACGCCCGTGTCTTTGCCGCCATGGCTAACCGTCCGGCGGTGCGCGCCGGATTGGCGGCACGCGGCCTGAGCATCCCCGAACAGACCTGGTTCATTGCCGCCGAGCACAATACCTGCGACGACGCCGTCGAGTGGTACGACCTCGACCAGCTGCCGGTGGACCTGCGGCCGGCGCATGACCGCTTGCTGGCGCAACTGGCCGAAGCCTGCCGGGCGCATGCCGCCGAGCGCTGCCGGCGTCTGGCCTCGGCGCCGCCGAGGGCAACGCCGTGGATCGGCCGGCTGCATGTCGCCGCCCGCGCCAGCGACATCTCCCAGGCCCGCCCGGAACTCGGTCACGCGACCAATGCCGCCGCCTTCATCGGCCGCCGGCAGATGAGCCGCGGCCTTTTCCTCGATCGCCGGGTATTCCTCATTTCCTACGATCCGGGCAGCGATGCCGACGGTGCCATCGTCGAGGGCATCCTGCTCGCCGCCGGCCCGGTCGGCGCCGGCATTGCTCTTGAGTACTACTTCTCCAGCGTGGACAACGAGCGTTTCGGCTGCGGCTCGAAAATCACCCACAACATCACCGGTCTGTTCGGCGTCATGGAGGGCGCCGATTCCGACCTGCGCACCGGCCTGCCCTGGCAGATGGTGGAAATCCACGAGCCGATGCGCCTGCTGGTCGTCGTCGAACAGACGCCGGCCATGCTCGATGCCATCATCGCCCGCCAGCCGGCCCTGCAGGAACTGGTCGGCAACGCCTGGATACTTCTGGCCAGTTGCCACCCGCAGAGCGGCGCCATCGAGCACTATCAGCCGGCGCGCGGCTGGCGGCCGTGGGCGGGGCGCAGCGTCCTGCCGCACGTTGCCCGCTCGGTCGACTGGTTCGCCGGCGAAACCGGACCGCTGGCGCCGGCCCTGCTGCTCGGGGGGGCGACTTGATCGAACTGCTCCGCCCTTTGCCCGATGTCGTCTGGCTGGTGCCGCTGCTGCCGCTGCTCGCCCTCATCGTCAATGGCGCCCGTGTCCTTCTCGGCCGCGCCAGCGGCGATGCCGCCGAGCCGCTGACCGCCCGCCTGTCGGCTGTCGCCGCCCTGGGCAGCCTGCTGTTGCTGCTTGCCATCGACCTGCTGGCCTTGCTCGAGGGCGTGCCGGGCCACCGGGTGATCGGCGTCTGGTTCGGTAGCGGCCCCTGGCAGGGCACGCTGTCCTTCCTGCTCGACGGGTTGTCGCTCAGTGTCGCCACCGTCTGCGCTGCCATCGGCTGGCTGGTCGTCCGCTTCTCGGCCAATTACCTGCATCGCGAAGCCGGTTTCCACCGCTACTTCATCGTCCTCTGCCTGTTCCTCTCCGGCATCCAGTTCGTGCTGCTCGCTGGCAACGGCCTGCTCGCCTTCGTCGGCTGGGAAATGTGCGGCGTCGCCTCCTTCCTGCTCATCGGCTATGCCTGGCAGCGTCCGGTGGCCACCGGCAACGCCCTGTTCGCCTTCGTCACCAACCGCGGCGGCGATGCCGGTTTCCTCCTCGGCCTCGGTTTTGCTGCCGTCTGGCTGGGCAGTTTCGAATGGCCGGCGATCATCGGCGACAACAGCCTGGGGGTCGCCAGTGCCCGCCTGATCGCCCTCGGCTTCGTCCTCGCCGCCCTGGCCAAATCGGCGCAACTGCCGTTCTCGCCATGGATCGCCCGCGCCCTTGAAGGGCCGACGCCGTCGTCGGCGGTGTTCTACGGCGCGGTCATGGTGCACGCCGGCGTCTACCTGATGCTGCGCCTCGAACCCTTGCTCGCCCAGCTGCCTGATGTGCTCCTGCTGCTCACCGTGCTCGGCGCGCTGACCGCCTTCTACGCGTGGTTCTGCGGGCTGGTGCAGACGGACGTCAAGTCGGCGCTGATTTTTGCCACGCTGTTCCAGGTGTCGCTGATGTTTGTCGCCATCGGCCTCGGCTGGACGACGCTGGCCACCGTGCACCTCTGTCTGCATGCCGCCTGGCGCGCCTGGCAATTCCTGCTGGCGCCGTCCTGGCTGGTTCTGGCGGCTCAGCGGCCGGCGCCACCGCCGGCCTGGCTGCGCAACAACCCGCTGCTGTACACGCTGGCCGTGCAGCGTTTCTGGCTGGACAAGGTGTCTTACGAATTGCTGGTCCAGCCGACCAACGCCTTCGCCCGCGATGTGCGCAATCTCGAAGAACATTTCCTCGATCCGGCCATCGGCGAAGCCGGCAAGGGCAAGGCGCCCGACCCCGAGCGGCCGCTGGTACGTGCCGACGGCCTGCCCGGCCGGCTGCTGGCCGGCACCTCGGATGTCCTGCAACGCATCGAGAATCGCCTGTTGCTGCAGGGCCGCGGCGGTGCCGCCGAACGCGCCCTGAAGCGCCTGGGGGCTTACCTGCGGACCCTGGAAAACCTGCTTGAGCAACCGCGCTACCTGATGATGGCGGTCATGGCGACCTTCGTGGTGATTCTCTGATGCTCAGCCTCAGTGAAATCTTCTGGAACGAGCAGACGACGCTGCCGCTGCTGCTGATCCTGCAACTGCTGCCGCTGTTCGGCGCCGCCTGTGTCTTCGCCCTGGGCGAACGGCCGGCGGCGGTCGCCGTCGGTAAGCTGTTTGCCGTCCTCGAACTGCTCTTCTGTCTGGTCGCCACCGCCCGCGTCAATCCCACCTTGCCGGCGATGCAACTGGCCGAACGCTTTTCGCCGCTTGCCTACCATGTCGCCGTCGACGGCCTGAGCCTGGTCTTCATTCTGGTCGCCGCCCTGCTGACGCTGTTGATGACCTTCTATGGCATGAGCCGCGGCATGATCTCGCCGGGCCGCCTGTTCGCCGTGCTGCTGATTGCCGAGGCCGGGCTGATCGGCATGCTGGTCACCGTCAATATCGCCTGGTTCGCCATCTGGTCGGCCGTCGAGTTGTGGGCGGTGGTTTACCTGCTGCGCCGCTGGGCCTCATCGCGCGCCGAGATCCAGGCCCTGGCGCGCTTCATCCAGTATCAATCCTTCGGCTGGCTGCTTTTTGCCGCCGGTTGCCTGGTCCTCGGCTGGTCGCACGCCGAAGCCACCGGCGGCGTCTGGAGCTTCGACCTGTTCGATTTGATGGCGACGCCGCCGCTCGGCAAGTTCCAGACCGCCGCCTTCTATCTGCTGTTCTACGGCCTGGCCGTGCGCACGCCGCTCTTTCCGCTGCACGGCTGGCTGCCCAACATGGCGCAGCACGGCCTGATCGCCGTCGCCCCGGCGCTGATGGTCGGGGTCAAGGTCGGCATCTACGGCATGCTGCGCTTCGTCCTGCCGCTGACGCCGGACGCTGTCGCCTATTGGCAACCCTACGTCGTCGGCTTCGCCATGGCCGGGGTTTTCTTCACCGCTGCCCTCGCCTTCCAGCAGACCAACCTGCGCCGCCTGCTCGCCTTCGCCGTGGTCAGTCACACCAGCCTGCTGGTCATCGGCGTCTTCAGCCTGCATCCCTCGGGCATCCAGGGGGCGGTTCTGCTGGCCGCCAACTTCGGTCTGGCGGCGACCGGCATGTGGTTCATCGTCGGCTTCGTCTTCCGCCGCACCGGCACCACCGAGCTGCATGAACTGTCCGGCCTGTTCGAGCGTATTCCCTTCCTCGCCATCGCCTTCCTCAGCTTCGGCCTGGCCATCGTCGGCATGCCCGGCACGCCGGGTTTCGACGCCGCCCACCTGGTGCTCGAGGCGGCCATTGCCCGCTTCGGTGCCCTGCCGACGGTGGCGGCGGCGCTCGGTAACGTCGCCGCCGCCGGTTTCCTGCTCTGGGCCTTCCAGCGCGCCTTCCTGTCGCCGCCGGGCGCGGGCGGGCACGATGTCGACCGCACCCTGCCCATGGAATACGTTGTCTGTGGCATCGCCCTCGGCGCCATGCTGGCCATCGGCTTCTTCACCGAACCCTGGCTGCACCTGACGGAAACGGCCAGTCAGACGGTCGCCGCGAGGTTCGCGCGATGACCCTGCCGCTGCTCTCGCTGCTCGTGTTCACGCCGCTGCTTGGCGCTGTGCTGCTCTGGCTGCTGCCGGCGAAGGCGGCCCGGCAGGTCGCCGCGCTGGCCATGTTGAGCACTTTGCTGCTGGCGACGGCGGCGCTGCTGGCCTACGACCCGGCCGGCGAGCGTTTCCAGTTGCTCGAGCGGCAGCCGTGGATCGCCAGCCTCAATGTGCATTACCTGCTCGGCGTGGACGGTCTTTCCGTCCTTTTTCTGCCGGCCTGCGCCCTGCTGTTCCTGGGCAGCCTGGTCGCCTGCTGGAATGTCGTGCAGGAAGCGCCGCGCCAGCATTACAGCTATCTGCTGCTGTTGCAGACGGCGACTCTGGGCATCTTCTGCGCCCTCGACACGCTGCTGTTCTTCTTCTTCTGGGAACTGACGCTGCTGCCGCTCTACTTCCTGCTCGGCCGCTGGGGCGCCACCGCCGGCGCCCCAGCCGCCGCCATCCGCTACTTCCTGATCATGCTGGCCGGCGGCATTCCGCTGCTGATCGCCTTCGTCGTCGTCGCCACCAGCCAGCCGGTCCTCACCTTCGACCTGCCGGCCCTGCTTGCCGCGCCGCTGCCGGAATCCACGCAACTGCTGGTGTTCCTGCTCTGCCTCCTCGGCTTCGGCGTCAAGGTGCCCCTGGTGCCGCTGCATACCTGGCTGCCGCAACTGGCCCTGGCGGCGCCCGGTTCGCTGACGGCGCTGCTGGTCGGGCTGAAGATCGGCGGCTACGGCCTGATCCGCTTCGCCATTCCGCTGGCGCCGGCCGCCGCCCAGGATCTGCACTGGCTGCTTGCCGGCCTCGGCACGGTGACGCTGATCTACGGCGCCGTCGGCATCCTCGGCCAGAGCAACCTGCGCGTCGGCCTGGCCTACGCCAGCATCTGTCACGTCGGCCTGGCAGTGCTAGGGCTGGCGGCGCTATCGGCGCAGGGCGTGCAGGGGGCGGTGTCCCTGCTGCTCAGTTTTACCGTGGCTACGGGTGGCGCTTTCCTGCTCCTTGAATTCCTCCGTCAGCGCACCGGCTCCACCGACGTCAATGCCCTGGGTGGCGTTGCCAAAACCATGCCCCTGCTCGCCAGCGGCTTCCTCATCTGTGGCCTCGCCGGCGTCGGCATGCCCGGCACCAGCAGTTTCCCCGGCGAATTCCTGCTCATTCTGGCCGCCCTGCAGAGCCACACCGGCGCCGGCATGGCCGCCCTGTTCGGCCTGGCGATCGCCGCCGGCGCCTTCCTGGCGCTCTATCGCAAGGCCTTCTTCGGTCCGGTGACCCGCCGCGAGGTGGCCGAGGCGGAAGACCTGCGGCCGCGTGAATTGCTGGTGCTGCTCGCACTGATCACAATGATCGTCGGCATCGGTGTCTATCCCGGCCCGTGGATCGATCTGCTGCGCCCCGCGGCCGAGGCCTGGGCGGCTGGGTTGGCGCGGTAGCAGGTTTGTGGAGCTGCTGACCTGAAGCGCTACTCAGCTCTTGTTGCTACCCGAGAAAACTCCGACGACGGCGATGACGACCTGCAGGCGCTTGCGTATGATGCCTCACTAAGATTTGGCAAGTTGTTGAACCTATAGGGTGCTATTTTTGGACAGCCTAAATGGCGGATGAGTATCCATCACTTGGGTTTCACATCTAACCTTGGGGGGGGGGCATTCCCCGTGCCGTATTCAGTACTGGACTTGACATGGGCATCATCCACAGCGGTACATATTCCATCGGTGAGGAGATCGCCATTACCAACCCCAATTCCGGCGCTGCTCGCTACCGCGCTGACTTTGGAACCGCTGGGGCCGTGATAGTCACAATCCCTCCCGGCGGCGAATTCACCGTCGTGGTGGGAACGCATGGACCTCAGATATACCTCGAAGACTATTCCACGCCCGATCTTCATGCCGTCTGAAGCATCACGTAGAAAGACGTCCAAGTGCTCCGCTGCATGAATGCAGACCGATACCGTCGGCTTGTTGGTCACGAGTCGTCCCCCAACCCTGCGGTGCAGGGGACGCTGCGCGATAAAGCCGCGCCGCGTCCCTGACCTTGAACGTTAAGGCTTAACGAATGGCTAAACCAACATCCCTAATCCTTGAATGTCCGTACTGCAAAGCTAATGTGCAAGGTACTGTGCTTGGCTCACATGACTCGTTTGATCCTGATCAAGATCCAACGCCTTTCAGAGCAATATTGATGGAATGTTCCGCGTGCAAGAACACGCTTTTCGCCGGGCAGTATGAGGAATATGACCCCAGTTCCGACAACGCCTATTTTGGAACTCCGTGGCGTCTGTGGCCCTCCCCGAAGAGATCTCTTTCTTGGGAAATTCCTCCACTGGTAAGAACGTCACTCGACGAAGCAGATCGCTGTCTCAAAGCTGGTGCCTTCATTGCTTCTGCTGCAATGTCTGGCAGGGCTCTCGAAGGTATCTGCCGTCACTTCAAGACCAAAAGCCAGTATCTCAGTGGCGGCCTGAAAGAATTGCTCGAAAAAGAAGTCATTGATAAACGGCTCTTCAAGTGGAGCCAAGAGCTTCAGGAGCATAGAAATATCGCTGCTCATGCTACGGATGCCCGAATTAACAGCCAAGATGCTGAGAGTCTCTTAGAGCTTGTGGTGGCCATATGCGACTATGTTTTCGTTCTATCCGAAAAATTCAACCAGTTTATGTCTCGCAAGGCCAAGAATGCTGAGAAGAAAAAGCCCTAGCACTATCGGTAGCTGGGCGCTGTGCGATAAAGCCATACAGCGCCACTCACTTCCACGTTCGCTACCTTTGACATGACCCGCCCCAAGAGCTTCCTCGTTGGCGTAATTGGTCTTGCGATCCTACTTGCACTCGCCGCCCTGGTCGGCTGGATGCTGTTCGCATTCTTCCAATATCTAGCCGCTGTGCCAAAAGAGCTTGCTGCCGCACTCGTTGCCGCAGCCGCAACTGTTCTTGTTGCCACCATAACTGTTATGGTTGGTCGCTATTTCGAACGCAAGAAGGAGCTTGACGCCCTTTACCGAGAGAAGAAGACCGAGATCTATGACGAGTTTCTGAAAGAATTCTTCATGTTCTTCTGGAGCGCTGGCGAGACAGATGCATCCAACACTGAAAAGGACTTGGTCCCGTTCTTTCGTGAGTTCACTCGAAAGCTCATTCTCTGGAGTGGCCCCGAGGTGATTGAAGCCTTTGCCTCTTGGAAAGATCATCTCGCGAAGGGCACTCCAGATGCGAAATCCATCTTTCTTACTGAGGCATTCCTGTCTGCGATCAGAAAGGACCTGCGTCATTCAAACAATGGTCTGCGCAAGGGGTTCTTCGCACGTCTCTTCCTGAAAGAAGGAGAAATCTTTCTAGCGATGGCAGCGAAGAATCCGAACGTAACACTTGCAGCACTTGTTGAAGTTGAGAATGCCCTCAAAGTTCGTCAAGCAGAGGCTGGCCGTGACTAACCCGGCGGACCAGGGGCGCTGCGCGATAATGCCCCCCTACCAAAACCGTTCCTACTCCGTCTTTGCCGCCTATCAGCAGTTTTACTGCAATCCCTGCTGGGAAAAGCGTCACCCCCAAACCGACTGGCGGAAAATAAAGTCCCCTCCGACTACCAAAGGAAGAATTTCAGCGGACGCTGACGCTGACCCGGTCGAAGCGCCCCTGGTCGTCCATCACCGTGATATCCACCCGGCCGGCCTCGGGCAGCCGCTGGATCAGCGGCTGCGAACCGGGGCGATGAGCGGCCAGTCGGCCATTGATCAGCCAGTAAACATCGCCGCGCTGGCCGCGGACTTCGAGGCGGACGACCGGGGGCTGATCGGGGCGCGGGCGCTGGATCACTTCGCCGTTGGTGACGCCGACGATGCGCAGTCCGCCGGCCGGCTCGGCCTGGCCCTGGCAGCCGTCGGCCCAGGGCGGCGGGTAGGCGAGGGTGCGCAGGTCGCCGCTCAGCCAGGGTTCCAGGGCGGCTGGCCAGCGGGCCGCTTCAACCTGCTGACGCGGCTGCTTGCTGCATTCCGCCGTGACGCGGCGGCCGCTGCCGGCGTCGACTTCGTATTGGTAGCGCATCTCGCCGCGGCGCAGGCGATCCGGGAAGGTCGGCGGGGCGGTGTCGTTGAGCAGCCAGGCCAGGCGCTGCCGGTGGCAGAGGCCGGCTTCGGCGGGATCGAAGCGGGTGCCGAGCGGCCAGCAGATTCTTGCCTGGCTGACCGAGGGCGGTGGCTGGCGCGGGGCGGGCGGTTGTTGATCGAGCGCCTCGAAGGCGGCGACGAGCAGCGGGGCGGCGATATTGGCGCCGAAGAAGCCCGGGTTGGGGGTGCCATCCGGGCGGCCGACCCAGATGCCGATGGTCAGGCGGTCGGAAACGCCGATCGACCAGGCGTCGCGAAAGCCGAAACTGGTGCCGGTCTTCCAGGCGATGCCGCGGCGAATGCCGGGGCCTTGCTCGATGGCACGACCGACCGGACCGCCGGCTTCGAGCAGGTCGCGAATGATGAAGGCGGCGCCGGGCGACAGCATGCGTTGTTCGACGAGCGGGGCGTCCGGGGTGTAGCGCGGCTTGCCGGCGATGCCCTGGCGGGCAAAGGCGGTGTAGGCGCCGACCAGTTGTTCCAGCGTGGTGCCGGCGCCGCCGAGAATGACCGACAGGTTCGGGGTGGCACCGCGGGGAAAATCCAGTTTCAGGCCGCCGCTGCGCAGGGCGGCGACGAAGCGGTTCGGCTCCAGGCGTTCGAGGACCTCGACGGCCGGGACGTTCAGAGACTTGCTCAGGGCTTCGGAAACGCTGACGGCACCATGAAAGGACTGCTGGAAATTGCCCGGCTGGTAGCCGCCGAAGGATTGCGGGACGTCGGCGAGCAGTGATTCCGAGTGGATCAGGCCGGCGTCCAGCGCCTGGCCGTAGAGGAAGGGCTTGAGCGTCGAACCCGGCGAGCGCGAGGCGCGCACCATGTCGACAAAGCCGAAGCGATCGGCGTCGGCGAACTCGGCGGAACCGGCGTAGGCCCGGACTTCCAGCGTTTCGTTGTCGACCACCAGGGCGGCCATCGAGACCCGTGGTGGCAGGGCGGCGAGGCGATTGGCCAGCAACAGTTCGACGGTCTGCTGGGCCTGCGCGTCGATGGTCGTGTCGATGCGTTGCCGGCCACCTGCATCCTGGCGCAGGCGCTCGGCCAGCAGGGGGGCGAGCAGCGGGTCGCGCAGCGTCTGGGCAATGATCGGCTCCTGGCGGGCGTCGGCGATGTC
The DNA here is from genome assembly GCA_002345845.1 of Betaproteobacteria bacterium UBA2293. The sequence continues at coordinate 16,604 of DDWF01000255.1, read as the reverse complement.
GGCCGGCGACCAGCGCCCGGCCATGCGCGCCAGCACCTTGTCGCGGGCGGCGCGGGCGAGCTGCGGCTGGCGGTCCGGGCGCAGGCGCGAGGGCGCTTGCGGTAGCACCGTCAGCAGGGCGGCATCGGCATGGCTGAGGCGCCGGGCCGGCTTGCCGAGGTAGGCCCGGCTGGCGGCTTCGACGCCTTCGAGCACGCCGCCCATCGGGGCGTAATTGATGTAGATGCCGAGGATTTCGTCCTTCGAGTAATGCAGTTCGAGCTGCAGGGCGCGCAGTATTTGCCGGGACTTGCCGAGCAGCGTCCGCGGCACCGGCTCGAGGATGCGCGCCACCTGCATGGTCAGCGTCGAGCCGCCGGAAACGATCTCGCCGTGCCACAGCCACTGCCCGGCGGCGCGCAGCAGGGCCAGCGGATTGACCCCGGGATGCCAGCGGAACCAGCGGTCCTCGTAGCGCTCCAGCGCCTGCAGGTAGAGCGGCGAGACGTCGCCGAGGGCGACCGGATGGCGCCAGACATGGTCGCGATCGGGAAAGGCGCGCAGCGGGGTGCCGTCGCGGGCGACGATGAGCAGGGCGCTCGGCGCATCGCGGCCGGGCACCAGCGGCGGGAAAAGGCGGTCGGCGATGATCAGGCCGAGCACGAGCACGGCGAGCAGCGCCAGCCAACGCTGCCGCCGGCCGGGCGGCAGCCGTAACCATCGCGCCACGGCGCGCTACGGTTTCGCCGGCAGGCCGGCGGCCGCCTTGTCGGTACCGTCGCTGACCGTTAGCGTGGCCTCGCCGCTGGCCAGGCCATAGACATCCGGCCGGTACATGTCTTCGGCGTAGATCGGCGGGAAGATGAACTTGCCGGGGGTGACGACGCGGGCCCGGTAGAACAGGCTGATCTTGCCGTGCAGGCGGGCGGCGACGACGAAGCGGTCGTCGCGGAACTCGACGTGCTGAATGCGCGGGTCGAGCATGGCTGCGGCCGGGTTGACGTTGTCGATCAGCGTGCCGGCCATGCCTTCGCCCTGGGCGATGTTGAGATTCTCGATCTCGAGGCCGGCCGGGATGCGGTCGATCACCATGCCGGTGGTAATCCAGCGTCGGGGATCGACATTGACGCGGACGATCACCGATTCGCCGACCCTGAGCGCGCGGCCTTTCAGCGGCTTGCCATCGGCGGTGAACAGGTCGCGCGTCAGGGCGATAGCCTCGTCGCGGTTGGCTGGCATCTGGGCCGGATTGCCGGAAAGGGACAGCTGCAGATAGAGCTTTTCCTTGTGCGTGTTGCGGATGCGGACGCCGCCCTGCAAGGCATCGGCCGCTAGCGGCCGGACCAGGCTGCCGCTACCGGTAATGACTTCCGGCGCCGCCTTGCCGAGCAGTTCGGCGGTCCACCCGGCCTGGCCTTCGGTGGCGGCGGCGAAGTTGCGTCCGAGCAGGAACAGCGCCAGCTTTTCCTGGGTGCTGGTGTAGCGGTTGCGGCTCAGTTCGCTGGCCGCCAGGGCGACCAGATTGTCCTGGCCGTCCACCTTCAGCTTGTGCCGATCGAGCAGGGCGTAGGAGAGCGCCGCATCGCGCAGCGGACTGCCGTAATCGCCCCACCAGTAGCCAGTGTCCCGGCTCTTGCCGACGCCTTCGGCGAGGGCCGTGCGGGCCCGCGTTTCATCGCCCATCAGCTTCAGCGCCAGGCCCAGGTGCACCAGTGCCAGCCCGGAATGCGCCTGGTCGCGCAGTTCGTACATCTGGCGCAAGGTGGACAGCGGCGCCTTGGCCTCGCGCGCCAGCACATAGGCGCCGTAGGCGAGGACGCCGAAGCGGCCGGAGCCGCCGTAGCGGTAATCCTGCCAGCCGTTTTCGTTGTACTTCGGCTTGCTGCTCGGCAAGCCGGCCGCGCCTTCCTGCAGATTTTTCAGCAGGAAATCGGTCGCCTTCGTCTGCATCGCTTCCGGCACCGCGAAGCCCTGTTCGCGCGCGTCGAGCAGGAAGTTGCCGACGTAGGCCGAGAGCCAGTACTGGTATTCGGAGACATTGCCCCACAGGCTGAAGCCGCCGTTCGGCGCCTGCATCGCGCCGAGACGGGCGATCGCCTTTTCCAGCATGGCCGCCCGCTGCTCGCGGCTATAAGCCTTGAGGCCGAACAGCCGGGCCCCTTCCTCATCGACCAGAACGTGCGGATAGGCCGTGCTGGTGGTCTGTTCGGCGCAACCGTAGGGATAGCTGAGCAGGCCCTGGATGGCGCCACGGACGTCGATCGGCGCCTTGTCGGAGATGACCAGGTGGCTGTGCACGGTGTTCTTCAGCAAGCCGCCAAGCTCCGCATCGCGGACCTCGATGCTTTCGCCGGGGGCGACGGTGAGCAATTTGAGCGTCTGCTGCTGCGGCGTCGCCGCCTGCACCTGGAGGCCAAAGCTGCGTTCCAGACGGAGGCCGTCGCTACCGCTCACCAGCACCCGGACATCGGCCAGGCCGAGGGCATTGCCGGCTTCCAGCGGGAAGCGCAGGGTCTGTTTCTGCTGGTCGGCCAGTGTCAGCTCACGCTCGGCATTCTGGATTTTCAGGCCGTCGGCGTTGGTCAGGCGGACCTTGAGTTTCTGGGCGGCGCCGGACAGGTTGTGCAGGTCCAGCGCAATCGTGGCGTTGTCACCGACGGTCAGGAAGCGCGGGGTCATCAACTCGGCCACCAGGGGTGCGGCGACAATCGTTTCCATCTCGGCGCTGCCGAACTTGTCCGGAGCGGCGACCACCGCCATCAGGCGCAGACTGCCGTTGAAGTCGGGGACGGCCAGGGTGATTTCCGCTTCGCCGCGCGCGTCGAGCTTGACCGGGCCGGAGAACAGATCGATCAGGCGGACCTTCTTCGGCAGGCTCTTGGTCGCTTGCGGGGCGGCGTCGCCGCCGAACTTGAGCTTGCCCTTCTGGCCACCCATCTTCTCGATCAGGCGGCCATAGACGTCGTACTGGTCGGCACCATAACGCAGGCGGCCGAAGAAGTTGCCGTGCGGATCGGGCGTCGCATAGCGGGTGATGTTGAGAATGCCGACATCGACGGCCGACAGCGTGACCACCGCCGGCTGGCCGCTGGCGCCGGGAACCTTGACCTTCACCTTGAGCGGCGTATCCGGCAAGGTCTTCTTCGGCGCCTCGAGCGTCACCGCCAGTTTGCGCTCGCCGCGCTCCAGCGGCAGATGCGCCAGCCCCAGGGCCCGTGCCGGCGTCACCTTCTCGCCGTCGTTGCCGGGGCGCAGCACGATCACCGAAACGTACAGGTCGTGGCGCTGCCAGTCCTTGCCGAGCGGGATGTCGACGGTGCTGCCGTCGAGCGGAATTTCGAGCCGCTTGACCCACAGGGTCTTGTCGGCCTCGACGGTGATCAGCGCTTCGCCGGCATGCGGCGGGGTGATGGTCAGTTTGGCCGTTTCGCCGTCCTGATAGGCGGGCTTGTCGAACTTCAGCGCCACCCGGTCGGGGCGGATGCCCTGGCTTTCATCGCCGCGGGCGCTCCAGCCGGCGTAGAAGCGATATTTGGCGGTCTGGCCGCTGGCCGGGTCGCTGATCTCCAGGCGATAACGGCCGTATTTGACCGGGACGCCGAGCTTGCCGCGGCCGCCGTCGGGAATGCTGGCGCTCGTCGTATGGACCAGTTCGTCGGTTTCGGTGAAGCCCGAATGCCAGCCGCGCTGATCGTCGAAGCGCCAGTAGTAATCTCGGTTTTCGCGGAACAGACGGACCGGGAGAGCATTCCCGGCATGCAATTTGGCCGTGGCATCGGTGCGGATCAGCTCGAACTGGACGACGCTGCCTTCGCGCGCATAGTCGCCGGTGAACAGCGGGCGGACGCCGACCAGCACGGGCGCCGGCCAGATGACCCGTTCGAAGTTGCGGACCACCGGCCGGCCGCCGCTTTCGAGCAGGCTCAGCGTGGTGCGCACGGTGTACGGCGAGCGTTTGCCCTGGGCCGGTGCCAGATCGACGGCCAGCGACAGGGCGCCGTTCTCGTCGAGCTGGGCGGATTCCAGTTCGACGCGTTGGCGCTGGCTTTCCTCGCCGCTGTCGCCGAATTCGAAGCCCGGCAGCTTTTGCGCCAGCGGATTTTTCTGCCGCTCGAACTGGGCCACGCCGAGCAACTGGTTGCCGGCCGCCGGGGCGCCGTAAAGGTAGCTGCCCTTGATGTCGATGTTCAGGGTTTCGTTTGCCGAAATGGCGGCCTGCTTGCTGTCCAGTTCGAGCTTCATGCGTTCGGGCAGAAATTCCTCGACGGCGAAGCGGAAACTGGTGGTGGCCAGCCGCTCCGCCGGGTCGGCGCGCAATTCCAGCGTCCACGAGCCGGTTGGCGCATCCGCCGGCAGTTCGATGCGGCGCTGGTAGTAGCCGGCGAGGTCGTCATTGGCCGGCCAGGTGGCGGTGAACTGGTTCTTGCCGTCCGGGCGCTTGAGGATGGCCTGGATCGGCTGCGCCGGTACCGGTCGTCCGTCGGCGTCGCGCGCCAGCACCGAGATGTCGAACTGCTCGCCCGGCCGGTACAGATTGCGGCCGGCGTAGGCGAACAGGCGCAGCGGCCGGCCGGGCAGGCCGGCGACGTCGAATTCGGAGAGATCGAGCGCCGGTTCCTTCAGCGTGATCAGCGAGATCTGCCGGCCCTGGCGGGCGACGACGACTTTCGCCGCTGCCGGCCGCTCGGCAAAACTGGCCCGGCCGTTGCCGTCGGTTTCGCCGCGGGCGACGACCTTGGCCGTCTCGTCCAGCCAGGTTACTTCGACTCCCGAGACGGCCTTGCCGGAAGTCAGCGAGCTGACGTAGGCATCGGCGCCGCGCGTGAACAGGCGGGTGCTCAGGCCGAGATCGCTGACGTAGAAATAGCTGACCTGATAGTCGCTGCGGAAGCGATTGGGCTGGCTCATCACGGCGATGTAGATGCCGGGCTCGCGCAGTTCCTTGATGTCTTCGACCGGGATGAAGGTGACGCTACGCTTGTCGGCTTTCTGTTCGGTCAGGAAGCGGCCGGCAAAGACGCTCTCGGTGAGCTTGTGCAGATTGTCCAGCGACCAGTTATGGACGGCGCCCTTGAGGTCGGTGGCGCGCCAGTCGTATTCCTCGTATTCCCCCTCGTCTTCATCCGCGTCGGTGGCCTGACGGCTGGCCCGCTGACGTGGTCCGCTGATCACCTTGTCGAGGAAGCGCGGCAGCTGGTCCGGCTTGACGCGCAGGAACTGGATGTCCACCTCCGGCACATTGACGGTGACCACCGGCAGACCGCCATTCTGGGCGGCCGGCAGGACCATGCCGCGGCTGGCGAAGTAGTAGGCCGGTGCCACTGCCGCGGTCAGCACCGCGTAGCGGCCTTCGGCGGCCAGCGCCTGGCCGGATTGCGAGGTGAGTCCGGCGGCGACGCGAACGACATAGCGTGTCTGCGGCTTGATGTGCGGGAAGAACAGCAGGCGCGGGTTGTCGCCGACCACCCAGGCGCCCTTGAGCAGTTTGCCGCCTTCCGTCGCCACCTCCTCCGGCGCCGTGCTGATCTGCGGGTCGCTGCTGCCGCCGGGGCTTTCCTCACCCTCGTCGTCATCCCTGGCGCTGGGCCGGGCATCGCCGGGGCGCGCCGGCATTTCGAAAACCTGGATCTGTTCTTCGTAGTTCTTCCGCGCATCCAGCGGCAGGGTGAAGCTCAGCGCCAGCGCCGGCGAGCCTTCGAAATCCCGGTTGGCGAAGTCGGCAATCTGGAAAGGTCCGGCGTCGCCACCATCGCTGTCGGCCTGCCACTGGCTGGCAAGAAACCAGCCGCCAGCCAGGACGGCTACGACGATCAGCAGGATCGGTACGACGGCGAAACCGCGAGGCGATGACGAGCGCAGCATTGAACTCTCCAGGGAGCGGGGCAGGCAACGATGACGGGGGCGAAAATTTCGCCGGATTATGACACGTCGCTGCGCCGCTGCCTGTCCCGTCAGCTTTTCCGGGGGCTCCCGGCAAACGGTTTGTACGGATTGCGCGGCAGCGATGGGACTTGCTTTTGGCATGCTATATTCCGTCCCGGCCTTTGTTCCCACTGACCTGATGATCAGTATCTACCAGCTCAAACCGCGCTTTCAGTCCTTGCTCAGACCCCTGGTCGGTCGTCTGGCAAGCGCTGGCGTTACTGCCAACGCGGTCACCTTGTTGGCCATGTTCGTGTCGTGCATCCTGGGCCTTGTCCTGGCCCTGGCCGCCGACCATCGACTGTTCCTGTTGCTGCCGCTGTGGATGTTCCTGCGCATGGCGCTCAACGCCGTGGATGGCATGCTGGCCCGCGAGCATGGGCAGCAGAGTCGTCTCGGCGCCTATCTCAATGAACTGACCGATGTCGTCTCCGATGCCGCCCTGTATCTGCCCTTCGTGCTCATCGCGCCGTTCGGCTGGGCGAGTGTCGGCGCCGTCGTCTTTCTCGCCGCCTTGTCGGAAATGACCGGCGCGCTCGGCCCGATGATCGGCGCCCGGCGCGGTTACGAAGGGCCGATGGGCAAGAGCGACCGGGCCCTGCTCTTCGGCGCCCTGGGCCTTTGGCTGGGCGTCGCCGGGGCGCTGCCGGCGTGGGTCTTCTGGGTGATGCCGGCGATGGCCGGACTGATCCTCCTCAATATCGTCAATCGCATCCGTAGCGGTTTGCAGCAGACCGCTCACCTTTCTTCCTGAGAAACCGACATGGTCACTACCCGCCAGGCAAGCGAACACACTTTTCCGACCCATGACGGCGTTCCTTTGTTCTACCGGCACTGGCCCGCCACCGGCGGCGAGCGGCGCGGCGCCGTGCTGCTCTTTCATCGCGGTCACGAACACTCGGCGCGCATGGCCCATCTGGTAGACGAACTGGATCTGCCGGATTTCGATTTCTTCGCCTGGGATGCCCGCGGCCATGGCCGCTCGCCCGGCGAACGTGGCTATTCGCCCAGTCTGGCGACCACCGTGCGCGATGTGCAGACTTTCGTCGACCACATCCGGGAAAACCACGGCCTAGCCGAGGAGGAACTGGCCGTCGTCGCGCAAAGCGTCGGCGCGGTGGTGGTCGCCACCTGGGTGCATGACTACGCGCCGCGCATTCGCTGCCAAGTGCTTGCCTCGCCGGCCTTCAAGGTCAAGCTCTACGTGCCGCTGGCGCGCCCGGGGCTGCGGTTGATGCAGCGGTTGCGTGGCAATTTCTTCGTCAACAGCTACGTCAAGTCGAAGTTCCTCACCCATGATCCGCTGCGCCAGGCTTCGTACGACAGCGATCCACTGATCAGCCGGCCGATCTCGGTGAACATTCTGCTCGACCTCTACGATGCGGCCGAGCGGGTGGTTGCCGATGCGCAGGCGATCACCGTGCCGACCCAGTTGCTGATTTCCGGGGCCGACTGGGTGGTCCATCACCCGCCGCAGCACGCGTTTTTCGAGCGCCTCGGTACGCCGGTCAAGGAGAAGCATGTCTTCGACGGCTTCTTCCACGACACCCTGGGCGAACTGGAACGTCAGCGCGCCACCGACCAGGCCCGGCGGTTCATCCTCGACGCCTTTGCCCAGCCGCTGCAACGGCCTGACCTGAACGATGCCGACCGGCACGGGGCAACCTACGAGGAATCCTTGGCCCTGTCCCGGCCCTTGTCCATTTTCAGCCCGCGCGGCCTGTACTGGGCGGCGACGCGTCTGGGCCTGAAAGTCGGCGGTTGGCTGGCGGCCGGCGTCCGGCTCGGGCACCGCACCGGCTTCGATTCCGGCAGTACCCTCGACTATGTGTACCGCAACACGCCGACCGGTCTCGGCCCGCTCGGCCGGATCATCGACCGCAATTACCTCAACGCCATCGGCTGGCGCGGCATCCGCCAGCGCAAGCTGCATCTCGAGGAAATGTTGCGGCGGGCGATGGCGGCACTGCGCAGCAGCCAGAGTGCCATTCACATCATGGACATCGCCGCCGGCCATGGACGTTACGTGCTGGAGGCCCTGGAGAATCATCCGCAGCGGCCGGCTTCCATCCTGCTGCGCGATTTCAGCGAGTTGAACGTGCGCCAGGGCAGGGAGCTGATCGAGCAAAAAGGGATGACGGACATTGCCCGTTTCGTTCAGGCCGATGCCTTCGATCCGGCATCGCTGGCGGCGGTGACACCGAAACCCGGAATCGGCATCGTCTCCGGGCTCTACGAACTGTTTCCCGACAACGATGCCGTGCGCCGTTCGCTGGCCGGTCTAGCCGCCGCCATCGAACCGGGCGGTTTCCTGCTGTACACCGGCCAGCCCTGGCATCCGCAACTGGAGCTGATTGCCCGCGCGCTGACCAGTCATCGCGCCGGCCAGGCCTGGGTCATGCGCCGGCGCAGCCAGGCCGAAATGGATCAACTGGTGGCCGAGGCCGGCTTCGAGAAAGTCGAGCAGCGGATCGATCAATGGGGGATTTTCACCGTCTCCCTGGCCAGGCGCCGCGCCAGCTGATGAGTGAGGCTGGTCAGGTCACGCTGGCGCCTGCCGCTGCCGGCGGGGAGTACCGGCCGTGGCGCCGGGGCGTCGCCTGGCTGCTGTTCCTCGGCCCCTTCTTCTTTCTCTCCTACGGGGCCGCCAACTGGTGGGCGGCCACCCAGGCCGTCGCCGGAACGATCGTTTTCGCTTGGGAGCGCCAGATTCCGTTCGTGGCGTGGACCATCGTGCCCTACTGGTCGATCGATCTGCTCTACGGCCTGTCCTTCCTGCTCTGCCGCTCCCGCCGGGAGGTCGATACCCATGCCTGGCGCCTGCTGACGGCGCAGATCGTCTGCGTCACCTGTTTCTTTCTCTTTCCCCTGCATTTCAGCTTTGAGCGGCCGGCCACCGATGGTTTGTTCGGCACGATGTTCGCCGTCCTGGCCGGCTTCGACCAGCCCTTCAACCAGGCCCCGTCGCTGCATATCGCCCTGCTGGTCGTCATCTGGGCACGCTTTGTCGCGGCCAGCCGGGGTTTCTGGCGTTTCGCCACGCATTTCTGGGCCAGCCTGATCGCCATTTCGGTGCTGACCACTTATCAGCATCATTTCATCGATGTGCCGACCGGTGCGCTGGTCGGCTTGCTCTGCCTCTGGTGGTGGCCGGATGGCGAGCCGGCCATGTTGGCCAACTGGCGGCTCAGCCGCTCGCCACGCCGCCGTTGGCTGGCCGGTGCCTACCTGGCAGCGGCGCTGCTCTGCGTCGTGGCGGCCACTGCTGGTGACACTGCCCTGTGGCTGCTGTGGCCGGCCGTCGCCTTGTTGCTGGTCAGCCTGAGCTACCTGGCGCTCGGACCGGACGGCTTGCAGAAGCGCGACGGTCGGCACAGCCTGGCCAGCCGCTGCTTGTTGGCGCCCTACATGGCCGCTGCCTGGATCAATTCGCGGCTATGGACCTGGCGCCAGCCGGCGCCCGTTCATGTTGCCGACGACGTCTGGCTGGGCCGCCTGCCCGATCGGCGGACGATGCGCAGCGGCGGCTTTGCCGGCCTGCTCGATCTGACCGCCGAATTGCCGACGCCGCTGGGGCCATGGACGAGTATCAACCTGCCTTGGCTCGACTTGCTGTCGCCGCCGGCAGAAGAGCTCGCTGATGCCGTCGATGCCATCGAAACGCTGCACCAGCAGGGGCCGCTGCTAGTCTGTTGTGCGCTCGGCTATTCGCGCAGTGCCGCGGCGGTTGCCGCCTGGCTGCTGCGGACGCAGCGAGTGGCCAGTGTCGATCAGGCGATTGCCCGAATCGCCGCTTGTCGGCCGCAGATGGTGCTTGGGGCGGCGCAGCGCGCGGACTTGCAGCAGTTGCTTGACGAGCGGCGCACAGCCCATGGCTGAGCCGGCGGCATCCCGGCTGGCGGCGCTCACCGCCGCCTGGCTGGCGACCGGGCGGACGCTCGATCACTGCAGTCTGTTCCTGACCTTGCTGGCCCTGGCGGCAGCCTTCTTCAGCGAGCCGCCCATGCTGTCCCGCCTGGGATTGCTGCTGGCGGTCGGGCTTGGGATAGGGGAAAAGTTCTACGCCATCCGCGTTGCCTTCGATCGGCGAATTTTTTCCAGATGGGCAAACAGTTGGCCGGCAACCGAAGACTTCGTTGCCGATGCCGCCCTGGCTGAATTCGATGCGCAGCTGGTGCGTCTGGGCCTGCGCTCGGCCCGGCCGCAGACGCCGCGCAGTCTCGACCAGCGCATTGCCGGAGCCCGCACCCTGTTGCGGCGGCAGGCGATCTGCCTGGCGCTGCAGTTGCTGGCCGTGCTCGGCGCGGCCGTCTTCCTGAGCCAGCAGACTGGATTCCCCTATGGCGCTTGAACATTTCGCGGCGGCTGCCATCTGTGCCTTCGCCAAGGCGGTGACCGGCGTGCGCGCCATCTGGCGTGACAGCTCGCCGAGCGTCCGCCAGCGCATCTATTTCGCCAACCACACCAGCCACGGCGATTTCGTCCTCATCTGGGCGGTCCTGCCGGTGACGTTGCGCCGCCTGACCCGGCCGGTGGCGCGGGCCGACTACTGGCGACGGGGAGGCGTGCGCCGCTTCATCGCCGAGCGCGTCTTTCGCGGCGTGCTGATCGCGCCGGCGGCCGGTCGCCAGCATGCCTTCAATCCGCTCGAGCAGATGAACGCGGCGCTGGCCGAAGGCGATTCGCTGATCGTTTTTCCCGAAGGCACGCGCAATCTCGGCGAAGGTCTGCTGCCGTTCAAGAGCGGCCTTTACCATCTGGCCAAGGCGCACCCCGAGGTCGAATTCATTCCGGTGTGGATCGAGAATCTGGGGCGGGTGATGCCCAAGGGGGCCTTGATTCCGATTCCGCTGTTATGCACACTGTGTTTCGGTCAGGCGCTCGCAATCCATGCTGACGAGAGCAAGCCGGACTTTCTTGAACGGGCCAGGGCGAGCTTGCTGGCGCTGGCACCTGCGAGCGAATAGACACGATGAATCCTCAGGAAACCCTGATCTCCGTATTTGCCGGTGTCTTCGCCCTGCTCCTGCTGGCCAGCGCCGTCGGCGCCGTGCTCAAGTTTCGCCTGGCACCCGGCCATGCCAGTGCCGGCATCGACAACCTGAATGCCCGCATCAAGGCCTGGTGGGTAATGATCGGCCTGCTCGCCCTGGCTTTCTGGATCGGCAGCCTCGGCATCATCCTGCTGTTCGCCTTCATCTCCTTCCAGTGTCTGCGCGAATTCATCTCGCTGACGCATACGCGGCGCGGCGATCATCAGGCGCTGCTGTGGTGTTTCTTTTTCTTCCTGCCGCTGCAGTACTTTCTCATCGCGACCAACTGGTACGGCCTGTTTTCCATCCTGATCCCGGTTTACGCCTTCCTGCTGCTGCCCATCGCCGCCTCGCTGGGCAGCGACACCACGCGCTTTCTCGAACGCGCCGCCAAGATGCAGTGGGGTCTGATGATCGGCGTTTATTGCCTGTCGCATGTGCCCGCCCTGATGACCCTGGAAATTCCCGGTTACGCCGGACGCAACGCCTTGCTGATCGCTTTCCTGGTGCTGACCGTGCAGTCCAGCGACGTCTTCCAGTATGTCTGGGGCAAGCTGCTCGGCCGGCGCAAGATCGCTCCCGAAATTTCGCCGTCGAAGACCCTCGAGGGCCTGCTCGGCGGCGTCCTGACGTCGACGGCGGTCGGCGCCGCGCTGTGGTGGATCACCCCGTTCAATCCCTGGCAGGCGGCGCTGGTGGCGCTGGCCATCAACATCATGGGTTTTTTCGGTGGCCTGGTGCTGTCGGCGATCAAGCGCGACCGCGGCGTCAAGGACTGGGGCAGCATGATCGAAGGGCATGGCGGCATGCTCGATCGCGTCGACTCGATCAGCTTCTCCGCCCCGATCTTCTTCCATATCGTTCGTTACTGGTGGGTTCCCTGAGCCTGCTGCCGATTCGCGACACTCTTCCGGAGGGAAAGCCATGCGTCTGTCCGCCCTGCTGTTGCTGTTGAGCCTGTTGTTCGGTGCCCCGTTGGCCGTCGGCGAGGAAGATCGCGCCGCCGACCGCCAGCAATTGCTGCGCATCCTCGACGATATCGAACACGGCATCAACGCTGCCAATGTCGACCTGATGGCCCGCCATATCGACGACAAGGCCGTCGTCACCTGGCTGAATGCCGAGGTTTCGCAGGGGCCGGAGGGCGTCCGCGACTACTTCCGGCGCATGGTCGGCAGCGCGCCGGGGACGGTGCTCAGCAAGTACGTGACCCACCCGAAAATAAGCCAGCCAGCCGTTTTCTACGGCGATGTGGCGGTGGCGAACGGGACGACCGAAGACGAATTCACGCCGCACCAGCGTAGCGTTTTCAGATTCAGTTCGCGGTGGACGGCGACGCTGCGCAAAGCCGATGGCCAGTGGAAGATCATCGCCCTCAACCTGTCCACCAACACTTTCAACAATGCGCTGATCAGCGAACTCGAACGCCTGGCCCTCTTCGCCGCGGGCGGTGGCTTGCTCGGCGGCCTGTTGCTGGCCGGCGGCGGCTGTTACCTGCGCCGGCGCAAGACGGCGTGAGACTTACAGCTTCTTGACGAATTCCGACTTCAACTGCATGGCGCCGATGCCGTCGATCTTGCAGTCGATGTCGTGATCGCCCTCGATCAGGCGGATGTTCTTGACCTTGGTGCCGACCTTGACCACCGATGACGAGCCCTTGATCTTCAAGTCCTTGATCACCGTCACGCTGTCGCCATCCTGCAGCACGTTGCCGTTGGCATCCTTCCAGACGCGGGCTTGCTCGGTACTGTCAGTGGCCGCTTCCTGGCTCCATTCGTGGGCGCATTCGGGGCAGACGTACTGGTTGCCGTCCTCGTAGGTGAAGGCGGACTGGCACTGCGGGCAGGGGGGCAATGAACTCATCGTGTTTCCTTGTCAGTAATCTTCTTCCATGCCGCCCATCAGGTTGGGCAGCAGGATGTAGGCGCGGGCGAGGGCGGCCGAGAGGTCGGCACAGACGTTCTCGTCGCCCAGATGGTCGATGAAGCCGGAACGGTAGAGCAGCGAACCGGGCTGTGAATTGAGGCCGCAGACGAGCAGCGTGCAGCCGCGCTTCTTCAGCTTGTCGAGCAGATTGTCGAGGCCTTCGAGGCCGGTGGTGTCGAGCTGGATCAACTGCGTCATGTCGAGGATCACCACTTCCGGATGGCCGGCGGCCGGATCAAGCAGGGCCTCCAGCTTGTTCACGGCGCCGAAGAACAGTGAGCCGAACAGTTGCCAGGCGGCGATGCGCATCGTCCCGTCCGGGTAGAGGAAGCGCGGTTCGCTGGATTCTTCGCGCAACGGCCGGCGTTCGACGCGGGTCAGCTCGGACATCCGGTAGATGAAGAACAGGCTGGCCAGCACCATGCCCAGTTCGACGGCGATGGTCAGGTCGAAGAGTACGGTAACGAAAAAGGTGGCGAGCAGGATGGTCCGGTAGCTGTAGGAAAAGCGGCGCAGTTCGCGGAAGTGGTGCCATTCGCCCATGTTGATGGCGACCACCATGACGATCGCCGACAGCGTCGCCAGCGGCACGTAAGCGGCCAGCGGCGCGGCGATCAGGACGATGCCGAGCAGCACCACGGCATGCACCATGCCGGCGATCGGCGTGCGGCCGCCGGACTTGACGTTGGTCGAGGTGCGGGCGATGGCGCCGGTGGCGGCAAAGCCACCGAACAGCGGGGCGGCCATGTTGGCCAGGCCCTGGGCGATCAGCTCCTGGTTGGGGTCATGGCGGTCATCGATCTGGCTGTCGGCGACGCGGGCCGAGAGCAGCGACTCGATGGCGCCGAGCAGGGCGATGGTGATGGCCGGCGAGATCAGTTTGCCGATGTCGTGGATCGATAGTTCGGGCAGGCCGAAGGCCGGCAATTCCTGCGGGATGCCGTTGAAGCGGCTGCCGATGGTTTCGACCGGCAGATCAAAGAGGAAGGCGACCAGCGTGCCGAGCAGCAGGACCGCCAGCGGCCCCGGTGCCCGCTGCAGCAGCGTCAGCTTCTGCGCCAGCCGGTTGTAGGAAAGCAGGAAGACGAAACAGGCCAGCGACAGGCCCAGCGTGGGCAGGTCGACGGTGTGGGCATGGGCGGCAAGCACCTTGATGCGGGCAAAGAATTCGGCCGGCAGGTTGTCGATGGATAGACCGAAGAAATCCTTGATCTGGGCGAGGAAGATGACCACGGCGATGCCGTTGGTGAAACCGATGACGACGGTTACCGGGATGAAACGGATCAGTTGCCCCATGCGCGCCAGGCCCATGGCCAGCAGCATGGCGCCGGCGAGCATGGTGGCACCGAGCAGGTTGCTGACGCCATGGACGGCGACGATGCCGTAGATGATCGGGATGAAGGCGCCGGTCGGGCCGCCGATCTGTACCCGCGAGCCACCCAGCGCGGCGATGATGAAGCCGGCGACGATGGCCGTCCAGATGCCGGCGGTCGGCGACATTCCCGAGGCGATGGCGAAGGCCATGGCCAGCGGCAGGGCGAGGACGCCGACGGTGATCCCCGAGGCCAGATCCTTGCCGAACTGCTCCTTGTTGTAGCCGGGCAGGCAATCCAGCAACTTGGGACGGAAGGCGATCTTCATGGCGCGCGCTCGAAGGGGGAGCGACGCATTATATGAGTGTTTGATTATTCGTCAATGTTAATCGTATGTTAATATGATGCGACATGAATTTAACAGAGAGCATCATGGAGAAGCGAACTGCCCGTCTGACCATTCTGATTGATCCGCGCAAGAAGGAAATCTTCGAAGAAATCTGTGCGGCCAATGACCTGACGCCGTCGCAGGTTGTGCGCCGTCTGGTGCGTCAGTACATCATCGACAATGCCGGCAGCCGTGAGCTGCCGGAGTGGCTGAAGCCCTCCGCCAAGGGCGGCGATTGATCAGTTGCCGGCGTCGTCCGGCTGCTTGCGCACCTTGTCCGGGTGGTGCGTGGCGATGTAGTCGTCGTACTTGGCCTTCATCACCGATGACTGCTTGGCCAGCTCGCCCAGGATGCGGGCGACGGCCCAGACCATGACGACCACGCCGCCGGCGGTGCAGGCTACCGCTTCGACGGCGGAGGTCGGAAAATCGGCAAGGATGGCCCCCTTGCGTTCGACGAACCAGCTGGCACCGATGGCAACGCAGGACAGACCGAAGACGTCGGCCAGGGCGTAGAGCATGATGCGGCCGGTGAGTTGCGGACGGGGCGGGCGGAGCCGGGAGTTGAGCATGATTTGTGCCGTCGTTGTTGATGCGGACATTGTGCACCAATCGGTCTGCCGGGCGGCTTGGGGATTACCCGGAAAAAATGCGTGACAGCCATTGACAAACGGCTTGAGCTCGTCTTGTTATGCACAGCGGCGAACGGCATGGTGAGTGGATTTTCGTCGGCCGGCCGTGACTGCTCGCAAAAAGCAATGGCGAGTTTTAAATCTATATAAATCAGAGTGTTATGTTCTCGCCCAAGTTTCGGGCGGTGTAGGAAAAAGCCTTGTCGCACCGCTACTTAGCTGCGGCTTCCGCAATCAATGCACAGACTTATCCACAGTTTTTGTGGATAGTTCGAAAAGACTAAACCCTGGGGCCTTGTTGGCACCTCAACTTAAAGTGTCACTTTAAGTTGAGCTGGGTCAATGCTGCGCTGCAGCAGGCGCCAGAAGCGATTCTGGCGCTCACCGGTCGTCGTGACTTACTTG
This sequence comes from Betaproteobacteria bacterium UBA2293, assembly GCA_002345845.1. The sequence continues at coordinate 1,006 of DDWF01000255.1, read as the reverse complement.
ACGCGCATGCCCGGCTCGGCGCCGGCATCAGGGCTGAGCAGGAACAGTCCCGGTGTCTTGCCGGCAGGGTCGGAGCCGGCCAGGACCATGCCTTCCGAGAGGCCGAACTTCATCTTGCGCGGGGCCAGGTTGGCGACCATCACGGTCAGCCGGCCAATCAGCGTCGCCGGGTCGTAGGCTGCCTTGATGCCGGCGAAAACCTGACGTGGCCGGCCGTCGCCGATGTCCAGGGTCAGGCGGATCAGCTTGTCGGCACCGTCGACGTGTTCGGCATTGGCGATGCGGGCGATGCGCAGGTCCACCTTCATGAAGTCGTCGATGGAGCACAGCGCGGCTTCCTCCGGCGCGGCGAGGATTTCCTTCTGCTGATGCTCGGCATGACGCTGTGGCGAGCTCTGTTCTGGGGCGGGGGCCAGTGATTCACGATTGGCTTCGATCAGCTTTTCGATGGACTTGGGATCGACGCGGGTCATCAGGTGCTCATAGGAATTGATCGCATGGCTGGCGGCGAGCAAAGTTTCCGTGTCGCGCCAGGCGAGCGGGGCAATGTTGAGGAACTTCTCGACCTTGCCGACAACCACCGGCAGGATCGGCTTGAGCAGGATGGAGAGCAGGCGGAAGAGATTCAGCGCGTTGCTGCAGGCGGCGTGCAGTACGCTCTCGCGGCCTTCCCGCTTGGCCAGTTCCCAGGGTTTGACGCTGTCCACGTACTGGTTGGCGCCATCGGTCAGGGCCATGATCTCGCGAACTGCCTTGGCGAATTCGCGCGCTTCGTAAAGGGCGGCGATGCGCGGCGCCGCTTCCTGGATGGCACGAATCGCCGGCAGGTCGGCATCGGCCGGTGCCAGCTGACCGTTGAAACGCTTGGCGATGAAGCCGGCCGAGCGGCTGGCGATATTCACGTACTTGCCGACCAGGTCGGCATTGACGCGGGCGACGAAGTCGTCGAAGTTGAGGTCGATGTCTTCCATCGTCGCCGACAGCTTGGCGGCGAAGTAGTAGCGCA
>DDWF01000314.1 GCA_002345845.1 Betaproteobacteria bacterium UBA2293 | reverse complement strand
AAGGGTCAGCTCGGCCTGATCCACGCCTTCGCCAGCCGCCTGCAGCATCGCCAGAATGCCGTGATCATTACCCACGAACTGCTGCACGTCTTCGGCGCCAGCGACAAGTACGACCCGGCCAGCGGCCAACCGATCCACCCGCAGGGCTACGCCGAGCCGACCCGCTCGCCGCTGTTGCCGCAGGACATGGCCGAGATCATGGGCGGCCGGGTTCCGCTCGCGACCGGACACAGCGAGATCCCGGACAGTCTGGCGGCGACCCTGATCGGGCCCGATAGCGCCCGCGAAATCGGCCTGCTCGGGCGGTAGCCAGCGAGCCGGGTGCCTGCACCGGCCATTTTTCTCGGCCGGCACGAACTTGTTGCCAGCACCTCAATCAAACGAACGTCAGACGATGACGCGCACGCCGACCCGGGAATGCCTTCCCGCGCAGAAGCCAGGCACCGCTGGCAACGATATCCCGATACTGCCTGTCGGCTACAATCGACCGGCTGCGTTCTGTGCGGAGGCTCCCATGATCAACTGGTTCACCAAGCTGCCCGGTTTTCCACGGACACCGGCCGGGCGTGAGCGTACTGTCCTGCGTCTGCTACCCCGCGTACTTCTGCTCGGCACCCTGGCGCTCGCCCTGCCATCCCTATTCGCCCGGCTGTATGCCTTGCTGGCGCCGGAACAGGCGAGTGCGACCCTGATCCTCACCGTTGATATCTACGGCATCAGCCTCGTCGTCCTGCACTGGACGCTGCTGTTGATGGTCGGCATCGCCGCCTTCGTCGTCATGGTGATGAAAGGGCCGGCCTACGTGGCCGACGCCTATCCGCTGAACGAAAGCGACGAGCCGGACGACGGCGACGGGCGGACACACTAGCCGGCGTCCGCGCCGTCAATTCACACCGACATGCCCATCGGCTGGCAGTTGTCGGCAGAGCCGACGAGGCGTTCGATGATCGCCTTGACCCGTCCCATGGCCTCCTGCAGCACGTGCTCCAGGCTTTCGAAATGGATGCCGTTGGCGCTGCTGCCGCGACCGGCAGCATGGTTGGCGATGACATTGATCGCCGCATAAGGCAGACCGAGCTCGCGGGCGAGCACGGCTTCCGGCATGCCGGTCATGCCGACCAGGTCGGCACCGTCGCGTTCGAAGCGATTGATCTCGGCGGCGCTTTCCAGGCGCGGCCCCTGGGTGGCGGCATAGACACCGCCAACCTTGATCTCGATACCGAGCGCGCCCGCCGCTTCGACAATGCGGCGACACAGACTGGCATCGTAGGGTTCGGTGAAATCGACATGGGTGACGGGCGTGCCGTTGCCTTCAAAGTAGGTGGATTTGCGGCCCCAGGTGTAGTCGATGATCTGGTTCGGCACGACGATCTCGCCCGGCTGCAGATCGCTGCGGATGCCGCCGACAGAGGCGACGGAAATGATGCCGGTAGCCTTGTGATGATGCAGCGCCCACAGGTTGGCGCGGTAATTGACCATGTGCGGCGCGATGGTGTGGCCATAGCCGTGGCGTGGCAGGAACATCGCCGGCTGGCCAGCGATCTGGCCGAAGACGATGGCGCCGGAAGGCTCGCCATAAGGGGTACGGACGACCTCGCGATGCGAGACGTCGAGACTGGACAGCGTGGTCAGGCCGCTGCCGCCGATGATTGCCAGCATTTCAGTTGTTCCTTTCGGCCAGTAGCGAGGCCAACGTGGGTACGGCGCCCTTGAGCGCCGGATGGGTTTTGCGTATCTGCAGCAGATCGGCTGCCGTGTCTTCGAGTTTGCGATAGAGCGCGTTGCGCCGCTCGGCCGTGAACGGCAACTCGCGCAAGGTCTTGCCGAGATGGTAGCCGACCAGGGTATCGCGGCCGATATCCTTGGCCTGCCAGGGGATCACCGTGCGGTCGACGAGGTGCAGAGCACGCACCGTCGGCAGCCCGGCGGCCAGTTCGGCGACCAGCCGGTGCAGTTTCTCGCGGTAGGCGACGACGGCCTGGCCGGCATCGCCGGCCTGGGCCCCGGTCGTGTCGGCCGGCGCCCCCATCAGCCAGCAGACGACGGTGTCCGGGGCAAAGGCTTCGATCTGCTGCCGTTGTTCATCGGTCAGCGCGGCCAGGTCGGCGGCCAGCAGGCTGACGTCCTGCCCGATGACGCGTTCCTGTGTCGCCGCCAGACATGCGGGCAAGGAGTCGATGGCCAGCACCGTCAGTCCACGAGCCGCCAGAGCCTGCGTCGAGAAACCGACACCGCAGCCGATTTCCAGCACGCGCCGGCCCGGCACCAGGCCGGCCATCCACTCATAGTCACCACGCTTGCCGTAGCGTTCGCCCTCGCCTGCCCAGTAGCCGAGAAATTCGGCAACGGTGGCACCGCTCATCAATCGTCCTTCATGGCGTAGATAGCCGGCAGGTTGCGCCAGGCGCCATCGACGTCCATACCGAAGCCGAAGACGAAGCGATCGGGCACCGGCAGGCCGACGAAATCGGCAGCGATCGGCTTGGCCTTGCCATTCTGCTTGTCGGTGAACACCGCCAGCAGCACCTCGGCGGCACCGAGACGGGTCAGGCTTTCCTTGACCGCAGCCAGCGTCACACCCTCGTCGAGAATGTCATCGACGACCAGCACGCTGCGGCCCTTGACCGAGGTCCATGGCGCCATGCGCCAGGAAATCTTGCCGCCCTGTGTTTCCGGCCCGTAACGGGTGGCGTGCAGGTAGTCGAAATCGAGCGGGAACTGAAGCTTCGGCAAGAGCTGGCCGCAGAAAATGACACCGCCGGTCATCACGCAGAGTACCAGCGGGTTCTTGTCGGCTAGGCGCTCGCAGATGCGACCAGCGACTTCGGCCAGTGCGGTCTGGACAGTGGCTTCGCTATGGATCAGATCGGCGTTGGCCAGCAGTTCACGGGCTTTTTGCGGCTCCATTCAGTTTGTCTCCAGGTTTTTCAGGTAAGCAGTGAATTCGGGTCCGACTTCCGGATGACGCTGGCCGAAGACGACCATCGCCTGCAGATAACCAAGCTTGGAACCGCAGTCGTAGCGAGTACCGGTGTAACGATAGGCGAGCACCTGCTCCTCGGAGAGCAGCGAGGCGATGCCGTCGGTCAACTGGATCTCGCCGCCGGATCCCGGCTTGATCGTTTCCAGATGATGGAAGATGCGCGGCGTCAGGATGTAGCGGCCGACCACGGCCAGCGTCGACGGCGCATCCTCGGGTTTCGGCTTCTCGACGATGGCGCTGATCTGTTCGATGCGTTCGGCCACCGGCCGGGCATCGACGATACCGTAGCTCTTGGTCTCGGCACGCGGCACATCCTGGACGCCGAGCACCGAACAGCGGTAGTAGTCGTAGGTATCGGTCATCTGCTTGATCACCCCCGGCTGGCCGTCGAGCAGGTCGTCGGCGAGGATCACGGCGAACGGCTCGTCGCCGATCACCGGCTTGGCGCAGAGCACGGCATGGCCCAGACCAAGCGCCTCGGCCTGGCGGATGTAGATGCAGTTGATGTTCTTCGGAATCATGTTGCGGACGAAGTCGAGCAGTTCGTCCTTGCCGCGCGCTGCCAGTTCCGACTCCAGTTCGTAGGCCTTGTCGAAATGATCCTCGATCGCCCGCTTGGAGCGGCCGGTGACGAACACCATGTCGGTGATCCCGGCCTCGACGGCCTCCTCGACCGCATACTGGATCAGCGGCTTGTCGACGATGGGCAGCATTTCCTTGGGGCTGGCCTTGGTTGCCGGGAGGAAACGTGTGCCCATGCCCGCTACGGGAAAGACCGCTTTTCTGACCTTTTTCATTGTTCGACTCCCTTATCAAGCATATTGAGCAATTCTGCCTCATCGATCACGGGAACACCGAGTTCCAGTGCCTTTTCCAGCTTCGAGCCAGCTTCCTCGCCGGCGACCACGTAGTCTGTCTTCTTGGACACCGAACCGACGACCTTGCCACCGGCGGCCTCGATCATGTCCTTCGCTGCGTCGCGCTTCAGCGTCGGCAAGGTACCGGTCAGCACGAAACTACGGCCGGCCAGCGACGGAGCCAGGATTGTTGCGTCGTTGGGCTGCGCCGGCAGCGCCGCCAGCAATTCGTCCCGACGGCGCGCGACAGCGGCCAGCAAGCCACGCTTGCCAGGCTGTTGCAGCCAATCGCTCAGGCTATCGATCAGCTCGCCGGGGATGCCGGCGGCCGACAGCGCGGCAGCGTTGATACCGGCGCCCGCCAATGCGGCACCTTCGACGACAGCCGCCAATTGCCTGGCGCGCAGCGGTGTCAGCCGGGGCACGCCGAGCGCACCATAAAGTTCTGCCCAGCTAAGACGCTCGGCCAAGCCAGGATGTGGGGCATGCTCGTCGGCCGGCAACACCCCTTCGGCGAGCAGCGCATCAACCGCTGCGACATTGCGCTCCTCGGCGAAGAAATCGGCGATCGCCGCCGCCACTGTCGCCCCGATGTCCGGCAGCACGGCCAGCAGCGGCGCCGGGGCGCGACGAACGCGTTCGATACTGCCCAGCCAATCGGCCAGCGTCTTCGCCGTCGTTTCGCCGACATGGCGGATACCGAGGGCGAACAGCAGGCGGGCAAGTTTCGGCGCCTTGCTGGCGGCAATCCCGGCGAGCAGGTTCTCGGCCCAGCGCGTTGGCGTCTGGCCGGCCTTGACCGTTTCCGGCACCGTGCCATCCTTCTCGTCGGCACGTCGTTTCATTGCCAACAGGTCGTCGAGCGTCAGCCGGTAGAGATCGGCGACGCCATGCACGTAGTCGAATTCGACCAGGCGTTCGACGTAGCGCTCGCCGAGTCCCTCGATGTCCATCATCCGCCGGCCGGCAAAATGCAGGATGGCCTGGATGCGCTGGGCGCGGCAGGAGAAGCCGCCGGAACAACGCGTCACCGCCTCGCCCGGCTCGCGCACGACATGGGCGCCGCAGACCGGGCAGGCGTCGGGCATGACGAAGGGCCGCGCGTCGACCGGGCGGCGCTCGGCGACGACACCGACCACTTCCGGGATGACGTCGCCGGCCCGGCGCACGATCACCGTGTCGCCGACGCACAGACCGCCCTTGCGCTCGACCTCGTCGGCATTGTGCAGGGTGGCGTTGGTCACCGTGACGCCGCCGACGAAAACCGGCTGCAGCCGGGCCACCGGGGTCAGGGCGCCGGTGCGGCCGACCTGGATGTCGATCGCCTCGACCACGGTCAGCGCTTCCTGCGGCGGATATTTGTGGGCCACCGCCCAGCGCGGCTCGCGCGAACGGAAGCCGAGACGGCGCTGCAGCTCCAGGCTGTTGACCTTGTACACGACGCCGTCGATATCGAACGGCAGGCTATCGCGCAGCGCGGCAACGCGACGGTGGAATCCGGCCAGCGCCTCACCCCCCAGCAACACGGCACGATGTTCGCAGACCGGCAGGCCAAAGGCGGCCAGCGCGTCGAGTACACCGGCGTGCGTCGCCGGCATGGCCCAACCATCAACCGCGCCAAGACCGTAGGCGAAGAAGCATAGCGGCCGGCTCGCGGCAATCGCCGGATCGAGCTGGCGAATGCTGCCGGCGGCGGCATTGCGCGGATTGACCAGGGTCTTGTCGCCGCGCGCCGTCGCTGCCGCGTTGTAGCGTTCCAGATCGTCGCGGCGCATGTACACCTCGCCGCGCACTTCCAGCAGCGGCGGCGCCTCACCCTGCAGGCGTAGCGGAATCTGCCGCAGCGTGCGCAGGTTCTGCGTCACGTCCTCACCGGTGGCGCCATCGCCGCGCGTCGCCCCACGCACCAGCACGCCGTGCTCGTAGCGCAGGCTGATCGCCAGGCCATCAAACTTGAGTTCGGCGGCGTATTCGATCGCCGGCGCCGCCTCGGGCAGTTCCAGCTCGCGGCGCAGGCGCGCATCGAAATTCAGCGCACCGCTCGACTCGGTGTCGGTCTCGGTCTGGATCGACAGCATCGGCAGGTCGTGGCGCACCGCTGCGAATTGCGCCAGCGGTTGGCCGCCGACGCGGCGGGTCGACGAATCGGCGACGGCCAGTTCCGGAAACTCCGCCTCCAGTTCCTGCAGTTCGCGGAACAGCCGGTCGTACTCGGCATCCGGAATGCTTGGATCGTCGAGTACGTAATAGGCGTGGTTGTGGCGTTCGATCTCGGCGCGCAGCCAGGCCGCGCGCGCGCTTGCTGCTGCCGGCACCACCATCAGGAGAACAGGCGCTGCGCCTGGGCCGAACCGGCCGGCAATCCGAAGCTGGCCATGGTCGCCTGTGGCTTGCCGATGAATTCGCGACGGATGTGCTCCAGTTGCGCTTCGCTGAGCGGCTGGCGATTATCATCGACCAGGGTACCCTGCAGTGTCTCGGCAAAACGGCGGGCCAGTTCGGTCATCTGCATGAAGACGCGCTCGCCATGATCGACGCGCGGCACATCGAGGACAAACGTCAAGCCGTGCGTACTCAGGCTGCGCAGCGTATCGGCAAAGAACGCTGTGGACTCGTAATTCTGCAGGCAAAACTGCGGCCGCCCGGCGTCGTCGTAACGGGTAAACACGCCATCGATGCCCAGCACCATGCCCGCCGCCTCAGCCAGTGCCCGGATCTTGGTGCCGGGGAACGGCGCGCTGCGGCTGACCAGATTGACGCCGATTTCCAGATCGACGGCCGCACAGAAGCGGTCGATCTCGGCGGCCTGATCGAGCACCCGCGACGGTGGCATGTCGGCCACCGCCATCAGGTCATCCGCCAGGGCCTGAATGGCGCCGGTGAATATCGCCAGATCGCCTTCGCTGACCGGACCGAGACGATTGACCAGCTGCAGGCCGATACGCAACCGGCGCACCGGCAGTTCGCTATCGGAGCGCAGGCGCTCCCATTCACGCTGACGTTCATTGAAGCCGACCCAATGCACCGGCTTGCTCAGGCGCTGCAGGGCATCACGTTGCGAATGCAGGATCTGGGCGGCGGCAACCGGCTCGACCAGCTCCATGGCGACGACGAATTCCAGACGCGAATCGAGCAGTTCGCCCGGCACTGCGCCGGCAACGACTTCCGCTTGCTCCTCGGCAGGCGCCACGGCAGGTGCCACCGCCGCCGGCGCGGCAACTGCCGACGCCACGGCCGCCGGCGCCGCCCGTTGGGCAATGATGGGCGCGGCAGGCCGGGGTTCCTCAAGCACCGCCGGCACGACATCTTCGGCGGGCAGAGCAAACGGCGGGGGAGCGAACACCGGTTCGGCGGCCGGTTCCTCTACCGATGACGGATCGGCAAACATCGGCTCAAGCCGCTCGGCGAAGGCCGGGGCTGCCTCGACCCGCAACTCCGGTTCATTGCGCTCGATGCTTGCGGGCTTGGTGCCACCACCGAGCAGCACATCCTCATGATGCGGCTTGAGCACTTTTTCCGCGAGCTTGCGGTGGCGATGCTCCTGCCATTTGTTGTAGGCGAACACCCCGACTACTGCCGCGGCGCCCAGGCCGATCAATCCCATCTGGAGTTCGGTCATTTATGCCGCATCCCTCATCTTCAAGGCTTCCTCGATATCCACTTCAACAACGCGCGAAACGCCGGATTCCTGCATGGTGACACCGACCAACTGCTCGGCCATTTCCATCGCGATTTTATTATGGGAAATGAACAGGAACTGTGTTGCCCCTGACATTTTCTTGACCATGCCGCAGAAGCGCTCGGTATTGGTGTCGTCGAGCGGCGCATCGACCTCGTCGAGCAGGCAGAACGGCGCCGGATTCAACTGGAACATCGAAAACACCAGGGCGATGGCGGTCAACGCCTTCTCGCCCCCCGAAAGCAGGTGAATGGTCGAATTCTTCTTGCCCGGCGGCTGGGCGATGANNGCATCGAGGATTTCCTCGCCGGTCATCACCAGCTCGGCCCGACCGCCGCCGAACAGCTCCGGGAACAGCTGGCCGAAATGGCCATTGACCGTGTCGAAGGTGCTCTTCAGCAGCTCGCGCGTTTCGCGGTCGATGCGGCGGATGGCGTTTTCCAGCGTTTCCATGGCCTCGTTCAGGTCGGCCGCCTGCATGTCGAGATAGCCCTTGCGCTCGGTCGCCGTCTCCAGTTCCTGCAACGCCGCCAGATTGACCGCACCGAGTTCGGCGATGGCGTTGCCCAGGCGGGTGATCTCGCCCTGCAGGCTGGCCGGCCGGGCAGCGCCGAGATCACCTTCGAGCGCCGCTTCGTCGGCACCGGCTTCCAGCAGTTGCATGGCGAACTGCTCGGCGTTGAGTGCCGCCGCCTGCTCCTTCAGCTTCAGGTCGCCGATGCGGACACGCAACGGTTCCAGGCCCTGTTCGATCTTCAGCCGCTGCTCTTCCAGGCCGCGCAGCGCATTGGTCGCCGACTCCAGCGCATCGCGCTTGCCGGCCAGCACTTTCTCCGCCGTCTGCCGGGCGTCGAGGGCCAGCTGCAGCTGTTCTTCCATGACGTCGGCCGGCGCCGCCTCGACCTGTTCGGCGCAGGCCGCGCGGTCGCGCTCGATGCGCGTCAGCTCACGCTGGGCCAGCGCCTGCTGGGCGAAGATGTCCTGCAGCTTGCCGTCGGCCTCGCGCGCCGAAAACTGCGCCTCGCGCAGGGCACGATCGAAGTCGGCGTTCTTCTCGCGCTCGGCGCGCACGGCGCGCTCGCACTCGTCGAGCCGCGACTGCGCCCCGGACACCAGCACGCGGATGCGGCTCAAGCCGTCGCGGATTTCCGCGATGCGCTCGTCGGCCGCCATTTCGCGCTCGCGCTCGCCCTCTTCTTCCTCGGCCAGTTCGGCCAGCTGCTCGGCGATGCGTTCCTTCTGCTCGTTGTAGCGGGCCAGCGCCTGCGACAGTTTCAGCACCTCCAGTTGCACGTGATGCACGCGCTGCTGGCGGTCGGTCACGTACTGGCGGGTTTCGTCGATCTCTTCCTGCTTGTCGGCAAACTGCTCGTCAAACATCGCCTGCTGCTCGCGCAGGCTTTCCGTGCGTTCCTCGGCCATGGCGATGCCTTCGGCCAGCGCCTCGATCTCGCGCTGGCGTTCGAGCAAACCGTGCTCGCCCTGGTCCGGCGCGAAGAAGGTGACGCTGCTGCGCGTCAGCAGGTCGCCACCGCGGGTGACGATGACTGAACCAGGCGCCAGCTCGCCGCGCCGGGCCAGGCCGTCGGCCAGGGTTTCGGCAGTGGCGATGGCGCCCAGCCAGTCGGCCAGCACGGCACGGATTACCGGGTCGTCGCTGCGCACGCGGGCCGCCAGGGAATCGACCGGCGTTTCCGCGCCCCCGGTGGCATCACCCAGCATCACCGACAGCCGCGCCTCCGGCCGATCGTGCAACCAGGCGTCGAGCTGCGCCGGGTCGTCGCTGGCGATGGCCGTCAGCCGCTCGCGCAGCACCGCTTCGACGGCCTCCTCCCAGCCGGCCTCGACATGGATCTTCTGCCACAGCGGCGGCGCATTCTCCAGGCCATGGCGGCGCAGCCACTCCGGCAGCTTGCCGGCGGCCTGCGTCTTCGCCTGCATCTGTTCCAGCGCTGCCCGGCGGGCCTGACCGGCAGCCAGCTCGCGTTCCAGGCGCTGCAGCTCGCCCTGCACTTCCTTGCGCCGGACTTCCAGTTGCGGCAACTCCTGCTGTAACTGCTGCAGGTGCTCCTGGTCGCCGGCCAGTTCCTCGCGCAGCAGTTCGAGTTCTTCTTCCTTCTCGGCCAGCGCCAGTTCGTCCGGCGCCTCGCCGAAAGTCTCGTCGCGCAGCCGTTCGCGGCGCTGGATGATGGCCTGCAGCGCGCGCTGGGCATGCGCCTTGTTGGTCAGCTCGACTTCCAGCTTCTGCTCGCCGTTGGTGGTCCGCGTCTTCAGGCGCTGCAATTCCTCCAGCGCCTGCGCGTGGTCTTCCTCCACCTGCGGCGCGATATCCATCTGCTGGTGCAGGCGCTCCTCGGCTTCCTCGACGCGCAGCCGGGTGATTTCCTGCTGCTCTTCCCACTTCTGGCGGTCTTCGGCCAGCTTTTCCGCCGTCTGCGTCCAGTGCTTCAGCTCGTCTTCCAGCTGCACCAGCCGCGCTTCCAGCTGGCTGCGCGATTCGCGGCGGTGGCGGATTTCCGCTTCCAGTCGAGCGACTTCTGCATTGGCTGCGTACATCTCGCTCTGCGCCTGATGCAAGGCATCGCCGGCGGCGAAATGCGCCTCGCGCGTTTCCTCGGCCCGCGCCTCGGTTTCGCGCAGGGCGGCGTTCTGGCCTTCCAGCTCGGTCGTTGCCCGCTCAATGTCCAGGGCCAGACGCTGGCGCTCAGCCTCGGCTTCACGCTTCTTCAGCAGCCACAGCAACTGCTGGCGCTGCACCAGTTGTTCGTTCAGCGCTTGGTAGCGGCGCGCCACCTCGGCCTGCGATTCAAGTCGCTCCATCTGGTGGCCGAGTTCCTGGCGGATGTCCTCGACGCGCAACAGGTTCTCGCGGGTATCTTCCAGCCGGCCCTGCGTTTCCTTGCGCCGCTCCTTGTAACGGGTGACGCCGGCGGCTTCTTCCAAGAACACACGCAGGTCGTCCGGCTTGGCCTCGATGATGCGCGAGATCATGCCTTGGCCAATGATGGCGTAGGCACGCGGCCCCAAGCCGGTACCGAGGAACAGGTCGGTGATGTCCTTGCGCCGGACTTTCAGATTGTTGATGTAGTAGTCCGACTGGCCCTGCCGCGTCAGCGTGCGCTTGACCGACAACTCGGTGTATTGCGACCACTGGCCGAGCGCCCGGCCAAGCAGGTTCTCGAAAATCAGCTCGACGGAGGCGCGCGATACCGGCTTGCGGTTGGTCGAGCCGTTGAAGATGACGTCCATCATCGACTCGCCGCGCAGTTCCGAGGCCTTCGACTCGCCCAGCACCCAGCGCACGGCATCCATGATGTTGGACTTGCCGCAGCCGTTCGGGCCGACGACGCCGACCAGTTGCCCGGGCAGGGAAACGGCGGTCGGATCGACGAAGGACTTGAAGCCGGCGAGTTTGAGTTTGGTCAGGCGCATGCGCGGTTCCGGCGGGGTGGAAGCCNNAAGCCCCCGCCACGTTGGGGGCCGTATGATAGCATCGACCGTATCGACAGCCTTCCCGGTGCGCCGCTAATGAATCCGGATGACATCTTCCTCGCCCGCGCCATCGAACTGGCCAGCCAGGGCAGCCAAAAAGGCGATGGCGGCCCGTTTGGCGCCGTCATCGTGCACGACGGCAAGATCATCGGCGAAGGCTGGAACCGCGTCGTCGGCAGCAAGGACCCCACCGCCCATGCCGAAATCGCCGCCATCCGCATGGCCTGTGCCGCCCTCGGCCACTTCCACCTGAGCGACTGCACCCTCTACGCCTCCAGCGAACCCTGCCCGATGTGCCTCTCCGCCGCCTATTGGGCACGAATCGGCCGCATCGTCTTTGCCAACAGCCGCGCCGAAGCGGCGGCCATCGGCTTCTGCGACGACGAGTTGTACGACGAATTGGCCCGCGGCTTCGCCGAACGTAGCATCTCCATGGAGCATCGGCCGCTGCCGGGGGCACTGGAACCGATGCAGGCTTGGGCGGCCAATCCGCAACGCACGCCCTATTGAGCAATCCGGCCAGTTTTTTGTCAGGCTGCGGACAGAGCCGCTGCGTCCGCCCTCCTCCATCTAATGGCACAGTCCCGGCACGGCGCCTTCCCCGTTTTCAGCGATAATCCCGCCTTTCAGTCATCGACCCTGCCGCCGTGAATCCGCATCTCGCCCAACTCCAGCCCTACCCTTTCGAAAAGCTGCGCGCCCTGTTTGCCGGCGTGACGCCGAATCCGCAACTCAAGGAAATCAAGCTCTCCATCGGCGAGCCGCAGCATGCGACACCGGCTTTCATCATGGAGGCGCTGGCTGGGGGCCTGAAGGGGCTGGCCAACTATCCGACGACCCAGGGCGTGCCGGCCCTGCGCCAGGCCATCGCCGCCTGGTGCGGCCGGCGCTACGGGCTGGAACTGAATCCGGAAACCGAGATCCTGCCGGTCAACGGGTCGCGCGAGGCGCTGTTTTCCTTTGCCCAGACGGTGATCGACCCGAGCCGCGGCCAAGTGCCCATCGTCGTCAGCCCCAATCCGTTCTATCAGATCTATGAAGGGGCGGCCTACCTGTCGGGCGCTGAACCGCGCTTCCTGAACAACCTGCCGGAAAATGCTTTCGCCTTCGACTACGGCCAGCTCTCCGACGCCGAGTGGGCGCGCGTGCAGTTGTTCTACGTCTGCTCGCCGGGCAACCCGACCGGCAAGGTGCTGTCGCTGGACGACTGGCGGACGCTGTTCGCCCTGTCCGACAAGTACGGTTTCATCATTGCCTCCGACGAGTGCTACTCGGAAATCTATTTCGACGAGGCCAACCCGCCGATTGGCGGTCTGCAGGCGGCGAAATTGCTCGGCCGCAGCAACGAGCGACTGGTGATGTTCTCCAGCCTGTCGAAACGCTCCAATGTGCCGGGCATGCGCTCCGGCTTCGTCGCCGGCGACGCGGCAATCCTGAAGAAATTCCTGCTTTACCGCACTTACCAGGGATGCGCCATGGCCCCGCCGGTGCAGACGGCGTCGATAGCCGCCTGGAACGACGAGGCCCACGTGCTCGGCAACCGCGACCAGTACCGCGAGAAGTTCGCCGCCTGTACGCCGCTGATCGCCGAAGTGCTCGGCACCGGCATGCCGGACGCCAGTTTCTACCTGTGGGCGAAGACGCCAGTGGCCGATACCGAGTTCGCCCGCGGCCTGCTCGAACACTATAATGTCGTGGTCCTGCCCGGCAGCTTCCTCGCCCGCGAGTCGCAGGGCGTGAACCCGGGCGCCAATTTCATCCGCATCGCGCTTGTCGCGTCGCTCGACGAATGCCTCGAAGCGACCCGCCGTATCCGTCAATTCGCCCAACAACTGTAATCAGAGAGAACCCCTCATGAGCCATCCGCTGCAAGCCACCATCGACGACCTGTGGGAACGCCGTACCGAGCTGACCACCCAATCCACTGACGCGATCAAGATCATCGAATCCGTGATCGGCGATCTCGACAGCGGCAAGATCCGCGTCGCCGAGAAGATCAACGGCGAATGGGTGGTCAACCAGTGGGCCAAGAAGGCCGTGCTGCTGTCCTTCCGCACCCGCGACAACCGCGTCCAGGAAGCCGGCGACGTCCGTTTCTACGACAAGGTCGACACCAAGTTCCAGGGCTGGACCGAAGAGCAGTTCAAGGCCGGCGGCTTCCGCGTCGTGCCCGGCGCCTTCGCCCGCAAGGGTTCGTTCATCGCCAAGAACGCCGTGCTGATGCCCTCCTTCGTCAACATCGGCGCCTACGTCGATGAAGGCACCATGGTCGACGCCTGGGCCACCGTCGGTAGCTGCGCCCAGATCGGCAAGAACGTGCACCTCTCCGGCGGCGTCGGCATTGGCGGCGTGCTCGAACCGATCCAGGCCGGCCCGGTGATCATCGAAGACAACTGTTTCATCGGCGCCCGTTCGGAAGTGGTCGAAGGTGTCATCGTCGGCGAAAATTCCGTCATCTCGATGGGTGTCTACATCGGCCAGAGCACGCCAATCTACGACCGCGAAACCGGCGAAATCAGCTACGGCAAGATCCCGCCGGGCTCGGTCGTCATCAGCGGCAACCTGCCGAAGGATGGCGGCAAGTACAGCCTGTACGCGGCGATCATCGTCAAGAAGGTCGATGCGCAGACGCGCTCGAAGACCAGCATCAACGAACTGCTGCGCGCCTAAGTCATCCCACCTAACGAAGGTCTTGCCATGATCCTCGACAAACTGTTCCAGCTGATGTCGGAAAAGCAGGCGTCGGATATTTTCATCTCCGCCGGTACGCCGATCCACATCAAGATCCAGGGCAACACCATGCCGGTGAACCAGCAGGTGATGCTGCCCGACATGATCGACAAGATCGCCTACGAGCTGATGTCGCCGGAGCAGATCAAGACCTTCGAGGCGACCTGGGAAATGAACCTCTCCTTCGGGGTTCCCCAGGTCGGCAACTTCCGCGTCAACATTTTCCGCCAGCGCGGTTCGACCAGCATCGTCATCCGCTTCATCCTCGGCAACATTCCGCCGCTCAACGATCTCGGCCTGCCCTCGGTGCTCTCCGACCTGATCATGGAGAAGCGCGGCCTGATCCTGATCGTCGGCGCCACCGGCTCCGGTAAGTCGACAACCATCGCCTCGATGCTCGATCACCGCAATGCGCACCGCTCGGGCCATATCCTGACCGTTGAAGACCCGATCGAATTCCTGTTCAAGCACAAGAAATCGATCGTCAACCAGCGCGAAATCGGCATGGACACGATGGACTGGCAATCGGCGCTGAAAAACGCCATGCGCCAGGCCCCGGACTGCATCCTGATCGGCGAAATCCGCGACAAGGAAACCATGCAGGCGGCCATCGCCTATGCCCAGACCGGCCACCTGTGCCTGGCCACGCTGCACGCCAACAACTCTTACCACGCGCTCAACCGCATCATCAGCTTCTTCCCGCTGGAAAACCGGCCGGCCCTGTTCCTCGATCTGTCGGTGGCGCTGCGCGCGATCGTCTCGCAACGTCTGGTCAAGAAGCCGGACGGCAAGCGTTCGCCGACCTGCGAAATCATGCTCAACACCCGTCACATCAGCGAGCTGATCGAACGCGGCGAAGTCCAGGCGATCAAGGATGCGATGGAGCAGACGCTGGCGCCGGGATCGCAGACCTTCGAGCAGGATCTGTTCAAGCTCTACCGCGAGAACGTCATCACCCTCGACGAAGCGCTGGCCAATGCCGACTCGCCGACCAACCTGTCGTGGCTGATCAACAATTCGGAGCTGACGCCTGGCAACGGCAAGGAAGACAAGAAAATCGACATGGCATTGGAATTTGACAGCACCAATTCCGGCGGCACCTCGTTCAAGGAATTCACGCTCAGCCTGTCCGACCCGGAAGACGAAAACCAACGATGACCGACCCCACCCTGGACCTGGCCCGACAGATCATGTCGTGCCCGTCCGTGACCCCGGCAGACGCCGGCTGCATGGACATCATCACCGGGCGCCTGCGGGCGCTCGGTTTTTCCATCGAATTCATCAATCGCAATGGCGTCACCAACCTCTGGGCGCGCCGTGGTGAAACCGCGCCACTGTTTGTCTTCGCCGGCCACACCGACGTCGTGCCGACCGGCCCGCTGGAAAAATGGAGCAGCCCGCCGTTCGCCCCGGAGATCCGCGACGGCATGCTTTACGGGCGCGGTGCCGCCGACATGAAGTCGTCGCTGGCCGCCTCGGTCACCGCCGTTGAAGCCTTCGTCGCTGCCCACCCGGATCATCCCGGTTCGCTCGCTTTTCTGCTGACTTCCGACGAGGAAGGCGATGCCACCGACGGCACCATCGTCGTTGTCGAGGCGCTGAAGGCGCGCGGCCAGCACCTCGATTACTGCATCATCGGCGAACCGACTTCGGTCGATACGCTCGGCGACATGATCAAGAATGGCCGCCGCGGCTCGCTGTCCGGCGTGCTGACGGTCAAGGGCATCCAGTGCCATATCGCCTACCCGGAGAAGGGCCGCAACCCGATCCACCAGGCAGCCCCGGCGATCGCCGAACTGGCGGCGACCGAATGGGATCAGGGCAACGAATATTTCCCGCCGACCACCTGGCAGATCTCCAACATCCACGGCGGTACCGGCGCCACCAACGTCGTCCCTGGCCACCTTGAGATCAAGTTCAATTTCCGCTTTTCCACGGCCAGTACGCCGGAAGGCCTGCAGCAGCGCCTGGGCGCCATCCTCGACCGCCACGGCCTGGACTACGAGATCAAATGGACGCTCGGTGCCCGCCCCTTCCTGACCGGCCGCGGCCCGTTGGCCGATGCGGCGACGACGGCGATCCGCGCGGTCTGCGGCATCGAAACCGAACTATCGACCACCGGCGGCACCTCGGACGGCCGCTTCATCGCCGAAATCTGCAGCCAGATGCTGGAAATCGGCCCCTCCAACGCCACCAGCCACAAGATCGACGAGTGCATCGCCGTCGACGCGCTGCCCAGGCTGTCTGCCATCTATCACCGCATCCTCGAACAGATTCTGCTCAAATGACCGCCGCCGCCAAGACCGAACTGCATACCGTCCGCGATTTCATCCGCTATGCGGTCAGCCGCTTCAATGCCGCTCAGCTGTTCTTCGGCCACGGCAGCGACAACGCCTGGGATGAAGCGGTCTACCTGACGCTGCACACCTTGCACCTGCCGCTCGACCGCCTCGAACCTTTCCTTGATGCCCGTCTGCTGGGCCATGAGCGCGAGGCGCTGCTCGACATCTACAACCGGCGCTGCCAGGAACGCCTGCCGGCCGCCTACCTGACCCACGAAGCCTGGCTCGGCGAACACCGTTTCTACGTCGACGACCGCGTCATCGTACCGCGCTCCTTCATCGCCGAACTGCTCAACGAACAACTAGCCCCGTGGGTCGAAAACCCCTACGAAGTGGTCTCTGCCCTTGATCTGTGCACCGGCTCCGGCTGTCTGGCGATCCTCGCCGCACTGGCCTTCCCGGAGGCCGAGGTCGATGCTGTCGACCTGTCGCCGGACGCGCTGACGGTGGCCGAACGCAACGTCGCCGATTACCACCTGGGCGACCGCGTACAGTTGATCCAGTCGGACGCCTTCGCCAAGTTGAAGGGCAAGTCCTACGACCTGATCATCTCCAATCCGCCCTACGTCGATGCCGAATCGGTCGCCGCGCTGCCGCCGGAATACCTGCACGAGCCGGAACTGGCACTCGGCTCCGGTGATGATGGCCTCGATTTCACCCGCATCATCCTGCGCGAGGCAAAGAAGCACCTCAACCCGGAAGGCCTGCTGGTGGTCGAAATCGGCCACAACCGTGCCGAACTTGAGGACGCCTTCCCCGACCTGCCCTTCACCTGGCTCGACACCGCCGCTGGTGACGAGTTCGTCTTCCTGCTGCACGCCGCTGACTTGCCGAACTAAGCTGCCGGCTTGAGCCAGCTCTACGAACTGCCCAGCCCGTTCGAGAACGAAACGGGCACCATCCTGCTGCACGAACCAGCCTGGGCCCGCGCCGGCGAACTGCGCGCCCAGTTGCTCGACGAAAGCTACCCGAAGCCCTTCGTCGTCGATGACGGCAAATCGCGCTTCCTGTACTTCAATGTCCGCCTGATGCAGAGCGAGATGTCGTTGAAGGCGCCCAACGACCTGGCCATCCGCTACACGCAGAAGATGATGGCCTTCCTACTGTTCCATCCGCGGCCAAAACGCATCGTGCTGATCGGCCTCGGCGGCGGCTCGCTGATCAAGTTCTGCTACCACCGCATGCCCGGCACACAGCTGACTGCCGTCGAACTCGACCCCAACGTGATTGCCTTCCGCGACACCTTCCTGCTGCCGGCAGACGGCCCGCGCCTGGAAGTCCTGCAGGCCGATGGCGCCGAATTCATCGGGCAGGCCGAAAAAGGCATTGACGTGCTGTTGGTGGACGCCTTCGACAAGACCGGCTTCGCCCCTAGCCTGGCCAATCGCGAATTCTTCGAGAACGCCTTCGCCAAACTTGCCGGCAACGGCGTACTGGTCATCAACCTGGCCGGCGAAAAGGACACCTACGCCGGCCTGATCGGCGAGGCGATGCACGTCTTCGACGACCAGGTCATCGTCATCTCGGTGCCGGACGACGGCAACCACGTGCTGTACGCCTTCAAGGAACACTGGTTTGAGCCGCGCTGGCGCTGGCTGCACAACTACGCCAAGGAGTTGCGCGCCAAGTTCGGCCTCGATTTCCCGGCCTTCGTGCACAAGATGGAACGTTCGACCAAGCTCGGCCTGGCCCGCCGCGAGGCGCTACGCGGACGCTGAACTACTGCTCGCCGCCGGCCTGGTCGGCGCGCTGCTGCATCTGCTGCGTCGCCTGATCCAGCTTCTGCTGGAACTGCTGCTGATTCTGCTGCGCCTGTTCCAGCTCCTGCTTCTTCAGTGCCGCCGCCGTCGCCGCCGTGCCGGCCGTTTCAACTCCGCAGGCGCTGAGCGCCAACACCACCGCCAATCCACCAATGACTTTCATGCCCAGCCCTCCTGTTGCGCCAGTTCGCCCAGGATCGCCCTGAGCAGATCCCAGCAACGACCCACCGACGCTATTTCCACCGCCTCACTCGGCGCGTGGGCGCCGCGGATGGTCGGCCCGAACGAGACGATGTCCAGCCCCGGATACTTGGCTCCGATGATGCCGCATTCGAGGCCGGCGTGGATCACCTGCACGGTCGATTCACTGGCGAAATCACGGCGGAACACGTGCTGGCAAGTCTTCAGCAAGGCCGACGCCGGGTTCGGCGCCCAGCCCGGATACTGTCCAGACTTTTCGGCAGCCGTGCCCGACAGCGCGAACAGGCTGACGATCTCGTCGGCCAGTGCCGTCGCCGCAGCATCGACCAGCGAGCGGACCATGAAGTTGCAGCGCCCGCCATCTGGACCGATATCGACCATGCCCAGATTGTTGGACGTCTCGACCACGCCCGGCACTTGCCGGCTCATCCGGCGCACGCCATGCGGCGCCGCATGGAGCGAGGCGAGCCAGACGAACTGCGCCTGGTGGTCGAGCACGCGTTCGGCGGTCGCTGCTTCGGCGCTCAGTGTCAGCCCCTCATCGACACCGCGCAGTAGTTCGCGCAAGGCGGCCTGGCGGCGGTCCAGCCAGGCTGGCAAATCAGTGGCATCAGGTAGCGCCAGTGTCGCGAATGCCTCCCGCGGCAAGGCATTACGCGCCGTGCCGCCGTTCAGCGCCACCAACCGATAAGGGAACTCACCGGCCAGATCGTGCAGGATGCCGACCAGCAGCTTGAGCGCATTGCCGCGCTCCTCATGAATATCGACACCGGAATGGCCGCCGCGCAGGCCGCGCAGGGCAATGCGGCGCACGGTCCAGCCCTCGGGCAAGGCTTCGCCTTCATCGGCGCGCTGCACATCGACATCGAGGCCGCCGGCGCAGCCGAGATAAAACTCGCCCCACACCTCGGTATCGAGATTGAGCATCAGACTTGCCTGCAGCGCCCCGGAGGCCAGGCCACGGGCGCCGCCCATACCGGCTTCCTCATCGACCGTGAGCAGCGCTTCGAGCGGGCCATGCACCAGACTGGTGTCCTCCAGCGCCGCCAGAATCAGCGCGACGCCGATGCCATTGTCGGCACCGAGGGTGGTGCCGACAGCCTGCAGCCAGCCTTCACAACTGATCGGCACGATCGGGTCACGGCTGAAATCATGAACACTGTCAGCATTCTTCTGGCAGACCATGTCCAGATGTGCCTGCAGGACGACACCCGGTGCCCGCTCATATCCCGGGCTCGCCGGCTTGCGGATGATCAGGTTGCCGGCGCCATCGACAGTCGCTGCCAGTCCGCGCGCCGCAGCCCAGGCCAGCAGTCGATCACGCAGCACCCCTTCGTGCTTGGACATGCGCGGCGTCGCGCAGAGCGTCGCAAAGTGCTGCCAGACGATGGCCGGCTGCAGGCCGGCGAAGACGGAATTGCTCATCACAGGGCTCCAAAGCAGAAAACCCCGCAGACCTTGCGGTGTGCCGGCTCGCGGAAAAGCTGCTGATGCATGAACTGATGAAAGTTACTGGACACAAGGACACTCGAATGCTTGCGCGGTATTACCACCCGGGCAGTGTAGTTGCCGAAGGTTGCTGTTGGCAAAACAAGCAAAGGCAGGCGGCAATGAGGGCGCTTTCAAATGACTTTGCAGAGGCAACCGAATACGCGGAAGTTGCACGCCGGGCATGGATGACGGTTGCCCGCCTGCGTAAGCACAAAAAGATGCGAGCCATTCCCAAGCGAGAGCAAGGCATTGAGATTGGCCACCACGATATTGTGCACTTGAGTTGCCCAGCTGCCGCTTACCGTATAAAGTGTTTATACCGTTTATACCTTTAAACTAGTTCAGGAGAACAAAATGAGGAAGAAGACCACTGCCCAGTCGCTGAAGGATGAAGTCAAATCACCGGAAGTTGCGGCACCGGTCGTTGAAAGGAACCCTCCGGTCGCCGTCGAAACTATGGCCACCGAACCCAAGAAACAAGTCGCCACGGTGGCGGCGGTAAAGAAAGTCGCGGCCAAACCTAAGGCTGTTGCGGAAAAGCCTGCCCCGAAACCGAAAACCCCTGCCAAGCCGGTGCAAAAGGCCCCGGTCTCCGCCAAGGAAAAAGTTGCCGAGGCACCGAAGGTGGAGAAAGCGGAAAAAGCATCCAAGGTGAAGAAGCCGAAGTTGGTCCGCGACAGCTTCACCATTCCGGAAACTGATTACGTGCTGTTTGCTTCCCTCAAGCAACGCGCCCTGACCGCCGGCGTTGAGGTGAAGAAGGCCGAGATCCTGCGCGCTGCCTTGGGCGCTCTGGCCAAGCTTGATGACGCTGAACTCGCCAAGGCGATTGGTCTGGTGGAACGCATCAAGACCGGGCGCCCGAAAAAGTAAAGACGTTCGCGCTGCCGGGAGGATGTTTCGCCTCCCGGAGGCTAGTCCAAACGCATGATGATTTCTTCCTGCAAACGACGGCGAATCGTCGTCATTCCCCGCCGCTCACATTCGGTACACCAGGGCTGACAGCGGCTCATCACCGCCTCGGAAAGATGCAGGGCATCGGACAACACCGCTTGCGCATGCGGGGTATGCCAAGCGGCAACGGCTGTGCGGCTCTCCTTCTCAACAGTCTTTTGCGTTACCCAGACCTGCATTCGGGAAAGCGCCACGTGGAAGTCGTTGATGAAGCCGAAGGCATCCTGCAAGCCAGCAATCGCTTTGGCGTACTCGACCATCTCGGCGTTGTCGAACAGGGGCGCAAAAAACTCACACGAGTAGCGCAGGTGCTTCAAGGCAATGCGGAATCGATGGGCCCGCTCCGGTGTCGGCGATTTGAGCGTCTTGGCCAGACGTTTCAGCGCATTGCTGTGCAAGCCCGAGAGCTGTTTTTCAGCGAATCGCGGCAGGTTTTTCGGAAAGTCATCGGTATCCAGTTCCTGCAGATCACGGGCAAACAAGAGGACCGGGCCACCGTAATGCAGTTGTTGTAACTGGACGAGTGCTTCCTGCCTGGCGTTTTCCAAGGCAGCAAGTGCAGCTTTGCCATGCGCCTGGATTTCCGGGTCAGCGCTCTGCAACATTGGTTCCACGATGCCAGAGCGCATAACCTCCAGGTCCCGGACGTCGCCGGTAATTTGCGACAGTGCCTTGACCCGTTTCGTCCATTTCGCGTAATAGCGCTCCGGCAAGGCGGGCTTGAAGACTTTGACCAGGCTCCCGAGACGACGAAGGGAAATCCGGAACTGATGCACGAATTCCTGATCCGGTGAAGTCAGGGTGCCCAGGAGATTGGCTTGCCACATCTGCATGCCTTGGTTGGCCAGGAGATGAAAAGCTTCAGCCGAACTCTGTTTGGCGGCAAGAGGGCTCGGAGTTGCTTTCTGCGGAGCATTCGCTTGCTTCAAGAACAATTGATAGCCGCGTTCGGCCTTGCTCACATCATGAGGTACCAGTGGCAGGTGGGTCGCCAAGGCTGTGGCGAAATCGAGCAGATCTTCTGGCTCGCCCTGCACCAGTTCAAGCTCCACCTCGGAAATCGGCTGGAGACGATCGCCAGACGATATGTAGCCGGAATCGACCATGACCCACAGGGCAATTTTCCTGGAAACGTTGATGCGCCACGTTCGCCGCTCGAAGGACGTGGTGAATATCGGCACCAGGCTCGAGCGCCGCTCCTCCAGCAAAGTCCGAACCTTGGGGGCAGTGACGGCGCTGAAATCGAATGCCCCGGCATAGGGCGTTTCCCATTCGGGACGAGCAGACAGACCAGCCACCGACTGGGCCACACATTTGACCGTTTGCAGTTGTTCCGTTGGTGTGCTGCGAATCCGCAGGGCAATCCCTTCCTGATGCAGCGCCAGGTCTGGCGTGTCGAAGTAGGTGTTATCCAGGCGCTTGAGGCCGATTTCGGCACCTGAGGTGATCAGGGGATGAGTCCCAACGCGAGCAATCTCGTCGGGCGAGCAGTAGAGCTTCAGTTCAATTTCGGTGGCCATGATGCTGTCGGTTGATTCTGGATGCCGCGGAGTCTAACGAAAGTAATAGTTCGGCTCTACCTGGCACAGCAGATTTGTGAATGCTTCGGGTTCTGCGGCAACCTCTTGAGGTGCTTTGCCGCCCGGAGAGGGCGGCCGATGAAGCCCGAAAGCCACGACGGAGTCATCTTTTTGACATGTTGGCTTCCTAGAATCGGACGCTCGCTTCCCCCAGCCACTCTCGTCAGGAATGACCGATGCTCGCCCCGATTTCCGCAAAACCCCTCGCCCTGCTGATCGTCGCCCTGTTCGCCGGCTCCCTGGCCGGCTGCGGCGACTCCTCCGAAGCCAAACCGGCCGCCACGCAAGTTGCTGCCAAGGTCAATGACGCCGAGATATCGGTGCACGAGATCAACTCCGTGCTCAGCAAGGCCAGCGGTGTGACCAACGAAAACGCCGCGCGGGCACGCAAGGAAATTCTTGACCGCCTCATTGATCAGCAACTGGCTGTCGAACAGGCGATGAAAGCCAAACTCGACCGCAACCCGGACGTGATGATGAGCGTCGAGGCCGCCAAGCGCGAAGTGCTGGCCCGCGCCTACTTGCAGCAACTGGCCGCAGCCCAGCCGAAGCCGGCCGATGAAGAGGTGACACGTTACTTCGACGAGCACCCGGATCTGTTCGCCGGGCGCAAGGTCTACAACATCCAGGAACTGGTCATTCCCAAGGCCGGCATCGCCCCCGACACACTGCGCCAGGCGGTATCCACCGCCCGCTCAATGGATGAGATCGCCGCCTGGCTCAAGGCCAACAACGTGCCAGCCAGGGGCAATGCCGGCAGCCGCGCGGCGGAGCAGATGCCGATCGAACTGCTGCCGAAGATCGCCGCCCTCAAGGATGGCCAGATCGCGATGATCGAGGCCCCCCAGGCCATCTACGTCATGCGCGTGGCCGCCTCGCAGGCAGCGCCGATCAATCTCGACGCCGCCCGTCCGCGCATCCAGCTGTTCCTCGCCAACCAGCGCAACAACAAGGCCGTTGCCGACGAAATCAAGCGTCTCAAGGAAGCGGCCAAGATCGAGCTGGTCGGCGATTTCGCCACAGCCGCCGCCGAGACGCCCAAGGCAGCATTTGAAGCGCCGGCCGAGCCGAAATCCGCACTTGACGACAACGCTCAGAACGCCGCCCTGGAAAAGGGCATTTCCCGCCTGAAATAAGTCCTGGACACCCGGATGATCCTCCGCCTTCTCCGCACTCTGCTGGCCTTCGTCGCCTGCCTCGCCCTCTTGCCCGCCGCTGCGGCCGACGAGGCGCGTGGCAATGGCGACTATCGCCTGGGCCAGGGCGATGCGATCCGCATCGCCGTCTTCCAGAACCCTGATCTGACGCTGGATACGCGCGTTTCTGAAAGCGGCACCATCACCTATCCGCTGATCGGCACCGTCGCCATCGGCGGCATGACCGTCGAGGCCGCCGAAAAACGCATCGCCGACAGTCTGCGCGAAGGCGGCTTCGTGCAGAAACCGCAAGTCAATGTCGTCGTGCTGCAAGTGCGCGGCAACCAGGTATCGGTTCTCGGCCAGGTCAATCGGCCGGGACGCTTCCCGCTCGAAACCTTCAACACCCGCCTGTCCGACGTGCTCGCCCTGGCTGGTGGCCAGACCCCGGTCGGTGCCGATACGGTCATCGTCACCGGCATCCGCGACGGTCAGCGCTTTCGCCGCGAAATCGACTTTCCGGCCATCTACATCGATGACCAGAGCGTCGATGACATCTTTGTCGCCCCCGGCGACGTGGTGTATGTCCATCGCGCCCCCGTCTTCTACATCTATGGCGAAGCGCAACGCGCCGGCTCCTACCGCATCGAACGCGGCATGACCCTGCAGCAGGCACTGGCCCAGGCCGGCGGCCCGACGCTACGCGGCACCGAAAGCCGCATTCTCATCCATCGCCGCGCCGCCGATGGCGAAATCGCCCGTCTGACGCTGGAACCGCACGAAGCGGTCCAGCCCAACGACGTGATCTTCGTCCGTGAAAGCCTGTTCTAGGACTGTCGATGACTCTTCAACAATTCCTGCTCATCCTCTGGGCGCGCCGCTGGCTGGTTGCCATCGTCTTCGGCATCACCGTCCTCG
>DDWF01000320.1 GCA_002345845.1 Betaproteobacteria bacterium UBA2293 | reverse complement strand
AGCGCAAGCACTTCGTCGAAGTGCTGATCGCCCCTTCCTTCACTGCCGAAGCCAAGGCAGCGCTGGTTTCCAAGCAGAACCTGCGCGTGCTGGTCGTACCGCTCGGCCGCGACCTGAACAAGCTGGAATTGAAGCGTGTCGGCGGCGGCCTGCTGGTACAGACCGCTGACGATTTCACCGCCCAGGCCTCCGGCCTGAAGGTGGTCACCAAGGTGCAGCCGACCGCCCAGCAGATCGAAGACCTGCTCTTCGCCGAGCGCGTCGCCAAGTTCGTCAAGTCCAACGCCATCGTCTTCTGCGGCGGCGGCATGACCCTGGGCGTCGGCGCCGGCCAGATGAGCCGCGTCGATTCGACCAAGATCGCCAGCATCAAGGCGCAGAACGCCGGCCTGCCGCTCAAGGGTTCGGTCGTCGCCTCCGACGCCTTCTTCCCGTTCCGCGACGGCCTCGACGTGCTCGCCGAAGCCGGTGCCGTCGCCGTCATCCAGCCGGGCGGCTCGATGCGTGACGAGGAAGTCATCGCCGCGGCCGACGAGCATGGCATCGCGATGGTATTCACCGGCGCCCGCCACTTCCGCCATTAAGAAGGACAGTCCATGAAACTCCTCGTCATTGGTTCCGGCGGTCGCGAACATGCCATGGCCTGGCGCCTGGCGAAGACGCCGGGCCTGCAGAAGGTCTACGTCGCCCCCGGCAATGCCGGCACGGCGCGCGAACACGAGCTGGAAAACCTGAACATCACCGACCCGGAAGCCCTGGCCGATTTTGCCGAGCAGAACAAGATCCACCTGACCCTGGTCGGCCCCGAGGCGCCGCTGGCGGCTGGCGTGGTCAATGTCTTCCGCGCCCGTGGCCTGAAGATTTTCGGCCCGACCAAGGAAGCTGCCCAGCTCGAATCCTCCAAGGATTTCGCCAAACGCTTCATGGCCCGCCACAACATCCCGACAGCCGGCTTCGCGACCTTCACTGACGCTGCCGCAGCGCATGCCTACATTGACCAGCAGGGCGCGCCGATCGTCATCAAGGCTGATGGCCTGGCTGCCGGCAAGGGCGTCGTCGTCGCCATGACGCTGGAAGAAGCACACGCCGCCATCGATGACATGTTGTCCGGCAACAAGCTCGGCGATGCCGGTGCCCGCGTCGTCATCGAGGACTTCCTCGATGGCGAGGAAGCCAGCTTCATCGTCATGGTCGACGGCAAGAACGTCCTTGCCCTGGCCTCCAGCCAGGACCACAAGCGCATTTTCGACGGCGATCAAGGCCCGAACACCGGTGGCATGGGCGCTTATTCGCCCGCCCCCTGCGTGACGCCGGAAGTGCACGCCAAGGCCATGCGCGAAATCATCCTGCCGACGGTGCGCGGCATGCTGACCGACGGCATCCCGTTCACCGGCTTCCTCTACGCCGGTCTGATGATCGGCAAGGACGGCTCGGTGAAGACGCTGGAATTCAACTGCCGTATGGGCGACCCGGAAACCCAGCCGATCCTGATGCGCCTGAAGTCCGACTTCGTCGATCTGATCGAGCATGGCATCGATGGCACGCTCGACCAGGTCGAAGCCGAATGGGACCGCCGCATCGCGCTGGGTGTCGTGCTCGCTGCCGCCAACTACCCGGACACCCCGAAGAAGGGCGACGTCATCGGCGGCCTGCCCAAGGGCAACAGCTTCGGCGAGGACTGCCACGTCTTCCACGCCGGCACTGCCGACAAGGATGGCCAGGTGCTCACCGCGGGCGGCCGCGTGCTCTGCGTCACCGCCCTCGGCGAAAACGTCAAGCTGGCGCAGAAGGCCGCCTACGAGGCCGCGGCGCAGATCACCTGGGAAGGCGTGCAATTCCGCAAGGATATCGGTCACCGCGCCATCAGCCGCTGAACCTTTTCCCCAAACAGCATTCAGACGGGCGGCCCTGGCCGCCCGTTTCACATTCTCCGGAGACAAGATGGACACTACCCGCCTCAAGGATTTCTTTACCGGCCTGCAGAGCCGCATCGTCGCTGAGCTGGAAGCCTTCGACGGGCAGCCTTTCCGTACCGACTCCTGGGTGCGCCCGGAAGGCGGCGGCGGCATTTCCCGCCTGATCGAGGAAGGCGGTTTCTTCGAGCGCGGCGGCGTCAATTTCTCGCACGTCACCGGCAAGTCGCTACCGGCTTCCGCCACCGCCGTCCGCCCGCAACTGGCCGGCCGCTCCTGGGAAGCGATGGGCGTATCGCTGGTACTGCATCCGCGCAACCCGTACTGTCCGACGGCACACATGAACGTGCGCTGCTTCGTCGCCAGCAAGGAAGGCGAGGACGATGTCTGGTGGTTCGGCGGCGGCATGGACATGACACCCTATTACGGTCAGCGCGAGGATGTGGCGCATTTCCACCAGACCTGCAAGGATGCGCTGGCCCCCTACGGCGACGAGGTCTATCCGAAGTACAAGCAGTGGTGCGACGAGTACTTCTTCCTCAAGCACCGCAACGAGCCGCGCGGTGTCGGCGGCGTCTTCTTCGACGATTTGAACGAAGGCGGCTTCGCGCGCTGTTTCGATCTGACCCAGGCCGTCGGCAATGCCTTTACGCAGGCCTACCTGCCGGTGCTGGCGAAGCGCCGCGACACAGCCTACGGCGAGCGCGAGCGCGATTTCCAGGCCTACCGGCGTGGCCGCTATGTCGAATTCAACCTGGTCTGGGACCGCGGCACCCTGTTCGGCCTGCAGTCAGGCGGCCGCACCGAATCGATCCTGATGTCGCTGCCGCCGATCGTCAAATGGCGCTACGACTGGCAACCGGCAGCCGGCACACCGGAAGCCGAGCTTTACGAAGTCTTCCTCAAACCGCAGGACTGGGTGGCTTAGGAGCTACTTCAGCTTGCCCCGGACGACCTGGACGCGGGATGGGTCCTTGACGCTCAGCTGACCGCCGCCGCCGGCCAGGTTGCCGCAGGCACAGGCGGCCTTGATGTGAGGCACGGAATTGACGACGACGGTGCAGTCCAGACATTCGTAATAGAGGTCACCGCCGGTCGGCAAGGCTGATCCATCGGGCTTCGGTTCCACCGGGTAAAAGTTGTAGATCTTGCGCATGTCGATGTTCAGCATTGTCTTCTCCGTCCCGGTAAGTGCCTTTTAGACCGCGTCGAGCACGGCGCTCGCCCGGTAATGTTTGTTGGCCTCGTCAGTCCGTTCCAGCTGGTCGAACAGGCGGGCCAGTTCAAGATGCGCCTGCTGCGTCGGCGCAATCGCCAGAGACGCTTCCAGGTAACTCTGCGCCTTGCCCCACAGGCGCTGACGGATGCACATCCGGCCCAGCGCCTTGAGCAACCAAGCGTCGGTCGGATACTGCCGTAGCCAGGCTTCGGCCCGGGCGATACGTGCCATCTGCTCGGCGCCGTCAAGCCGACCGTAGATGACCAGCAGTTCCTGCTGCCATTCGTCGTGAGCGGTGGCATCGAGCACGGCTTCAATCAGTTTCTGCGCCTCGCCGCCGGCTCCGGCAGCAACCAGACTGCGCGCAGCCGCCAGCACCACCCGCTGGCCACGCTCCTCGACCGGCAGGGCGCGCAGGTAGTTGATCAATTGCGGTGTTTCACCCGCCAGCCGGGCGATGTTGCCCAGGTGCGCCTGGGTCCGCGTCTCACGCACCACCTCGGCCGGCAACGCATCGCGCTTGGCCAGTTGGCGCAACAGCTTGAGCACGCCATCCCAGTCGCCGACGCCCTGGCGCGCCCGCAGTTCCAGGCGCAACGCGGCGATGTGCCGTCCCTGCTTTTCCTGCAGCCGGGCGAGTGCCGTCAACGCGTCGTCGAAGCGACGCACTTCAATCATCATCTCGGCTTCCAGCATCAAGGTCGCCGCTTCCGTCCGCGGATCACTGGCCTTGGCCTTTTCCATCCAGTCCTGCTGCTTTGCCGCTTCGCGCATGCGTTGCGCGGCGCGGGCAGCGATCAGCGCCGACAGACCTGGGGCTATATCGGCCGCATGGGCCTCGCCAGCCTTCTTCAGCGCCTGGCCAAAACGCCCTTCGAAGAGCAGGCGCACGGCATCCTGGAAGACGAGGGCAGCGCGCTCCTGGCTGCGCTGGGCGCGATAACGACGCGCCCGTTCCGGCAAGCCGAAGGTGTAGGAGAGCGTGCGCAGCAACGCGTAAAGCACGAGAAACAGCAGCGCCAGGACGAGCAGGAAGAGATTCAGCGTCACTTCGGCGCGATACGGTGGCACGGCCAGCAAGACGTAGCCATCGTTCATCCGCGCCCCGAGAGCGACGGCCACTGCTGCGGCGAAGAGGGCCAGGACCCAGAACAGTCCTCTCACCGCTTTTCCTTGCGATTGCGCAGCTCGCGCAGGGCTGCATGGCTGTCGTTCAGAGTCGGCAGGGCGATGCTGAGATCGGCAGCGAGCAGTTGCTGCAGGCTGAGCTGCGCCGCCTTGACCGCTTTGTCGTCACTGGCGAAATAACGTTGCAGCCAGTCCTGCGCCGTCTTCAGCTCATTGCGGAACGTTCCGTAGTCGCGGGCAAGCAGGGCCAGGCGGGCATTGAGCAGGCGCAGTTTGAGATTCTCGCGCAGGAAGAAACTCTGCCCCGGCGCCAGCAAAGGCTGGTCCGCCTGGTCAAAGCGCTGGATGCGCACCAGCCCCTTCACTTCCTGCCAGATTTCCCGGGCTGCCTGTTGCCACCAGGCTCCACCGACCAGCGGTTCGGCCGCCACCGGCGCCACTTCGGCCGGACGACCGAGGGCCCCGAGCGGGAACTTGTCGACAGCGATGATGACCTCTTCCAGGCGCAGGCTGAGGCCCGGCACATCGACGAAGGGCAGGCTGTTCAGGCGCGCCATATCCTTGGCCAGCGCCGTCCGCAGCGGCAGATACAGCGGCCGGTCAAGGCGCGCCAGGCGACTGTCGGCAGTCTGCAGGGCGAGTGCTGCCACCGAGACATTACCGGCCAGTTGCAGTTGCTGGGCGGCCAGGGTGATCGCCTGTTCGACTTCCAGCAAGGTCGCTTCCTCGCGTCCGCGCGCCATCTCGTCATACAGGGACTGCAGGGCTTCGCCCTGGTTTTCGAATTCGGCCAGCCGGCCCTCGACGGCCCCGAGCTTGGCCTGCAGACCTTCGATCTGCGCCAGCAACTGGCCACGGGCACCGCGATCCTCCCGGCTCATCGCCTCGGCGTCGGCCAGGCGACGCGCCACTTCCACGCGCGTCTCGCTCAGCTGCTGACGGGTTTCCAGCCATTGCCAGCCGGCCAGCAGCAAGGCCGCCAGGGCCAGGATGAACCACGGGCTGCGCCAGGCGGGACGGGGGGACGCCACCACCGGGGGGGCGTTCAGGTCGGGGAAGGTATCGTTATCGGAGCTCATGCCGGCCAATTATAAGCAACTAAGGCGGCCATGATGCCGGCGTCGGCGGCCTCGCAGAGGACAATGTTGCGCAGACCCAATTCGCGGGCGGTCTCGGCTATACGGGCATGCGGCACGAACAGCGGCGTCGCCTCGAGGAAGTTGCGGCCCTCGTCGTCGAGCAGCGCCAGCAGGTAGCGCAGACCTTCGCTGCTGGAAACCGCCAGGGCATCCAGCTTGCCGGCACGCCAGGCGGCGAGCAGCGGCTGGCCGCCGGTGGACGGTGGCGAGCGGCGGTAACAGGTGATGCAATCGACCGTCGCCCCGCGCTCACGCAGCGTGTCGGCCAGCAGTTCACGGCCGCCGTCGCCACGAAAGATGACCACGCGCTTGCCGGTCACCCGCTCGCTGGCGAGCTCAGGCAGGGCGAGCAGGGCTTCCGAATCAAAGCGTTCGCGCGGGGCAATGCAGCCAGTGATACCGTGCGCTGCCAACGCCCGTACCGTCCCCTGGCCGACTGCCGCCGGGCGCAGGGTCGCCGGCCACGGCGCCTGGGCGAGCAGGGTCGGCAAGGCGTAATCGACGGCATTCGGGCTGATGAACACAGCCCAGGCGTACTCCGTCAGTTGTGCCGCCGCCTCGGCCAGTGCTTGCCGATCGTCGGCCGGGGCGATTTCCAGCAACGGAAAGATCAGCGGCTCGCCGCCGGCAGCTTTGATCGCCTCGGCCAGCGGCGCACTCTGGGCCAGCGGCCGGGTGACGACGACGGTACGGCCGGCCAGCGGGCTGGCGTTCATTGGCAGTGGGCGAGTTTTTCCAGGATGGCGTCGGCGCCCTGGGCGCGTAGCGTCTCCGCCAGTTGCCGGCCGAGCGCCTCGTCGTCGGCCGGATTACCGCGCAGTTCGGCAGCGACCATTTCCTTGCCGTCGGCGGTGGCGACAAAACCGCGCAACCACAGCTGGCCGTTGTCGATGATCGCGTAACCACCCAGCGGCACCTGGCAGCTGCCGCCCAGGGCGCGCGAGAAGGCACGCTCGGCCTTGACGCAGTGGGCGGTCTCCGGGTCATTCAGGGGGGCAACGACGGCGGCCATCGTTGCGTCACCGTCGACCAGTTCGATGCCCAACGCGCCCTGGCCCGGGGCCGGTAATGATTGCTCCGGCGTCAGCACGGCCTTGATGCGATCCTTCAGGCCAAGGCGGATCAGGCCGGCAGCGGCGAGGATGATCGCGTCGTACTCGCCGGCGTCGAGCTTGCGCAGCCGGGTATCGAGATTGCCACGCAGGCTCTTGATCACCAGCTGCGGGTATTTGGCGCGCAGGACGGCTTCGCGGCGCAGGCTGGAGGTGCCGACGACGGCCCCGGCCGGCAGGTCGTCGAGCCCGGCATACTTGTTCGAGACAAAGGCGTCGCGCGGATTTTCGCGGGCAGAGATGGCGGCCAGGACGAAGCCTTCCGGCATCACCATGGGCACGTCCTTCATCGAATGCACGGCGAGGTGGGCCTTGCCCTCGTGCATGGCGACTTCGAGCTCCTTGATGAACAGGCCCTTGCCGCCGATTTCGGCGAGCGGCCGATCGAGAATCTGGTCGCCCTTGGTGGTCATGCCTAGAATGACGACTTCCGCCCCCGGATTCAGGCTGGCCAGGCGCCCCTGGACATGGACGGCCTGCCACATGGCGAGACGGGATTCACGGGAGGCGATGATGATCTTCGAAGGAGCGGACATGAAGCGACACACGGCAGGTTGGGGAAGGCAGGCATCTTAGCATGAGCGAACAGACGCCTTTCCCGACCCAGATCAAAGCGCCGGAGCAACGCCCGGAACATCCGGACTTCTGGTGCAAACGTTTCGGCGAGGGCGTCACGCCCTGGGATGCCGGCCGCGTGCCGGAAGCCTTTGCCGCTTTCATCGCCGCCCAGGCACAGCCGCTGAACACGCTGATTCCCGGCTGTGGCAGCGCCTGGGAAGCCGCCCACCTGGCGACCGCCGGCTGGCCGGTGACGGCGCTGGACTTTTCGCCGGCAGCGGTGACCAGGGCGCGCGAGGTGCTTGGCAACGCCCCCGTCGATCTGCTTTGCGCCGACTTCTTCACCTTCTCGCCGGCCCAGCCCTACACGCTGATCTACGAACGCGCCTTCCTCTGCGCCCTGCCGCGCAAGCTGTGGGCCGACTGGGGGCGCCGCGTCGCCGAACTGTTACCACCCGGAGGCCTGCTGGCCGGCTATTTCTTCCTTTGCGACCAAGCCAAGGGTCCGCCCTTTGGCATCCTGCCCGCGCAACTCGACGATCTGCTGGCAACCGACTTCGCATGCCTCCTGGATGTACCGGTCACCGATTCGATCCCGGTCTTCGCCGGGCGCGAGCGCTGGCAGGTGTGGCAGCGGCGTTAGCGTTATCATCGGGCCTCCCCATCGCCGCGCCCGAAAAATGAAAACCGATACCCCGCAAACGATTTACCTGAAGGACTACACCCCGCCCGCCTACCTGGTCGACACCGTCGACCTCGATGTCGACATCGGCGCCGGGGGCACCACGGTCACCACCACGCTGGCCCTGCGTCGCAATCCGGCTGTCGCCGCCCAGCCCCTGGTGCTCGATGGCGAAGAACTGGAAACCCTGGCCGTGCGCATGGACGGCCAACCGGTCGAACATCAGCTGACGCCGGGCACGCTGAGCATCGCCCATGTTCCGGAACAGTTCACGCTGCAGACCGTGGTCCGCATCCAGCCGGACGGCAACACCCGTCTCTCCGGCATGTACCGCTCCAAGGATGGCTACTTCACGCAGTGCGAGGCGCAGGGCTTCCGCCGCATCACCTGGTTCCTCGACCGCCCGGACGTGATGTCCACCTACACGGTGACATTACATGCGGACAAGGCAACCTATCCGATCCTGCTGGCCAACGGCAATCCGGTGGCCAACGGCGACGAAGCCGACGGCCGCCACTGGGCAAGATGGGCCGATCCGTTCCGCAAGCCGGCCTACCTGTTCGCGCTGGTCGCCGGCAAGCTCGACGGCCTGTTCGACACCTTCACCACGGCTTCCGGTCGCAGCGTGCAGCTGGCCATCTACGTCGAGCCGGGCAAACTCGACCAGTGTCCGCACGCGATGGCGGCGCTGAAGAAATCAATGCTGTGGGACGAGCAACGCTTCGGCCTCGAATGCGACCTCGACCACTACATGATCGTCGCTGTCGGCGATTTCAACATGGGCGCGATGGAGAACAAGGGCCTCAACATCTTCAACACGAAATACGTGCTCGCCCGCAGCGATGTCGCCACCGATGTCGATTTCGAAAACATTGACCGCGTCGTCGCCCACGAGTATTTCCACAACTGGACCGGCAACCGCGTCACCTGCCGCGACTGGTTCCAGCTCTCGCTGAAGGAAGGATTGACGGTTTTCCGCGACCAGGAATTCGGCGCCGACCTGCACAACCGGCAGACTGCCCGTATCCGCGAAGTACGCGGCCTGCGCGCCGCGCAGTTTCCGGAGGATGCCGGGCCGATGGCGCACCCGATCCGCCCTTCGAGCTTCGTCGAGATCAACAATTTTTACACCTCGACGGTTTACGAAAAAGGCGCCGAAGTCATCCGCATGATCCAGACGCTGATCGGCCGCGACGGTTTCCGCGCCGGCATGGATGAATACTTCCGCCGCCACGACGGCCAGGCGGTGACCTGCGAGGATTTCGTCGCGGCGATGGCCGCCGCGTCCGGTTTCGACTTCACCCAGTTCATGCGCTGGTACAACCAGCCGGGCACGCCGCACGTGACGGTCGACGGTTTCTGGGACGAAGACAGCCAGACCTACACGCTGACCTGCACCCAAGCCAACCCGCGCGCCAGCGATGAAACACCCTACCTGATCCCGATCCGCGTCGCCCTGTTCGCCGAGGACGGCAGCCTGCTGCCGGACAGCGAACGCCTGCTGCAACTCACCGCGACAACACAGTCCTTCGTTTTTGCCAAGGTCGCCGCCGAACCCGTGCCGTCCCTTTTGCGTGACTTCTCGGCGCCGGTCTATCTTGATTTCGATTACACGCCGGAACAGCTGACCGTGCTGCTGGCCCACGAATCCGACCCGTTCAACGCCTGGGAAGCCGGCCAGCGCCTGGCGACGCAACTGCTCCTCGCGGCCACGACAGCGATCGCCGCCGGCGGTGCGCCGGTCTGGCCAGCCAGCTTCGTCGACGCTGCCCGCCGCCTGCTGCAGACACAGGCTCAGCGCGGCGCCGCCTTCGTCGCCGAAGCCCTGACCCTGCCCGGCGAAACGACACTCGCCGAATTGATGACCGTGGTCGATCCCGATGCCCTGCACGCCGCCCGCAACGGCCTGCGGCGGCATCTGGCCGAACAGCTCGAAGGCGAGCTTTCCGACCTTTATGCTGGCCTGACCATAGCGGAAGCCTACGCGCCGAGCAGCGAACAGGCCGGCCGCCGCGCCCTGCGCAACCTCTGCCTCGCCTACCTGCTCGAACTCGACACGCCGGCCACACGTGAGCTGGCACTGCAACAGTTCAAGACCGCCGACAACATGACCGACCAGTTCGCGGCGCTCGCCGCGCTGGCCAACGTCAATGCCGCCGACTGCCCGCAACGCGAGACGGCCCTGGCCGACTTCTACAAGCAATGGAAGGACGAGGCACTGGTCGTCGACAAGTGGCTGCAGGCGCAGTCGACCAGCCGCCGACCCGACACCCTGGCCACGGTCAAGGCCTTGATTGCCCACCCGGCCTTCGACATCGGCAATCCGAACAAGATCTACGCCCTGATCCGCGCCTTCGGCGCCAACCTGGTGCGCTTCAACACCGCCGACGGCAGTGGCTACGCCTTCATCGCCGACCAGGTCATCGTCCTGCACGACCGCAACCCGCAGGTCGCCTCGCGCCTGGCCCGCTGTTTCGACCGCTGGACGAAATTCGACAGCGCTCGGCAGGCCCACGCCCGGGCTGCGCTCGAACGCATCCGCGACCACGCCGGGCTGTCGCGCGACGTGCTGGAGGTAGTCACCCGGGCACTGGGCTGAGCGACTGATGCAGCAACTGCTGCCACTCGCCTCGCTGCTGCTCGGGGTCGCCTTCCTGCTCCTCGGCAGCGGCCTGCTCGGCACGCTGCTGGCGGTGCGCGGCGGACTGGTCGGCTTCGACAGCCAGACACTGGGCATCATCGGTTCGATGTATTTCGTCGGCTTTCTGGCCGGCACCTATCTCGGTCCGATGATGCTGCGCCGCGTCGGCCATGTCCGCGCCTTTGCCTTTTTCACCGTCGCCATCGCCTGCTCCACGCTCCTGCACGAACTGCTTGCCTCGGCCTGGGTGTGGAGCCTGTTGCGTCTGATCACCGGCATGGCCATGGTCGGCCTGTACACCACCATCGAAAGCTGGCTGAACAGCCATGCCGCGCCCGAACAGCGCAGCCGCATTTTCGCCAGCTACATGGCGGTCAATCTTGGCTCGCTGGCGCTGGCCCAGCAACTGCTGCACTGGAGTGACCCCGGCCAGCACGTGCTGTTTTCCCTCGCCGCGCTGTGCATCTGTGCGGCAGTAATGCCGGTGGCCGCCACCCGACTGGCCCAGCCGCATATCGAGGATGTCCAGAGCATCGGTCTGAAAACGCTCTATGCCCGGGCGCCGGTGGCCTGTGCCGCCGCCCTGCTTTCGGGTTTCTCCCAGGGTGCCTTTTGGGGCCTTGGCGCCGTCTGGGCCCATACCATCGAACTGGGGACCAGTGGCGTCGCCTGGTTCATGACCATGGCCATCGTCGGCGGCGCCCTGTTCCAGTGGCCGATCGGCCAACTGACCAATCATCTCGACCGCGGCCACGTGATCTCGGTCGTCGCCTTGGCCGCAGCATTGTTGTCCGGCGCTCTGCTCTTCGCCACCGACTACGGACTGGGCGCCGTCCTGATCGTCACCCTGCTTTACGGTGGCTTCGCCTTCGCCCTCTACCCGCTGGCCGTCGCCCGCATGATGGACCGTCTCGACCGCCGCGAAATCATTTCCGGCTGCGGCAGTCTGTTGCTGCTGCATGGCATCGGCGCCGCCATCGGCCCGATCATCGCCGGCAGCCTGATGCACCATGCCGGCCCGCCGGCGCTGCCGGCCTGGTTCGCCGGCATCGAAATCCTGCTCGCTGCCGTCGCCTGGCAGCTATCCCGGCGCGCCCCGGCCGACATCGCGCATCAGACGAATTTCACGCCGATGATGCGCACCTCGCCGAGCGCCATCGAGATCCTCGATCCCGAACACGAGGCCGGGATCGTCCGCTAACGCGGGCCCCTCGGCGGACCGATCAGGTCCGGCCGGCGGACATGGCGGCGACGGCATCGAGAAATTCTCGCCCCCAGCGCTCGATGTCATTGTGGGCGACGATGTCGTAAAGACTGCGCAGGCGCGCCACGCGCTCCTCGGCATCCATTGCCAGCGCCTGCTGCAGGCGCTCGCGCAGGTCCTTCGGATCGTGCGGATTGGTCAGTACGGCACTATGCAACTCGGCTGCGGCGCCAGCAAATTCCGAGAGTACCAGCACGCCCTGGCCGGCGATCTCGCCCTGGGTGGCCACGTATTCCTTGCACACCAGGTTCAAGCCATCGCGTAACGGGGTGATCCAGCAGATGTCCGCTTCGGCGTACCAGGCCACCACTTCCTCAAAGGGCAGCGGACGGAAAAAGAAGCGGATCGGCGACCAGCCAACCTCGTTGAACTGACCATTGACCCGCCCGACCGCCTGCTCGATCTGCTGTTGCAGTTCATCGTAAATCGTCATTTCCTTGGCCGCCGGCACGCAGACCACCACCAGCGAGACCTTGCCGCGCAATTCCGGCGCCCGCTCGAGCAGATCGCCAAAGGCGCGGATTTTCTCCAGCGTGCCCTTGGTGTAATCGAGACGCTCGACCGAGAGCACCAGTTGCTTGCCGGCGAACTCGTTGCGGATGGCCTGGCGTCGCCCCGCCGTCTTGGCATGCGCCAGCGCCTGGCGCACCCGTCCGAGATCGAGCCCGACCGGATGCGCGCCAAGGCCAATCCGTCGACCATGGACTTCGATCTGCGTGCTCATGCTTTCCAGGCCGACGGCACAGCCGTAGCTGAGGAAGCGCGGAGCGCAGCCCTTGCGCTCGACGATTTCGATCGGCACCACCCCGCGCGCCACATCGACGAAGTTTTCCGCCTGCCGGGGAATATGGAAACCGATGTAATCGCACTGCAGCAGACTGCCGACGATTTCCCGCCGCCAGGGCAGGACATTGAAGGCATCGGCTGACGGAAAATAGGTGTGGTGGAAAAAGGCAATCTGCAGATCCGGCCGCAATTCGCGCAGCACCGCCGGCACCATCCACAAATTGTAGTCATGCAGCCAGACCGTCGCCCCCTCGGCGGCCTCGGCCGCCACCCGCTCGGCAAATTTGCGATTGACCGCCAGGAAAACCGCCCAATCCTCTTCGCGAAACAGTGCCCGCTCCCAGAAGGTATGCAGGGTCGGCCAGAACGCCTCCTTGGAGAAGCGCTTGTAGAAAACATCGACTTCCTCCTTGGAGAGCGCCACCCGTGCGGCCACCAGGCCCGGGTAGCGGCGGGCATCGACGCTTGAATGCACTTCGAAAGGTGGATCGCTGGCCTCGTCATGGACGCTCCAGGCCACCCAGGAGCCGCGCTGACCAGCCGCAAAAAAGGAGAGCAGGCTGGGGATGATGCCGTTCGGCGACTTCGGCCGGCGCTGAACGATGCGTCCATTGATGCGCTGCTCCTCGTAGGGCAGACGGTGATAGACCATGACCAGATCGGCAGCCCCGCGCTCAGCACCGGCAGCGCTGGGCTCAAGGTATTCCGGCGCCAGCAGGCCGAAATGCACGATCGCCTGGAGAATGCCACCACAACCGGCATCCCCGGCGTGCAGGACATGCGCCTGGCCGCTGGTGGCAGCCAGCAGGGCCGGCTCGGATTCGCCAACGCAGACGCCCTGAAAGCCGGCCTCATACATCGACAGATCATTCAGCGTATCACCGGCCACCAGCACCTCGTCGCGCGGCACGCCCAGCAGGTCGACCAGCGCCGTCAGGGTGCTGCCTTTGTTGACGCCCTTCGGCAGGATATCCAGATAGCGACTATCAGAATAGAGGACATCACAATCCAGGGTGGCGGCCACCTCGGCCAGCGCTGGCGTCAACGCATCGCTGTGGCAGAAATACGAACAGCGACGCTGTTGTGGAACGTTCTGCCGTTCCAGTTCGGCAAAGCTCAGCATCGCCTCGGCGACCACGCGCTCGCCGGGCCAGCGCCGGTCGATATCCGCCTGCAGGGGCTGCACCGGCTGCAAGGTGCCGCCCTCGACGACAGTCCCACCGACATCACAGATGATGTAATCAGGCACCGGCACGGCCGGATCGGAGAGGATCGGCATGACCGCCTCCAAACCGCGTCCAGTGACGAAGACAAGACGGATGTCCTGCCCCCCGGAAATCAGTTGATACAGGTTCTGGCGCTGCTCCGCCAGTCCGCCGAGAAAGGTCCCGTCGAGATCGGTTGCCAATAGCATGATTTAACTCCCTGACATCGAATGCCGACTGATCACAACTGGGCAGATGTCACATCAAGAGGCGTCTGACACCTCCAAGAATGAATTGTCAAGCAATGTTGCCTGCCTGGCGAGTAACAAAGCGTAACACTTTACTCTGTTGATTTTCAATATAATTTTTCATCGCAACAAAAAACAACGGCGGTTTATTACATGAATATTCAAATTAAAGGCCTAAGGATTCCTCACCATGGAAGCTGACAGCACTGGCGTCAGCGCCCTGTTCACCCAGTTCGCAACACCATTGCGGATTGCCTTGATCCTGAGCCTGTCCATCGTCGCTCAGCGCCTGATAAACCGGCTCGCCCCCCAATTCAGGGAAGCCATTGCCTGCCGCCAGGAGTCGCCCGAGAGCGCCCAGCGCGTGCGTACCCTGTCGCGCGTTCTGCGCTATGCGCTTACCGTCGCCGTAACGGTCATCACCGCCCTGCTGATCCTCGGCGAGTTCGGCATCTCCGTCGCCCCACTCCTCGGCGCCGCCGGCGTCGCCGGCATTGCCGTCGGTTTTGGCGCGCAAAGCCTGGTCAAGGACTATTTCACCGGCTTCTTCCTGCTGCTCGAGAACCAGATACGGATCGGCGATGTCATCGATGCCGGCGGCAAAGTCGGCGCGGTCGAGGAGCTCACCCTGCGCTATCTTCGATTGCGTGATTACGGCGGCAACGTGCATTACATCCCCAACGGCCAGATCACCGTCGTCACCAACATGAGTGTCGGCTTCGCCTACGCCGTCATCGATCTCGGCGTCGCCTACGGGGAAAACGTCGACCGGGTGACGCAAGTGATGCGCCAGGTGGGCGACGAAATGCGCACCGATGAAACCTTCGCCCCGAAGATTCTCGCCGACCTGGAAATTGCCGGCGTCGATCAATGGGCCGATTCATCAATTGTCATTCGCAGTCGCTTTCGCGTGGCCCCCAATGAGCAATGGGCCATTCGCCGAGAGTTTCTCCGACGCACGAAGGGTGCCTTCGACGCTGCTGGCATCGAGATCCCGTTTCCGCATATCAAACTGATTCAGACAGCCAGCAGCGCGTGACTGCCGGCAAACAACCCTGGGCAGCGGAAATATTTCTCGGTCGGCGCCAAATAACCTGGAGCCAGGATGCGAGGAGCATTCTAAAATACGAAGCTAACGGCGCCCGCGGAGCGACAGGATCGTTCCGCCAATGACTGGGCGCCCGCTCAAGCAAAGGAAATGGCGTGGGAATACTCGATACTCTGAAAGCCCTATTTGGCAGCCGCCCCCCAGCACCCGTACCGGCACCGACACCGGCAGTTCACGAAGCAGTGGCGGAAGAGCGACGCCAGCGGGCACGCGTCAATGCCCGCGAAGGCACCCGCGTCCTGATCATCGACGATTCGAAGACCATCGTCACCGTGCTCAAGAAATTCCTGCGCTCAGCCGGCTATGACACCTTCGAGGCTCTCGATGCCGAAGAAGGCCTGGTCCAGTTGCCACAACACAAGCCGCAACTCATCTTCCTCGACATCATGCTCCCCGGCATGAACGGCTTTGCCGCTCTCCGCGCCATTCGCCGCGATCCACAGACGCGCGACATTCCGGTGATCATGATGAGCGGCAACGAACAGGCGATGGAACAGTTTTTCGGCTCGCGCATCGGCGCCGATGACTTCATGAAGAAGCCATTTTCGCGGCACGAAGTATTTTTCCGCATCGAGCGCCTGCTCGACGAAAATCTGCTGCCCCGCCGCGCCACCCCGCGCTTGACCGAAGCGCAGCTCGAAGCGGCCAGCTGATCAGGAAATCAGCTCGGCCTTGGCAGCCGCCCACTGGCGACGGCTGACCGGCAGCTTTTCCGGCACCCCACGCAACAGCGCCCAGCCATAGGCCTCGGCATCGTCGCTGGCCCCCTTCTCAAAACCGGCCAGCGCCTGCTTGGCGACCAGAACGGCCCGATGCAGGCGGATGAAGCGATCGGCAAACTCGCTTTCCAGATGGGTCAGCGCCTCGTCCAGCAGAAACTCGCGCTCCTGGGTGCGTGCCGTCACGTACTTGAGGTCGGCCTTGAAATAGAGCACCTCACCGATCGGCACCAGCAGCAGTTTGCCGCGCTCGTGACAGGACAGGTGGGTGCGCCCGCCACCGCGCAGTTCGCGGCCGATATTGGCTAGCAGCACGGCATCCGCCGGCAGCAGACCGCGCACCTTTTGCAGGGCGGTCAGCAGGCGCTGCGTGCGCACCGGCTTGAGCAGGTAATCGACAGCGTTGAGGTCAAAAGCCTGTACCGCATAATTGTCGTAAGCCGTGGTGAAGATCACCGCCGGCGGGTTTTCGCAAGCGCCCAGGTGGCCGGCCAGCTCGATGCCATCCATGGCCGGCATGCGGATGTCGGCAAGAACCACATCAACGGCCTGCCGGCGCAGCAACTCAAGGGCATCGATGCCGTTGCCAGCCTCACCGACGACCTCGTTGGGCAACTGGATGGCAATGTCGGACAACAGGGTGCGCAGGCGCTCGCGGGCCAGCGGCTCGTCGTCGACGAGGAGAACTTTCAGCGGGACTTCTTTCGCCATGGCAGGAATATGCGTACCTCGTAATAGTCTTTGCCGCTGTCGATTTCCAGACGGGCCTCGAGATCGTAATACAGGCTGAGGCGCTCGCGGATATTGGCCAGGGCGAGGTGATTGCCAGGCGCCTGCGGCAACTCGCCAGCGGTCGGATTGGCGATGAC
Organism: Betaproteobacteria bacterium UBA2293; assembly: GCA_002345845.1. The sequence continues at coordinate 1,756 of DDWF01000320.1, read as the reverse complement.
GATGCGCAGGGCATCGGCCGTGCTGTCGATGGCGATGCGCACGCTACCGCCCTGCGGCGACGGTTCAATGCCGTGATAGACGGCGTTCTCCAGCAGCGGCTGCAGCATCAGCGGCGGAATCGTCAGATCGAGCGGCACCTCGGCGATCTGCCAGTCGACCTGCAGACGGTCACCGAGGCGCAGGCTTTCCAGCTCCAGATACTGCCGACCGAGTTCGATTTCGTCGGCCAGGCTGACCAGTTCCGCCGGATCGCGCATGGCGGCGCGGAACAGATCGGACAGCGACTCCAGCGCCGCCTCAGCCTGTTGCGGCCGGGCGCGAATCAGCGAGAGCACGGCATTCAGCGAATTGAACAGGAAATGCGGCCGGATGCGGGCGTTCAGGGCGGCCAGTCGCGCCTCGGCCTGTGCCGGATTGAAGGCGGCGGCCCGCCATTCGAAATAGGACAGCAGCAGCAGCGTGGCAGCCATGGCCAGCAGGACCACCCGGCCGCCGCTGCCAGCATCGCCAATGACCAGCGACTGTGCATAAAGATACAGCGCCCCGGCCAGACTGCCGGCGATGAGCAGGACCGCCGCCTGGCCCGCACGTATCGGCAGGCGCCAGAGCAGGTCACGCAACATGGAGAGCAGGCCGAGCAGGATCAGCAACCAGGGTTCGACGGCAGCCGCCAGCTCGATGAAGCGGGCGGGCCAGGCTTTCAGGTCCGGCGCCAGGATCAGGGCGGCCATCAGGGCGATGGCATTGCCGCCGAGCAGAACGCGCAGCATGACGCCGAAGTTGCGCCAGTCAGGCAGGGGATGCGTGGCCGGAAAGTGCCGTATACTTGGCCTTTTTCGGGCGGGTTCCGTGAACTCGTCGCTCATTCGCCCCATTCTAGACCACAGTCATGACTTCCAGCACCGCGCAATACACTTGGGCCGGCCGTTTCTCCGAACCGGTTTCCGATCTCGTCAAACGCTATACCGCCTCGGTCGATTTCGACCAGCGCATGTGGCGCCAGGATATCCGCGGTTCGCTGGCGCACGCCCGGATGCTGGCCAAGCAGGGCATCATCGCCGCCCAGGACCTCGCCGACATCGAACGCGGCATGGCCATGGTCGTCGCCGAGATCGAAGCGGGCCAGTTCGAGTGGTCACTTGACCTCGAAGACGTGCACCTGAACATCGAGAAACGCCTCACCGCGCTCGTCGGCGACGCCGGCAAGCGCCTGCACACCGGCCGCTCGCGCAACGACCAGGTGGCCACCGACATCCGCCTCTACCTGCGCGACGCCATCGACGACATCCAGATGCTGCTGAAGGCTTTCCGCAGCGCCCTGCTCGACCTGGCGGAAAAGGAAGCAGCGACGCCGATGCCCGGCTTCACCCATTTGCAGGTGGCGCAGCCGGTGACTTTCGGCCACCACATGCTGGCCTATTTCGAAATGTTCGGCCGCGACGGCGAGCGCTTCGCCGACTGCCGCAAGCGCGTCGCCCGCCTGCCACTCGGTTCGGCCGCGCTGGCCGGCACCACCTACCCCATCGACCGCGAATTCGTCGCCGAGCAGCTCGGCTTCGACGGCGTCTGCGAGAACTCGCTCGATGCCGTCTCCGACCGCGATTTCGCCATCGAATTCACCGCCGCCTGCGCCCTGCTGATGATGCACATCAGCCGCCTGTCGGAAGAACTGGTGATGTGGATGAGCCCGCGCGTCGGCTTCATCCAGATCGCCGACCGCTTCTGCACCGGCTCGTCGATCATGCCGCAGAAGAA
>DDWF01000192.1 GCA_002345845.1 Betaproteobacteria bacterium UBA2293 | reverse complement strand
GAGTAGAGGATCATGTAGGTCGACAAGGCGATGGTGATCAGCCCGACCAGCGTGGTCAGCCCCAGCGCACCGTTATCGATGTGGCCGAGGGTGATGCCCATGGCGACGAAGATGATCGAAAACTCGCTGATCTGGGCCACCGTGAGGCCGCAAAGGAAGCCGGTGCGCTTGCGGTAGCCCATGTAGCCCATGATCGCCATGACGATCAGCGGGTTGCCGATCAGCACGAACAGCGACAGAGCAATCGCCGGCCAGACTTCGCCGCCGAGGGTGGAGAAGTCCAGCTTGGCGCCGAGATCGATAAAAAAGAACAGCAACAGGAAGTCCCGGATGCCTGTCAACCTGGCGTTGATCGCATCCCGATAATGCGTCGAGGCGAGCGAGAAGCCGGCGAGGAAGGCGCCGGCCTCCTTCGAAAAACCGGCCCATTCGCCCAGCGCGGCCAGGCTCGTGCCCCAGGCGATGGCGAAGATCAGCAGCAGTTCCTGCGACTGCGCCATGCGGTCGACAACTTTGGGCAAGACGTAGCGCATCAGCAGATACATGCCCACCAGCGCTACGCCAATACGCAAGGCCAGCGAGCCGACCAGGGGCAGCAACGCACCCTCGCCACCATCACCGCGCAGGGCGCTCATCACCATCATCGCGATCACGACGGCCAAGTCCTGGACGATCAGGAAGCCGACGGCGATACGACCGTGCAAGGAGTCTAGCTCGCGTTTGTCGGAAAGCAGCTTGACGATGATGATGGTGCTGGAGAAAGTCAGCGCGATGGCGACATAGAGCGCTTCCATGACCCCTTTGCCGAGCAGCAGGACCAGCGCGAAGCCGCCGGCGATGGTAAAGGCCAGTTGGCCGAGGCCGGTGGCCAGGGCGACCGGGCCGATGTGACGGACATGGTGCAGGTCGAGCTTGAGGCCGACGAGGAAGAGCAGCACGGCGATGCCGACCTGGGCCAGCAGATCGATCTGGTCATGGGCGCTGACCAGACCGAAGACGGCCGGGCCGGCGAGGATGCCGACGATGATGTAGGCGATGATCAGCGGCTGGCGCAGGCGCACCGAGACGGCACCGGCAAGGGCAGAAATGATCAGCAGCAGGGAGAATTCGCTGAAGGCACTCACGTCTCGGCTTCCGGTTTTCCCAGCCATCCGCCCCGATCCAGGCGGCACAAGGCACGGCAGGAGTCTGTCGATAGGCCGAGCTTACCAGAGAAGCGTTTTCAGCGTTTTTTCAACAGCAATCCCGTTTCCAGGTGAAGCGTGTAGGGGAACTGGTCAAAAGCGGCGGCGGCGACGATGGCGTGCGTGTCGTGCAGGGCGGCGACGTTGTCGCGCAGGGTCTGCGGATTGCACGAGATGTACAGGATGTGCTCGAAGCCGCGGGCCAGTTCGAGGGTCGCCGGGTCGAGGCCACTGCGCGGCGGGTCGACGAAGATGGTGGAAAAGCCGTAGGCGGCGAGGTCGATGTGCTGCAGGCGCTGGAAGGTTTCGCGGCCGGCCAGGGCGGCGCTGATTTCCTCGCTCGACATGCGGACGATGGTGGCGTTGGTGATGCCGTTGGCCGTCAGGTTGTATTGCGCCGCCTGCACCGAAGGCTTGGCCACCTCGGTGGCCAGCACCTTGGCGAAGTGCGGGGCGAGGGCGATGGTGAAGTTGCCGTTACCGCAATACAACTCGAGCAAATCGCCGCCGATGCCGGCCGCCTGGGCGCAGGCCCAGCCGAGCATGTGGCGATTGACCTCGCCGTTGGGCTGGCTGAAGCTGCCCTCGAACTGCTGATACTGCAACTGCCGGCCATTGAGTTCGAAGGATTCGAGTACCCAGTCGCGTTCGATGACCAGCTTTTGCCCCTTGCTGCGGCCGATCAGACCGATCTGCAATTCGGCTGTCAGGCGCCGGGCCGCCTCTTCCCAGGCGGCATCCAGTTTGCGGTGGTAAATCAGGGTGACCAGCATCTCGCCGCTCAGCGTCGCCAGGAACTCGGCGCCGAACAATTTGCGGCTGAGTTCGGCGTCCGCCAGGAGCGCCGCGCGCAGGCGTGGCATCAAGGCACAGATGCTGGCGCTGGCGACCGGGAAGTCGGCCATCAGGACCGGTTGTCGCGGATTCTCCGGGTCGAACATGGCGTAGTCGAAAACTTCGCCGTGATGCCAGATACGGAATTCGGCACGCAGCCGGTAATGCAGCGGCGCCGAGGCGAAGACGGCTGGCTCGGGCAGGGCGAAGGCGGCGAAGTCGTCCTGGAAGCGGGCGACCTTGGCGGCCAGTTGCGCGGGATAGAGGTCGGGATCGAGTGCGGGCAGGGGCATGGGGCGGGGCGGGTGGCGCGTGGTCGCGAAGGCGACGCCGGTCACCGGGGAAAATGGGTTGGGGGCGGACTATACCGCGCCCGGGGGCAGATCAAAAAGCCGGGGCGGCGGGGGCGGCTGGCGCGTCGAGGAAGCGCTGGCGGAAGTCGGCTTCCGGCATCGGTCGGCCGCTCAGGTAGCCCTGGTGGATGTCGCAGTGCAGGTCGCGCAGCAGCACCAGTTGCGCTGCTGTTTCGACGCCTTCGGCGACGACTTCGAGGCCGAGGTTGTGGGCCATGGTGATGATCGCCGGGACCAGGGCGCTGCCGCCGGCATAGTCACCGGCTTCGTCGATCAGCGCGGTGACGAAGCTGCGGTCGATCTTCAGGCTGGTGAACGGCAGGCGGTGCAGATAGGAGAGCGAGGAATAGCCCGTACCGAAATCGTCGAGAGCCAGGCGGAAGCCGCGGGCACGCATGGCGTGCAGCATGTCGACGTGGTTGCCCTCGGCTTGCAGCAGCATCGATTCGGTGATTTCCAGCTCGATCTGCGTGCAGGCGACGCCGTGCTCGGCGCACAGGGCGGCCACGGTTTGCTCGAGATCGCCGGGCCAGAACTGGCGGGCCGAGAGGTTGATGGCCATGTGCAGTGGCCTCGGCGAGAGTTTGTTCCAGCGCGCCAGGCAGGCGATGGCCTCGCTCAGCACCCAGTGGCCGATGGGAATGATCAGCCCGGTTTCCTCGGCCACCGAGATGAAGCGGTCGGGCGGAATCCAGCGGCCGTCGTCCTGCCAGCGCAACAGCGCCTCGGCGCCGAGCAGGCGGCCGCTGGTGGTGTCGAACTTGGGCTGGTAATGGAGGGAGAAGGCTTGCTGCTCGATCGCCCGGTGCAGGCGTGATTCGATGGAGGCGCGTTGCTGCACACGCTCCTTCATCTGCGGTGTGTGCCGGGCGACCTGGCCGCCGCCCTGGCGTTTGGCCACGTACATCGCTGTGTCGGCATCGCGCAGCAACTGCTCGGCATCGGCGGCGTCGTCAGGGTAGAGGCTTAGGCCAATGCTGGCGCCGACGTGCAACTGGTTGCCGTCGGTGATGAAAGGCTGGTTCAGGTGCTCGAGGAACAGGCGGGCACGGGCTTCCGCCACCTGGCCATCGGCAATGCCGGTCAGCAGCACGATGAATTCGTCGCCACCCTGGCGGACCAGCGTGTCCTGCTTGCCGAGGGCACCGCGCAGGCGCCCGGCGACGTCCTGCAACAGGCGGTCGCCGAGACGGTGACCGAGTGAATCGTTGATGTCCTTGAAGCGGTCGAGGTCGATGAACAGCAGGGCGACATGTTCGTGCCGCGCGGCCGCCTGCTGCAGTGCCTCGCCCAGTTTCTCGGCGAGCAGGAAACGGTTGGGCAGGCCGGTCAGCGGGTCATGCTTGGCCATGAAGGCGACTTCGTCGTCGTGCAGCTTGCGTTCGGTGATGTCGGTGACCGAGCCGGCCATCTGATAGGCGACCCCATTTCGGTCGCGCACCGCAATACCGCGCGAGGCGATCCACAGATACTGACCGTTGCTGGCGCGGACGCGGTATTCGCAATAGAAATAAGGACTGTGCCCCTTCAGGTGCTCGGCGACCGTCCGGTTGTAATGGGCGCGATCTTCCGGATGCACCAGCTCCAGCCAGGCATGGGTGTCGGGCAGGAAATTGTCGCGGTAGCCGAGAATTTCCAGCAGTCGGGCGCCGACATCGAGGCGCTTGCTGACCGGGTCCCAGGCCCAGAAACCATCGTGGGCCGCCTCCATGGCCAGGCTGTAGGCGCGCTGCACGGCCCACAGCTTGCGCAACTGCGCCTGGACGACGTAGCCGCCGGCGAGGATGAACAGGGCCAGGCCGCCGCGAATGACCAGCGACGACTCCCACCACCAGAGCAGCAGGAAGAGCACGCCGAACAGCGCCAGCAGCGCCAGTCGGGTACGAATGCCGCGATTGCCCGGGCCGGGCGAGGCGGTTTGCGTGGGGCCGCCGGGGAGCGGTGGGTGCAGGGAACGAATCGACATGTCTCCGGGGCGTTTCTGGTTTCCTGGCAAGGTCTCTTGCCGCTAGCGCCTGATGGTTTTGCCGCAGTATCCCGTCCTGCTCCGGCCACGGTCAACTCCGGGAAAACCCCGGAAACCCCCCTGTCATCCGGCCACGTTTACAGCATGCTGGGCCTTGGTATATTCCGCCAGCAGGCGACCGTGCAATTCGCAGCCGGCCAGTTTCGGTACGGGCGAGGCCGCAGGCTTATGGCAGTGGCGGCAAAAGAGTACACTGCCGCGGACGGTGTCATATTGTCATGGCTGTATGGCGAACCGTGTTGACCGTCCATTTGCCAGGCTACTTATGACTCCCCTGTCCACGCTCCGTCTTCGCGATATCGCCAGTGCCTCGGTATTTTCCGTTGCCCCGGAAACCCCGCTGAGCGAAGCGGTGGCGCTGTTCTCCTTGCATCGTGTCTCGTCGCTGATCATCGTTGCCGATCAGCGCCCCCTCGGCATCCTGACGGAACGCGATCTGGTGCGCATGCTCTGCGACGGGATCGGCGCCGGCTTGGTCGTCGGTGATGTGATGAGCCAGCCAGTGATGACGGCGCCCGGCGACCTCGATTTCGCCTCAGCGCAATTGCTCATGGCCAATCGCGCCATTCGCCACCTGGTGCTGGTGGACGTCGATGGTTGCTTGTGTGGCGTGGCGACGGAAACGGATTTCCGCCATCACCTGGGCAATGACTTCTTCGCCGCCATCAAGAGCCTCGATGCCGTCATGGATCAGGGCGGCGTCATGCTGTCGGCCGGCCAGCCGCTGCAGGTGGCTCTCGAATACATGCGCTCCGGGCATCTGGATCATGTCGTGGTCGGTTGCGACGGCATTGCCGAGGGCATTCTTACCGAACGCGACATCCCGCGCTTGCTGGCCAGGCACGTCGACCCGTCGGCAATTCGTCTGGGCGACGTAATGAGCGGCGGCCTGCAGACGATCCTCGTCGATGTCTCGGTGGCCGAAGCCGCGGCGCGCATGGATGCCACCGGCTTGCGCCATATCGTCGTGGTCAATGCCCAGGGGCGCATGGTCGGCGTCCTCAGTCAGCATCGCATGTTCGAGCGCCTGGGGGCGGTGCTGCTCGACGAAAGCCGCAACAAGCTGGCCGACCGCCTGGCGTTTCTGCTCGAAGCGACGGGTGTCGGCACCTGGGAGTACGACCACCGCCAGCGGATGGTGATCCGGACGACCGCACTGAACCGACTGATGGGCCTGCCGGACGAACTGCTTATGGAATCCGTCGAGGCTGTGTTGGCGCGCATCGAGCCGGCTGACCGCGAGCGGGTGACCAGGGCTTTCAACGCGGTGATCGAGGGCCGTGACGAGTCGTTCTCGGTGGATTATCGGGAAAGTTGCGGCGACAGCAACGTGATGTGGATCAGTACCCGCGGCCGGGTGATCGAGCGCGCCGCCGATGGTTCGCCGTTGCGTACGGCCGGCGTCACCGTCGATGTCACCGGTCGCCATCGCGAACATGAGCTGCTCGAATTCGGCAATGCCATCCTGCAGCGCATTTCCAGCGCGGCGCCTTTGACCGAGGTGCTGACCCGGATCTGTGCTGAAATCGAAGGCCAGGAGCCTGGCTGCCATTGTTCAATCCTGCTTCTCGACGAAACTGGCCGGCGGCTGACCGTCGGCCTCGCCCCCAGCCTGCCTGCTGACTTCAATGCCGCCATCGAAGGGGCGGCCATCGGCCCGCAGGCCGGCTCCTGCGGGACGGCGGCCTGGCGTAAGGAAACAGTCTTCGTCGGCGACATCGCCAGCGATCCCCTATGGGTCGATTACAAGGACCTCGCCCTGCATCACGGGCTTGCCGCCTGCTGGTCATCGCCGATTCTGGCGGCGACCGGCGAGGTGCTGGGTACCTTTGCCGTCTATTGGTCAGCCCCGCGGAGCGAGGTGCCAGCGAATCTCCGGCGCCATGTCGAGGTGGCTGGTGCCCTGGCGGCCGTTGCCATCGAAAGCGAGCAGCGGGATGCACGGCTGCGCAAATCGATCGAGGAGTTGCGCCGCTGGCAGCAGCTCACCCTCGGCCGCGAGGGTCGGGTGCTCGAACTCAAGCAGGAGGTTAACCAACTGCTTGCCCGCCTCGGCGAGGCCCCGCGCTACGGCAGCGTTGCTGATCCGGAGGGGGCGGCATGAAGCGCTGGCTCGCCTTGCTTGGCCTGACTTTCGCGCTGGCCTGTTCGGCCGCCGAAGGACGGGCGCCAGGGTCACTGGTCGTCGCCCTCGACGACAACTATCCGCCTTACGTCTTCCGCGATGCTGACGGCGTACTCAAGGGCTATCTGGTCGATGTCTGGGCGCTGTGGTCGCAGCGTACCGGCATCACGGCCGAATTGCAGGCTGCCGACTGGGCTCTGGCCATGCGCCGCTTCGCCGAGGGCGAGGCTGATGTCATCGACACCATTTTTGCCACACCGGAGCGTCGCCAGCGCATGCTGTTCACTGCTCCCTATGCCGAGCTGGCGGTGCCCATCTTCGTTCATAGCACTATTCTCGGCATCGATAGCGTGCAGACGCTGAAGGGCTTTTCGGTCGGCATCAAGGACGGTGATGCCTGCGGCGATCGCTTGCTGGAACAAGGTGTCGGCCGCATTGACCGTTATCCCAGCTACGAGGTCATGGTTGGCGCGGCCGTTGCCGGCGATCTGCGTATTTTCTGCATGGACCGGCCGCCGGCCAATTTCCTGCTAGCCCGTGCCGGCAGCCAGAACGAATTTCGCGAGGCCATGACCTTGTATTCCGGCGAGTTCCATCGGGCGGTACACCGGGGTGACGAGGCGACACTGGCCCTGGTCGAGCGCGGTTTCGCAGCGATCAGCGAGGCCGAGTACGCCGAGCTGCACAACAAGTGGCTGGCTGTCGCTCCCGGCTGGCAGTACGGTTTGCCGCTTCTCTACGGCGCCCTGGCGATTGCTGTTGTCGTCCTGCTGCTGTTCGTCTGGAACCTCCTGCTGCGCCGCCAGGTGGCCAGCCGTACCCGCGAGCTGAACGCCGAGCGCGATCGGCTGCGGACGCTCAGCAACGAGCGCGAGGCAACCTTGCATGCGATTCCCGATCTGCTCTTCGAGGTCGATGAAAGCGGCCTGTTCAAGGAGTTGTGGAGCAATGCCGACGATGAATTGCTGGTGCCGCGCGAGGCCCTGCTCGGTCGTCGGGTGGACGAGGAGTTGCCGGCGGAGGCGGTGACTGCCGTCCGGACTGCCCTGCGTGAGGCCAGCGACCGTGGGCGTTCGCGGGGGCAGACGATGCTGCTGCCGGTGGCCGGCGGCGACCAGTGGTTCGAGTTGTCGACGACGCTCAAGCCGGGTGACGAAAATCCACGCCATTTCATGATCCTGGCGCGCAATGTGACCGAACGCGTCGATGCCGAGCAGGAAAAGGCGGCCGCCCAGGCGGAGACGCGCCAGTTGCTGGCCGAGGCGGAGCAGTCGCGGCTGATCCTGTTGAGTATCCTCGAAGATCAGAAGCGGACGGCCGAGGAACTGATGCAGTACCGCCATCACCTCGAGGAGCTGGTCGACCGGCGCACTGCCGAGCTGGCAGCGACCAAGGATGCTGCCGAGATCGCCAATCGGGCCAAGAGCCTGTTCCTGGCCAACATGAGCCACGAGATCAGGACGCCGATGAATGCCATCGTCGGCCTCACACACATGCTCCAGCGCACTTCCCTGGATGCCGACCAGCAGGAGCGCCTGACCCGTATTCGCGAATCGGCCGATCACCTGCTGGTGCTGATCAACGATGTCCTCGACCTGTCCAAGGTGGAGGCCGGCAAGGTCAAGCTGGAGGCGATCGACTTCGCCCTGCTGCCCTTGCTGCAGAAACTCGGGGCGACGGTCAGGGAGCGCGCCGAAGCCAAGGGGCTGGAACTGCGCCTGGAGTTGCCGGCGGAAATCGACCTCAACCTCGTCGGCGACCCGACCCGCCTCAGCCAGGCTCTGCTCAACTATCTGAGCAATGCCTTCAAGTTCACCGAGCGCGGTTCCATCATCCTGCGCTGCCTGCGTACCGTGGATGACGGAGAGCAGATCGTGCTGCGCTTCGAGGTTGCCGATACCGGCATCGGCATTGCCGGCGAAACCATCGACCGCCTGTTCAATGCTTTCGAACAGGCGGACAACTCGACCACCCGCCATTTCGGCGGCACCGGTCTGGGCCTCGCCATCACCCGTCACCTGGCCCGCCTGATGGGCGGTGAAGCGGGTGTCAGCAGCCAGCCGGGGGAAGGCAGCGTCTTCTGGTTTACCGGCCGCTTCGGCCGCAGTCTCCAACTGCCCGAGGCGGCCAGGGCATCGACGGAGGCGTGGATGAATGCCGAAAGCCAGTTGCGCAGCCGGCATGCCGGCCGGCGCATCCTGATCTGCGAAGATAATCGGGTGAATCAGGAAGTGGCGCGTGACCTGCTTGAGTCGGTCGGGCTGCGGGTGACGGTCGCCGACAACGGCGAAGTGGGCTTGCAGATGCTGGCGCAGGAGGAGTTCGATCTGGTGCTGATGGACATGCAGATGCCGGTCCTCGATGGCCTCGGGGCGACCCGGCGCATTCGTGCCCGGGCCGAGTGGCGTCAGCTGCCGATCCTGGCGATGACCGCCAACGCTTTTCCCGAAGACCGCGATGCCTGCCTGGCGGCCGGAATGAATGATTTTGTCGCCAAGCCGGTGGAGCCGGAAGCGCTCTACGCCTGCCTCAATGCCTGGCTGCCCGGGGCCACGGCCAGCCCCGTTCCAGCGTCGTCGGCGGCGGCCTCGCCGATGGTCGGGGAGGCGCCTGCGAGTGCTGATGGCTTGCCGCCGATTCCCGGCCTCGACATGGCGGCAGCGCTGGCCATCACGCGCGGCAATGCGCAGCGCCTCGCCCGCCTGCTGCACATCTTCCGCGATGGACACGTACACGATGCGGACACGCTGCGCTCACTGCTGGCGAGCGGTGACATGGTGGCTGCCGAACGTCTGGTGCACGGCCTCAAGGGCGCCTCGGGGGCGATCTGTCTGGGCGCTGTGTACGAACAGGCGACGATCATGAACGACCGCATCCGCGCCGGCGCCAGCGCTGCCGAAATCACGGCCGACCTGCCACCGCTGGCCGCCGCGCTCGCTGCTGCCTGCGCGGCGATTGCCGGCTTGCCGGCTGGCTGATTCCGCCGTTCTGGCTGGCTGCCGAAAAAAGCTGATAGCATGAAACGCACGTCCTGGCCAACGTTGTGCCAGCGAGCGAAGGCAGGTGGGCAATCGGCAAATGAAAGAAAGCGCAGCGAAGACCATACATTTCGTCAAGGCGGTGGAGAGCGCCGGCGAACAGGCGTTCTGGACCAGCGAAGACGGGCGCTGGGCGAGCCAGGCTGCGGCGCATGTGGTCGGCACCGCGGCGGCGGCCGGGAAATTCATCGCCACCCGCGCCGATCTGGCCGCCGGGCGCCTGGTCGAACGGCGTCCGGAGTTCCGCCGTCTGCTGACGAAAAGTGTCGCCCGGCCCTGGTTGGGCTGGTTGCTGGTCGTCGGCGCGCTGATCGCCGGCATCCTGATCGACCAGATCGGCCCGGAAAAACGCATCAACCTGCTGGCGCTGCCCATCCTCGGTTTGCTGCTGTGGAATCTCGTCATCTACGTCGGGCTGCTGGGGCGCCTTGTCTTGCGGCTGTTCCGGGGACGGCCGGCGGTTTCCCGGCTGGCCGGATGGATCGCCGGGATCAGTCGGGGGGCTGTTGGCGAGCCGCTCGCCGGGCAGGGCGTTGCCGCCAGCTTCCTGCAGTCCTGGGCGCATGCCTCGCTGCCGCTGGCCGGCGCCCGCGTCGCCCGCTTCATGCACCTGGCCGCCGCTGCCTGTGCCATCGGCGTCATCGCCTCGCTGTACTTTCGCGGCTTGGTCAATGCCTATCTGGCGGGCTGGGAGAGCACCTTTCTCGACGCCAGCCAACTGCACGCGCTGCTGAACATGCTGTTCGCCGCCGTTCCGGCTTTCCTGGCACCGGCCGTGCCCGATGTGGCGACGCTGGCCGCCATGCGCTTTCCCGATTCCGCCGGCGTCGACGCGGCGCCGTGGATTCATCGTATTGCCGGCCTGCTGGCCCTGCTCGTCATCCTGCCCCGTCTCCTCCTGGCGCTGTTTGCCGGCTGGCGCCAGGGCTGGCTGGAACGGCATTTTCCGCTCGATCTCAAGGAACCCTATTTCCAGCGCCTGCTCGCCCGTTTCGGCAACGAGGCGGCGCGCATTGCCGTCCTGCCGTACAGCACCAGCCTGACGCCGCAGGCGGCACTGAAACTGCAACAGGTGGCGCGCGAACTCTTCGGCCCGCAAAGTGAGATGTTGCTGGCGGCCAGTCTGGCCTTCGGCGAGGAGGAGAAGCCGCAGTTGCCGGTCGGCGCCGACATCACGCTCGACCTGCTGATCTGCAGTCTGGCGGCGACGCCGGAAGCCGAGCACCACGGCGCCCTGATCCGGCAAATCGTGGCGGCAACTTCGCGGCGTCTGATCGTGCTCGTCGATGAAGCGGCCTTTGGCCAGCGCTTTGCCGGCGACCCGGGGCGGCTGGCGGAGCGGCGCGAGCTGTGGGCGGATTTCCTCAAGGAGCAGTCGGTGGCGTATCTCCTGCTTGATCTCGGCCATGTCGAGGTGGGCGAGTTGCGCCGCCAGCTCGAGGCCTGCCTCGATGAAGGCCGGACGGGGGGGGGCGCATGAGTCGTAGCGACACCCACATCCAGCTCAGTCTCGTTTCCCATACCAATATCGGCAAGACGACCCTGGCGCGGACGCTGCTCGGCCGCGACATCGGCGAAGTGCGCGACCAGGCGCACGTCACCGCCGAGCCGGAAGTGCATCCGCTGATCGAGCTGGCCGACGGGCGGGCGTTACTGCTCTGGGATACCCCGGGTTTTGGCGACAGCATGCGGCTGGCGCAGCGGCTGCGGCAGCGCGGCAACCCGATCGGCTGGTTTCTCGGCGAGGTCGTCGATCGCTGGCTGAACCGGCCGCTGTGGGCCGGTCAGCAGGTCATCAAGAACGTCCGCGATGAATCGGATGTCGTCCTCTATCTGGTCAATGTCGCCGAGAACCCGGCCGACGCCGCCTACGTCGATGCCGAAATGGAAATCCTGGCCTGGATCGGCAAACCGGTCATCGTCCTCCTCAACCAGGTCGGCGAACCGCGGCCGGCTGCCCAGGAAGCGGCTGAACGCGCCGTCTGGCAGGCGCATATGGCGCGTCATCCGTTGGTCCGGGAAGTCCTGGCGATGGATGCCTTCGCCCGCTGCTGGGTGCAGGAGCTGACCTTGATGCAGGCTGTTGCGGGGACTATCGACGATCAGCGCCAGGCGTTGTTTGCCGATTTGCTGACCGCCTGGCAGGCGCGCCGGCTGGATGCTTACCAGCGTTCGCTGCAGGCCATCGCCGGCTATCTGACCAGCCTGGCTGGCGATAGCGAGGCAATTGGCGAAACCGGGCTATGGGGAAAAATCCGGCAGACTGTCGGCATGACCGGCGGGGAAGCCGAGGCCGTTCGCCAGCGGGCAATGGAAGCGCTTGCCGGGCGCGCTTCGGCTGGCCTGCGCGGGCTGACCGACGAGCTGATTGCCATCCACGGTCTGAAGGGCCGGGCCAGCCAGTTGCTGCTCGATCGTCTGGCCGAAGCTTCGCGCATTGAGGGGGCGGCCAGTAGCGAAGGTGCGGCCGTCGTCGGTGGTGTCCTCGCCGGCGCCCTGTCCGGCCTGTCCGCCGATCTCATGGCCGGTGGCCTGACCCTGGGCAGCGGCGCCTTGGTCGGGGCCATTCTCGGCGCCCTCGGTGGCGCCGGCGTGGCCCGTGGCTACAACATCATCACCGGCAAGGAAGGGGCGGCGGCCCGCTGGAACGAGGAGGCGCTCAACCGCTTCTATGGCGAAGCGCTGCTGCTCTACCTGGCGGTGGCCCATTTCGGTCGTGGTCGCGGCGAGTGGCGGCGGGCGGAAAATCCGCCGCACTGGCCGGGCGAAGTGGCGCGCCAGATGGAACAGGCGGCGGCAGGCCTGGCGCCGATCTGGCAGGAATGCGCTACGGTATCGTCAGGCGAAGCGCCGCGCCAGGCGCTCGCCAAGTCGCTGCAGGATAGTCTCGACGCCATTCTCGGTCGCCTTTATCCGGCCAGCTTGGCCCGGCGGAACGGCGCTTGAGCGCTGGCCGGTTTGCCGGTCAGTGGCGGCTCTGGATTTCCTCGATGTAGCCGAGCATGCCGGTACGGATGTTGCCGGCGTTGCCTTCATCGGTATCGATGTGCATGGCCAGGCGGAAGGCCGGGTTCACGCGGACGACGACATCGCCGAAGATCAGTTCACGCTCGCCTTCGACGCGCACCCGGACGACGTAGTTGTCGCGTACGCGGAAGCGCAGCGCATCCTCCGGCGCCATGTGGATGTGGCGCTGGGCGCAGATGACGCCGCGCTCGATGGTGGTGCTGCCGTAGGGGCCTTCCAGCGTCACCCCGGGGGTGCCGGCGAGGTCGCCGGACTGGCGGATCGGTGGCTGGACGCCGAGCTTGAACTGCTCGGTCATGGCGATTTCGACCTGGGTTTCCTTGCG
>DDWF01000190.1 GCA_002345845.1 Betaproteobacteria bacterium UBA2293 | reverse complement strand
CGCCGCACCACGACATCTACTCGATCGAGGATCTGGCACAACTGATCCATGACCTGAAGAACGCCAATGACCGCGCCTCCATCTCGGTCAAGCTGGTCTCCGAAGTCGGCGTCGGCACCGTTGCCGCCGGCGTCGCCAAGGCCAAGGCCGATCACGTGGTGATTGCTGGTTTCGACGGTGGTACCGGCGCTTCGCCGCAATCGTCGATCAAGCATGCCGGCACACCGTGGGAACTCGGTCTGTCCGAAACCCAGCAGACGCTGGTGCTCAACCGCCTGCGTAGCCGTATCCGCGTGCAGGTCGATGGTCAGATGAAGACTGGTCGCGACGTTGTTGTCGGCGCCCTGCTGGGGGCTGACGAATTCGGCTTCGCCACCGCGCCGCTGGTCGTTGGCGGCTGCATCATGATGCGCAAGTGCCACCTCAACACCTGCCCGGTCGGCGTTGCCACCCAGGATCCGGAGCTGCGCAAGCGCTTCACCGGCCAGCCGGAGCATGTCGTGAACTACTTCTTCTTCGTTGCCGAGGAAGTGCGCGAGATCATGGCTCAGCTCGGCATCCGCAAGTTCGATGATCTGGTCGGCCGGGCCGACCTGCTCGACATGCGCGCCGGCATCGAGCACTGGAAGGCCAAGGGTCTCGATTTCTCGAAGATCTTCTATCAGCCGGCGGTGCCGGCCGAGGTGCCGCGTCGCCACACCGAAATCCAGGACCATGGTCTGGAAAAGGCGCTCGATCACAAGCTGATCGAGCAGGCCAAGCCGGCACTGGAGAAGGGAACCAAGGTCCAGATCGAGACCAAGATCATCAACGTCAATCGCACCTGCGGCACCATGCTCTCGGGCGAGGTTGCCCGTCGCTACGGTCATGCCGGCCTGCCGGACGACACCATCCATGTCAAGCTGACCGGCACCGCCGGCCAGGCCTTCGGCGCCTTCCTGGCCCGTGGCGTGACGCTGGAACTGACCGGCGAAGGCAATGACTACGTCGGCAAGGGTCTGTCGGGCGGTCGCATCATCATCAAGCCGAGCCCGGATTTCCGCGGCGATACCCAGCACAACATCATCTGTGGCAACACCGTGATGTACGGCGCGACCGAGGGTGAATCCTTCTTCGCCGGCGTCGGTGGCGAGCGCTTCTGCGTCCGCAATTCCGGTGGCACGGCGGTCGTCGAAGGGGTCGGTGACCATGGCTGCGAATACATGACTGGCGGCACCGTGGTTGTCCTCGGTGATACCGGGCGCAACTTCGCTGCCGGCATGTCGGGCGGTATCGCCTACGTGCTGGACGAGGACGGCAGCTTCAAGCAGCGCTGCAACCTGGCCCAGGTGGCCCTGGAGAAGGTGCTGCCGGCCAGCCGTCACGCTGCCGGCGAGCCGCTGCACCTCGGTCTGGCCGACGAGACCCAGCTCAAGGAGCTGATCACCCGTCATGTCGAATACACCGGCAGCCAGACCGCCAGGAAGCTTCTCGCCAACTGGGATGCTAGCCGCGAGAAGTTCGTCAAAGTCTATCCGCACGAATACAAGCGCGCCCTCACCGAGATGGCCGCTGCTGCGCAGAAGGAGGCCGCATAATGGGCAAGCCGACTGGTTTCATGGAGTTCGAACGCCTGTCCGAGGCTTACGAGCCGGTGGAAAGCCGCCTGAAGCACTACAAGGAATTCGTCCACACGCTGTCCGATGAGGACGCCAAGGTTCAGGGCGCGCGCTGCATGGACTGTGGTATTCCGTTCTGCAATAACGGTTGTCCGGTGAACAACATCATTCCCGACTGGAATGATCTGGTTTACCGCGGCAACTGGAAGCAGGCCCTGGAAGTGCTGCACTCGACCAACAACTTCCCCGACTTCACCGGCCGCATCTGTCCGGCGCCCTGTGAAGCCGCCTGCACGCTCGGCATCAACGCCGCGCCGGTGGGCATCAAGTCGATCGAGCACTTCATCATCGACAAGGGCTGGGACATGGGTTGGGTGGTGCCGCAGCCGCCGAAGTCGAAGACCGGCAAGAAGGTCGCCATCGTCGGTTCCGGCCCGGCCGGTCTGGCCGCTGCCCAGCAGTTGGCGCGCGTCGGTCACGAGGTGACGGTGTTCGAAAAGAGCGACCGTCTCGGCGGCCTGCTGGCTTATGGCATTCCCGACTTCAAGATGGAAAAAACCGTTGTCGATCGCCGCGTTGCCCAGATGGAGGCCGAAGGTGTGACGTTCCGCACGAAGGTCGTGATCGGTGACAAGAAGGTGCCGGCCGGCATCAACAACGATGCCACCGATTTCGTCTCGGCCGAACAGCTGAAGAAGGATTTCGATGCGGTGATCCTCGCCGCCGGTTCGGAAGTGCCGCGCGACCTGCCGGTGCCGGGCCGCGAACTGAAGGGCATCTACGCCGCCCTGGAATTCCTCATTCCGCAGAACAAGGAAGTCCAGCAAGGCAAGAAGAATCCGATCAACGTCAAGGGCAAGCACGTCATCGTCATCGGTGGCGGCGATACCGGCTCCGACTGCGTCGGCACTTCCAATCGCCACGGCGCTGCCTCGGTGACCCAGTTCGAACTGATGCCGATGCCGCCGGAAGAGGAAAACAAGGCGCTGACCTGGCCGTACTGGCCGTACAAACTGCGTACCTCGTCGTCGCACGACGAAGGCTGCTCCCGCGATTTCGCCGTCGCCACCAAGGGCTTCGTCGATGATGGCAAGGGCAACGTCAAGGCGCTGAAGGCCGTTCGTCTGGAGTGGAAGGACGGCAAGATGAGCGAGATCGCCGGTTCGGAATTCGAACTGCCGTGCGATGCCGCCTTCCTGGCCATGGGCTTCACCAATCCGGTCGGCGGTCTGCTTGATGCCTTCGGCGTCGAAAAGGATGCGCGTCAGAACGCCAAGGCGACCACTGACGGCGTTGGCTGCTACAAGACCAATGTCGACAAGGTCTATGCTGCTGGGGATGTCCGTCGTGGCCAATCGCTGGTGGTCTGGGCAATCCGTGAGGGTCGTCAGGCCGCCCGCGAAGTCGATGCCTTCCTGATGGGGTCGACGGTCCTGCCGCGTTAAGTCGCCGCCGTTCCCGAAAGCCCCGACCGGCGAAAGCCGGCGGGGCTTTTTTCATGATGCGAAGAAACATGCCGAATGCCTCGAACCTGGAGGCTGAAACGTAGTCCAACAGGCAACAGGGCGGTTCTCCTGCGGAAGGAAAGGGGACTCGGCATGCGCAGACTCATCTCGCTCAATCCCGCGGTGCGCTGCATCGGTGTGGCCAGTGCGCTCGGCGCACCCGCTCCCGGCTGCGATAGTGGCCCCGATGCCCTGCGCCGGGCCGGCCTCTGTTCCGTGATCGCCCACAACGGCCTGGCAGCGACGTGGCCGGTAATGCTGCATCCCGAACTGTCGAGCGGTGCCCTTGGCCATCTGCTCGCCAACGTTGCCGATGCTGCCGAGGCGGCGCTGCGCGCCGGCGAACGGCCCCTGGTCATCGGTGGCGACCATGCGATGGCGGCCGGCACTTGGCGTGGTGTCGGTCGGGCGCTGGGCGAAGCGCCCGGATTGATCTGGATCGACGCCCATCTCGATGCCCATACGCCGGCCAGCAGTCCCTCCGGTAACGCTCATGGCATGCCGTTGGCCGCCTTGTTTGGCCTGGGTGATCCGCAACTGGCAGAGATCCCCGGCCCGCCACTCGATCCAGCGCGGACCGTGGTCATTGGCGTGCGCAGCTACGAGCCGGCAGAAGTGGCCTGTCTTGGCGAACTCGGCGTGCGCTGGTACGGCATGGCAGAAATCGAAGCGCGCGGCATCGAAGAGGTGCTGGCCGAAGCGCGCCGACTGGTCGGCAATGGCCCGTGGGGCGTCAGCCTCGATCTCGATGCCCTTGATCCGCTGCCGGCACCGGGCGTGTCGACGCCGGTGGCCGACGGCCTGTTGCCGGAGGAGCTGCTGCCGGGACTGCGCGGTATCCTGCGCGAACGTGACTGCGTCGCCCTGGAAATCGCCGAATACAATCCGCTGGCCGATCCCGACGGCCGCACCGCCCGGCTGGTGCTCGAATTGCTCGACGCCGCCTCGGCGCCCGATGCGGCGACGCTGCAGCGCTGGGAAGCCGGCTTCGGCGCGCGCAATTACGCGCCATTGCCGGTGGTCCTCAGCGAAGGTCATGGCTGCTGGCTGACCGATGTCGCCGGCCGCCGCTATCTCGATATGATGGCCGCCTATTCAGCGACCAGCTTCGGCCACGGCCATCCGCGCCTGCTGGCGACACTGATCGATCAGGCCGGGCGTCTGGCGGTCACCTCGCGGGCCTTTTCCAATGACCGCCTGCCCCTGTTGCTGCGGCGCCTGTCGCTGCTCACCGGCTACGAGCGGGTGTTGCCGGTCAATACCGGTCTGGAGGCTGTCGAGACAGCGCTCAAGGCGGCGCGCAAGTGGGCTTACAAGGTCAAGGGGGTACCCGAGGGCAAGGCCGAGATCATCGCCTGCGCCGGCAATTTCCATGGCCGCTCGCTCGCCATCATCGGCCTGTCGACCGAAGCCCAGTACCGCGACGGCTTCGGTCCCTTCCTGCCCGGCCTGAAAACCGTGCCCTACGGCGATGCCGGGGCGCTGGCCGCGGCCATCACACCGCATACCGCCGCCTTCCTGGTCGAGCCGATCCAGGGTGAGGGCGGCATCCTGCTGCCACCGAATGGCTATCTGACAGCTTGCGCGGCGATCTGCCGGCGGCATGAGGTGTTGTTCATTGTCGACGAAGTGCAGACCGGCCTTGGCCGCACCGGCAAGTTGCTGGCCTGTCAGCACGAGCCGGTTCGACCCGATGGGGTGATCCTCGGCAAGGCGCTCGGCGGTGGTCTGCTGCCGGTTTCCGCCTTTCTCGCCGATGACCGGGTGATGCGTGTGTTCACGCCGGGTGATCATGGCTCGACCTTTGGTGGCAATCCGCTGGCCGCCGCCGTCGCGCTGTCCGCTCTCGACGTGCTCGAGGAAGAGGACCTGATCGAAAATTCACGCCGCCTCGGCGAACTTTTACTCGCCCGGCTGAACCAAGTGGCAGAGGGCATGCCGATCATCAAGGCGGTTCGCGGTCGTGGCCTGTTCGCCGGTGTCGAGCTGGATCCGCAACGGGTCGATGCCGCAGAGGTGGTTCTGGCCTTGCTGGAGAACGGGGTGCTGACCCGGGATACCCACGGCACGGTGCTGCGTCTGGCGCCGCCGCTGGTGATCAGCGAAGAAGAACTGGAATGGGGCCTCGAGCGCATCGCCGGGGTATTGCAGAACTTTAGCGGCCGCCCGCGTCTGGTGGCCTGAAGCAGACAGGCGGCCGAGTGAGTCGCCGGGAAAGAAAAGGGAGTACCGCCGAGTAGTCGGAGTCAATTCAAGGAGGCAGCCATGTCGATTTTCGCCCGCTACCAGAGCCGCTACGAAGCGCTCCAGGAAGAGGAATTGTCAGTCCAGGAATATCTGGAACTCTGCAAGACCGACAAGACGGCCTACGCCAGCGTCGCCGAACGCATGCTGCTGGCCATCGGCGAACCGGAACTGGTCGATACGCGCAGCGATCCGCGCCTGTCGCGCATCTTCGCCAACAAGATGTTGCGGCTCTACCCAGCCTTCCGCGAGTTCTACGGCATGGAGGAGGTGATCGAGCACATCGTCTCCTACTTCCGCCACGCGGCGCAGGGGCTGGAAGAGAAGAAGCAGATTCTCTATCTGCTCGGCCCGGTCGGCGGCGGCAAGTCATCGCTGGCCGAACGCCTGAAATACCTGATCGAGAAAGTCCCCTTCTATGCGATCAAGGGCTCGCCGGTACATGAATCGCCGCTCGGCCTGTTCAACGTTCTGGAAGACGGGCCGATCCTCGAGGAGGACTACGGCATTCCGCGCCGCTATCTCGGCACCATCATGAGTCCGTGGGCGGTCAAGCGCCTGCAGGAATTCGGTGGCGATATCGCCCGCTTCCGGGTGGTCAAGCTGCACCCGTCGGTGCTGTCGCAGATCGCCGTGTCGAAGACCGAACCGGGCGACGAGAACAACCAGGACATCTCGTCGCTGGTCGGCAAGATCGACATCCGCAAGCTGGAAACCTATTCGCAGAACGACCCGGACGCCTATTCCTATTCCGGCGGCCTGTGCCTGGCCAACCGCGGCGTGCTCGAATTCGTCGAGATGTTCAAGGCGCCGATCAAGGTGCTGCACCCCTTGCTGACGGCGACCCAGGAGCAGAACTACAAGGGCACCGAAGGTTTCGGCGCCATCCCCTTCGACGGCATGGTGCTCGCCCATTCCAACGAGGCCGAATGGCTGACCTTCAAGAACAACCGCAACAACGAGGCCTTCCTCGACCGCATCTACATCGTCAAGGTGCCGTACTGCCTGCGCGTCACCGACGAAATGCACATCTACGAGAAGCTGATGGCCAACTCGTCGCTGTCTCAGGCCCCCTGTGCGCCGGATACGCTGCGCATGATGGCCCAGTTCTCGACGCTGTCGCGGCTGAAAGAGCCGGAAAACTCCAGCATCTACAGCAAGATGCGGGTGTACGACGGCGAGAATCTCAAGGACACCGACCCCAAGGCCAAGAGCTACCAGGAGTACCGCGACTTCGCCGGTGTCGACGAGGGCATGAACGGGTTGTCGACGCGCTTCGCCTTCAAGATCCTGTCCAAGGTGTTCAACTTCGACCACCGCGAGGTGGCGGCCAATCCGGTGCATCTGATGTATGTGCTGGAACAGCAGATCGAGCAGGAGCAGTTCCCGCCGGAAGTCGAAGACCGCTACATGCGCTTCCTCAAGGAATTCCTCAGCCCGCGCTACGCCGAGTTCATCGGCAAGGAAATCCAGACCGCCTACCTGGAAAGCTACTCGGAATACGGCCAGAACATCTTCGACCGCTATGTCACCTACGCCGATTTCTGGATCCAGGATCAGGAATTCCGCGACCCGAACACCGGCGAGATGCTCGACCGCGGCGCCTTGAACGACGAGCTGGAGAAAATCGAGAAACCGGCCGGCATCAGCAACCCGAAGGACTTCCGCAACGAGGTGGTCAATTTCGTGCTGCGCGCCCGCGCCAAGCACGACGGCAAGAACCCGGCGTGGACCTCCTACGAGAAGCTGCGGGCGGTGATCGAGAAGAAGATGTTCTCCAACACTGAAGAGTTGCTGCCGGTGATTTCCTTCAACACCAAGGCCAGCGCCGACGAACAGAAGAAGCATCAGGACTTTGTCGAACGCATGATCACCAAGGGCTACACGGAGAAACAGGTACGCTTGCTCTGCGAATGGTATTTGCGGGTCAGGAAGAGTTCTTGAGCGCAGGCTAGGGGCGCGCGGATCACGCGAACCTCGATCCTGAACAGGGAGGCCACATGACGGTACGCATCGTCGACCGGCGGCAGGACAGCAGGAACAAGAGTTCGGTCAACCGCAGCCGTTTCATCCGCCGCTTCAAGGGGCAGATTCGCAAGGCGGTGGCCGACGCCATCGCCAAGCGCGGTATTCGCGACCTGGAAAGCGGCGAGAAGATCGGCATTCCCGGCCAGGACATCAGCGAGCCGCAATTCCGTCACGGTAAAGGCGGCGTGCGTGAATCGGTGCATCCGGGCAATGACCGCTTCCAGAGCGGCGACCAGATGGACCGTCCGCCGTCGGGCAACCAGGGCCAGGGCAGCGGTCAGGCCAGCCCGGACGGCGAGGGACTGGACGATTTCGTCTTTACCCTGACCCGCGATGAATTTCTCGACATCTTCTTCGACGAACTGGCCCTGCCCAACCTGGTCAAGCGCCAGCTGGCCCGTATCGACGAGTACAAGCGGGTGCGCGCCGGCTACACGCAGAGCGGCGTGCCGACCAACATCAACCTGGTGCGCACCATGCGCGGTGCCGCCGGGCGCCGGGTGGCCGTCGGCGGCCCCTATGCCACCCGCTTGCGCGCCCTGCAGGCCGATCTGGAAGGGGCACTCGACGAGATGCCGGCCGATGCCGCCGAGGTCGAGCGCCTGCAGCGCGAGATCGCTGTCCTCAAGGCAAGGCACGAGGCGATTCCCTTCATCGACCCGTTCGACCTGCGCTACAGCAACCGCATCCGCATTCCCGAGCCGTCCACGCAGGCGGTGATGTTCTGCGTGATGGACGTTTCCGGCTCGATGGACGAGAACCGCAAGCAGATGGCCAAGCGCTTCTTCATGCTGCTCTACCTGTTTCTCAACCGCAATTACGAGCACATCGAAGTGGTTTTCATCCGTCACCACACCGTGGCCGAGGAAGTCGACGAGGACGATTTCTTCCACTCGCGCGAGACCGGCGGCACCATCGTCTCCAGCGCCCTGAAGCTGATGCACCAGGTGATCAGTGCGCGCTACGCCAGCAGCCTCTGGAACATCTACTGCGCCCAGGCATCCGATGGCGACAACTGGAACGACGATTCGCCGCAGTGCCGTGAACTGCTGGCCGATTCGATCCTGCCGCTGGTGCAGTACTACGCCTACATCGAGATCACCGACGGCGAGCCGCAGAACCTGTGGCACGAGTACGAGCGGCTGACCGCCAGCCATGCCGGGGTTTTTGCCATGCAGCACATCGCCGAGGTCAGCGACATCTACCCGGTGTTCCGCGAACTGTTCCGGAAGCGTCTGGTATGAGCAAGAAGAAATCCCGCCTGATCGCCGAAGGTTCCGACTGGACGCTCGAAGCCATCGCCCGTTACGACGACGAAATTGGCCGTGTCGCCAAGCAGTACGGACTCGATTGCTACCGTCACCAACTGGAGGTCATCACCGCCGAGCAGATGATGGATGCCTATGCCGCCATTGGCATGCCGGTCTATTACCACCACTGGTCCTTCGGCAAACACTTCCTGGAAACCGAGAACCGCTACAAACGTGGCCAGATGGGCCTGGCCTACGAGATCGTCATCAATTCCGACCCGTGCATTGCCTACCTGATGGAGGAAAACACGCTGACCATGCAGGCCCTGGTCATCGCCCATGCCGCCTATGGACACAACTCCTTCTTCAAGGGCAACCACATGTTCAAGCAGTGGACCAGCGCCGATGCCATCGTCGACTACCTGGTCTTCGCCCGGAACTACATCGCCGAATGCGAGGAACGGCACGGCGTCGATGCCGTCGAACAGCTGATCGACGCCTGTCACGCCCTGTCCAATCTCGGCGTCGATCGCTACAAGCGTTCGCCACCGCTGTCGCTGGAAAAGGAAAAGACCCGCCAGCGCGAACGCGAGGCCTACCTGCAGGCACAGGTCAACGACCTGTGGCGAACCCTGCCGCGCCACGATGCACCGTTCGCCGAAGCCGAGGAAAAGCGCTTCCCCGAAGAGCCGGAAGAAAACCTGCTGTATTTCGTCGAGAAAAATGCGCCGCTGCTCGAACCCTGGCAGCGCGAGATCGTCCGCATCACGCGCAAGATCGGCCAGTATTTCTACCCGCAGCGGCAGACCCAGGTGATGAACGAGGGCTGGGCCTGTTTCTGGCACTACACATTGCTCAACACGCTGTACGACGAAGGCAGGGTCGACGACGGCTTCATGCTCGAATTCCTGCAGTCGCACACCAATGTCGTCTACCAGCCGCCGTACTCCAGCAAGTGGTATTCCGGCATCAATCCCTACGCCCTCGGCTTCGCCATGTGGCAGGACATTCGCCGCATCTGCGAGCGGCCGGATGCCGAGGACCGCGAGTGGTTCCCCGACATCGCTGGCGCCGACTGGCGTGAGACCTTCGACTTCGCCATGCGCAATTTCAAGGATGAAAGCTTCATCGCCCAGTACCTGTCGCCGCGGCTGATGCGTGAATTCCGGCTGTTCTCGGTCCTCGACGACGACCGCCAGGCCAAGCTGAAGGTTGATGCCATCCATGATGAGCCGGGTTACCGGGCGCTGCGTCGCAACCTGGCCGAGCAGTACAACCTGGGCAGCAGCGACCCCAACATTCAGGTGTGGAACGTGGACCTGCGCGGTGATCGCTCGCTGACCCTGCGCCACTTCGCCCATCAGCGCCGGCCGTTGTCCCCGGCCAGCCTGACGGTGCTCGAGCACATGGCCAGCCTGTGGGGTTTCAATGTCCGCCTCGAACATCAGCGACAGGACGGCGAATGGACCTTGCTCGCCGAGCGCAAGACGGAGCGCCGCAAGCATTCGGCCGGCTGATCCGCCAGCCGGCGTTCCCGCTTCGACAGCCCGCGGCAATCGTGTGAGAATGGCGGGCACAAGGGGGAACTCATATGTCGGCTGAATTGCAAACCGCTTTCCAGGTCACCACGCCCGCCGGAGGCGTCGATATCCACATGCTGCTGATCCTGGCCATCATGCTGGTCACCGGCATTCTTGGCGGAACGGCCAATTATTTTCTGGCCGACCGCCAGAGCGAGCCGGGGCGCAAGGACTGGCTGAAGTATCCACTGCTCGGCGTCGTCGCCGCGCTGACCGTGCCGCTGTTCCTCAACATGATTTCCAGCACCCTGCTCGAAGGAGCGCGCACCAAGCCGGTCGATTTCTTCGCCTTCGCCGGCTTCTGCCTGATCTACGTCGTCGCCTCGCGGCGCCTGATGGAGAACGTCGCCCAGCGCCTGCTCGGCCAACTCGATCAGGTCAAGCGCGAAGTCGTCCAGTTGAAGCAGCAGAAACGCGAGGAAATCGCTGCCGCCGCCGTGCGCGTTGAGCCGGCGGTGCCGGCCGTGGTCGAGCCGGAGCCGCGCGAAGTGCTGTCCTACAACGATGTCGAGATCCTCCGCGCGCTGGCCGAGGAAAGCTTCGTCTACGGCAACCTCGCCGCCATCTGCGAGCGCACCGGCCAGGCCCGCGACTTCGTCAGTCAGCGGCTGACGGTGATGAAGTCCATGGGCGTCATCGAAACCCGCATCAATGACAAGAATGTCCTGCACTGGGCCGTTTCGGCGCGGGGCAGGAGCCTGCTCGGCGAAATTCTGAGCGGCCAGGAAGAGAAAAAATCCGCATGAATCCTGCCGGCATCGCGCCGGCACCAGACTGAAAATCCAGAACCCATGAATATCGTCATCCTCGCTGCCGGCCAGGGCAAGCGCATGCATTCCAATTTGCCCAAGGTGCTGCATCCGGTCGCCGGCAAGGCGCTGGCCCAGCATGTCATCGATACCGCCCGGACGCTGGCCCCGGAAAAGCTGATCGTCGTCTACGGCCACGGCGGCGACGCCGTCAAGGCGACGCTGGCCGCCCCTGACATCGCCTGGGCCGAACAGGCGCAGCAACTGGGCACCGGCCATGCCGTCGCCCAGGCCCTGCCGGAGCTCGGCCCGGCGGCGCAGACCCTGGTCCTCTACGGCGACGTGCCGCTGACCACGGCGGCGACGCTGAAGCGCCTCTTGCAGGCCGGCAAGGACGGTCTGGCCATCCTCACCGTCGACCTTGCCGATCCATCCGGCTACGGCCGTATCGTCCGCGATGCCGCCGGCCAGGTGCAACGCATCGTCGAGCAGAAGGACGCCAGCGATGCCGAAAAGACCATCGGCGAGATCAACACCGGCATCATGGTTATGCCGACGGCGCGCCTCGCCGACTGGCTGGGCAAGCTGAAGAACGACAACGCCCAGGGCGAGTACTACCTGACCGATATCGTCGCCCTGGCAGTGGCCGAAGGCCTGCCGGTACGCACGGCGCAGCCGGAGGGTGAATGGGAGGTGCTCGGCGTCAATAGCAAGGTGCAACTGGCCGAACTGGAGCGCCAGCATCAGCGCAACATCGCCGATTCCCTGCTCGTGGCCGGCGTCCGCCTGGCCGATCCGGCACGTATCGACATCCGCGGCGAACTGACTCACGGCCGTGATGTCGCCATCGACGTCGGCTGCGTCTTCGAAGGCAAGGTCGACCTCGGCGATGCCGTCGACATCGGTCCCTACTGCGTGCTGAAGAACGTCAAGGTCGGCGCCGGCACCCGGATCGCCGCCTTCTGTCACTTCGAGGACGCAATCATCGGTCCGGACGGCGTGCTCGGTCCCTACGCCCGTCTGCGCCCCGGCACCGAACTCGGCCCGGAGGTGCACATCGGCAATTTCGTCGAGGTCAAGAAGAGCAGCATCGGCGCCCAGTCCAAGGCCAACCACCTGGCCTACATCGGCGACGCCGAGATCGGCCAGCGCGTCAATGTTGGCGCCGGCACCATCACCTGCAACTACGACGGGGTCAACAAATTCCAGACGACGATCGGCGACGATGTCTTTGTCGGCAGCGATACCCAGTTTATTGCGCCGGTGACGATCGGCCGCGGCAGCCTCATCGCCGCCGGTTCGACGATCACCAAGGATGTCCCCGCCGATGCCCTCGCTCTTTCCCGCTGCGAGCAGAAGGTGATCGAGGGCTGGGCGGCGAAGAAGCGAGCGAAGCAGAAGAAACAGTGACGCGTAACGCGTAACGGGTGACAACATCGACGTTGTTACCCGTCACGCGTCACCAGTCACCCGTCACGTCTCACCAAAGGATTCTCTATGTGCGGAATAGTCGGTTATATCGGCCAGCAGAATGCCACCCCCATCATTATCGACGGCTTGCGTCGTCTCGAATACCGTGGCTACGACTCGGCAGGAATTGCCACCCTCGTCAATGGCGGCAGGATCGAAATTCGCCGCGCCGAAGGGAAGTTGATCAATCTCGAAGCTGTTCTCCAGGCCGCGCCGGCCAACGGCAATCGCGGCATCGGTCATACCCGCTGGGCAACGCACGGCCGCCCTTCCGAGACCAATGCTCATCCCCACTACGCCGGCGGCATCGTCGTCGTCCACAACGGTATCATCGAAAATTACCTGCAACTCAAAGGGATGCTGCAGGGATGCGGGCATACGTTCCTTTCCGAGACCGATACCGAGGTCATCGCCCACCTCATCGAAGAGCGCTATAAAACCCGGGGTTCTTTTGAGGTCGCGGTGCGGGCGGCCTTTACCGAGCTGCGCGGCGCCTTTTCCGTCGCCATCCTTTGTGAGCAGGAACCGGATCTCCTGATTGCCGCCAAGGTCGGCTCCCCCCTGGTCGTCGGCCTCGGTGATGGCGAGTACTTTGTCGCTTCTGACATCCCGGCGATTCTGTCCCATACCCGGCAGATGATCTTTCTCGAAGATGGCGAGATGGTCGTCTTCAGCGAAGCGGGGATGAAGATGAGCCGCCTCGACGGCACCCCGGTCGAACGCGCCGCCAAGACCATTACCTGGAGTCCGGCGATGGCGGAGAAGGGGGGCTATCGCCACTTTATGCTCAAGGAGATCTACGAGCAGC
>DDWF01000134.1 GCA_002345845.1 Betaproteobacteria bacterium UBA2293 | reverse complement strand
AGCGGAGTTGGCGGCGGCGATGGCGCTCTTGACGGCGGCAACGGCGACGTCAGAACCGGCCGGGGCAGACTTGGCAGCCTTGTCCAGCAGGTCGGCAACTTGCTTCTGGAAGCCGCCGAATTGGGCTTCGATGGTCTTCGACAGCTCTTCCTGAGCTTGAGCGGAGATTTCGTAGACGCTGCGCGAGTAGGCAACGGCCTTCTCGACGTTCGGCTGGGCCAGGGAAGCCTGGATGGACAGGGCTTCCTGAACATCCTTGGCGCCGAGCAGGGCCTTGGTGCCGGAGACGGAGTCTTCCAGGACCGAACGGGCGGTGTTCAGGTTCAGGGCGGCGATGCGCTCGGCGGAAGCCAGGGCGGCATTGGCAACGGACAGCAGGGAATCAACGGTGGCCTTGTTGGCGGAAGCGAATTGCTCAGGGGTCGTGAAGCTCATGGGAATCTCCTAGATAAAAAGGGCTTGGCAAAAGTTTTCAAACCGTTGCAGCGCCACTTTCAAGCGTTGTTGCACTGCACCATGGACTCAATTATAGGAGTGATTGTTGCATTGTCAACAAATATTTTGTGCGGTGCACAAAGATAGTGAATTTCTTTGAAAATCATCGGCTTGTTGCCCTCTGCTGAGGGCGGCAAGCGGGGCGAATGCACTACTCCCGTGCATTCGGTGCGTTCAAGCCAGCGGCCCCTTTGAGCTCCAGTTGTTCGCCGCGTCGCGTCGGCGTTTCCGGCTGGCTGCTGGTGTTTTTCGGCTGAATGACAGCGCGGACACGGGCCGGCGGGGCCTTCGGATCTCGATTTTCGCCGGCGGTGACCAGGTACTTTTCGCTGATGGCGTCGTACCAGATGTAGTCGCCGCGAATCTGATCCTCGCCGCTCTGCACCCAGGCGCGGTGGAACAGTTCGGCCACCTCGCTGTTACTGTTGTATTCGATGCGCTCGGCTTCGCCTTCCATGAAGTCGTCGCGTCCCTCGCGCTTCTGGCGGAAGCGCGCCAGGCCGCCCTTGCCACCGAAGGCCGTGCCTTTCTGGAAACCGTACTGGTCTTCGGTGACGACGATGCGGTCGGCCTTGAGGACCAGCGTGCCTTTGGTGATCACGACATCACCTTCGAGGATCTGGATTTTCTTGGCGTCATCGATGGAGATGCGATTGGCCTCAAGATGCATCGGCTTGTCGCGGTCGGCCCGTTCGGCGAAGGCCGGCAGCGAGACGAGCAGGACGGCGAGGAGGGGGGCGAGACGAAGGTTCATGGTGTCTTCTCCGGGCGCACGTAAAGGCCCGTAACCTGGGATTGCAGGACGAAGGTGGCGGTGTTGTTGTCGATTCTGGCACCGGTGCCCTTCAGCCAGGACTGGCCCATGGTGATTTCTACCGGGCTGTCGGTGAAGCCGGTGCCGAGGTCCGGTTCAACGGTGAGGTCGGGCATTGTCGCCAGCATTTCCGGGCGGTCAGCGGTGGCGGCACGCGAGACGCGGACATCGTCCCAAAGAAAGACCGTTTCGCCGCCGGAGCTGACTTTGGCGTTGAGTGACGTGAAGGTGACTGGTGATGCGTCACGGCGGAAGCTGATCAATGTTGGCGACTTCAGTTCGGAGGAGTCGTCGTCCGGGTAATGGACCAGGGAGGGGGCGCTGAGCCGATATTTGACTTGGCCGTTGGCATCAAACCGGCGCACCGTGAAGTTGTCGACGATGGCATCGGGGTCATGACGCAGCTTGCCGTCGCGTCGCGACTCTTCAATATTGATGGCACTTTGCAGCCAGAAGCTGAGTCCGGCCAGCAGTGCGACCAGGATGATCGGAAAAAGTTGGCCTTGCCAGTTTTTCATGGCTGATCGAATGCCGGGATGCTGGCGATGGCGTTCATCAGATGACCTTGGCGGTGAACAGGTCATGCATGTTGAGAGCGCCGGCCAGGCGGCCTTCGTCGTCGCAGACAAGCAGGGCATTGATGCGCAGGCGTTCCATCATTTCGACAGCTTCGACGGCCAGGCGGTTGGCGGAAATGGTGCGCGGCGCTGCGTGCATGACCGAATCGATGTTGCCCTGGCGCAGGTCGATGCGTTTTTCGAAGGCACGTCGCAGGTCGCCGTCGGTGAAGATGCCGAGCGGCCGCTGGTCACCGTCCACCACGGCAACGAGGCCGAGGCCACCGCGCGACATGGCGACGACGGCATCGGTGATGTCGGTGTCGGGGGCGACGGCGGGTACGCGGTCAGCAGGCCGCATGACGTCGGCGACATGGGTGAGCAGGCGGCGACCGAGCGAGCCGCCGGGGTGCGAGCGAGCGAAATCCTCGGGGCCGAAGCCGCGGGCATCGAGCAGGGCGACGGCGAGGGCGTCGCCGAGGGCGAGCGCAGCGGTGGTGCTGGCGGTCGGTGCCAGGTTATGTGGGCAGGCTTCCTGGGCAACGCCGGCGTCAAGGTGCACATCGGCTTCGCGCGCCAGGGTCGAGGTTGGTACGCCGGTCATGGCGATCAGGCGGGCACCCTGGCGCTTGATCAGTGGCACGATGCGCAACAGTTCCTCCGACTCCCCGGAATTGGAGAGCGCGAGCAGGACGTCTTCGCGGGTAATCATGCCGAGGTCGCCATGGCTGGCCTCGGCCGGATGAACGAAGTAGGCCGGGGTGCCGGTGCTGGCCATGGTTGCCGCAATCTTGCGGGCGATGTGGCCGGATTTGCCCATGCCGCTGACGATCAGGCGGCCGCGACTGGCCAGGATCAAATCCACGGCGCGGGCGAATTCGCCATTGAGCCGTTCGGCGAGGGCCGCCACTGCGGCCGCTTCGATGGCCAGCGTCTGGCGACCCAGTTCCTGAGCGCGTTCCGGCGAGTGGTGGTGGGCCTTGGGACTTGGGTTCATGGGGGGGCAGCGGTTATGATGGCCGGAGTATACCTGAATCGCGAAACGGCCCTTGAGCGCACTATCCCTCGTCCTTCTACTGCTAGGCGCATCGGTGATGGCCGTGGTCATTTTCCGGCGCTTCAATTTGCCGCCGGTACTTGGCTATCTGGCGGTCGGCAGCATCATCGGGCCACATGCGCTGAACCTGATGTCGGACATCCACAGCGCCGAGTATCTGGCGGAGTTCGGCGTCGTCTTCCTGATGTTCTCGATCGGTCTCGAGTTCTCGCTACCCAAGCTTTACGCGATGAAGCGCATCGTTTTCGGGCTCGGCTTGCTGCAGGTCGTCCTGACCATGCTGCTGGTCGCCATCCTGGTCATGGCGCTGGGCATTGGCTGGCAACTGGGCATCGCCCTCGGTGGCGTTCTCGCCATGTCCTCCACCGCCGTGCTGACCAAGCTGCTGACCGAGCGCATGCAGCTCAATACGGCGCACGGCCGGGAAATCATGGGTGTGCTGCTGTTCCAGGATCTGGCCGTGGTGCCGCTGCTGGTCATTATCCCCTCACTGACCCAGCCGCCGGAAAAACTTGCCATGTTGCTCGCTGTCGCCCTGCTCAAGGCGGTGGTGGTGCTGGCGGTGATCCTCGTATTCGGCCAGAAGCTGATGCGCAAGTGGTTTCATTTCGTCGCCCGCGCCAAGTCCTCCGAGGTGTTCGTCCTCAACGTGCTGCTGATCACCCTCGGCCTGGCCACGCTGACGCAGATGGCCGGCCTGTCGCTGGCGCTGGGCGNNCCGGCATGCTGATCTCGGAGACGGAATACCGCCTGCAGGTGGAGGAGGACATCAAACCTTTCCGCGACGTGCTGATGGGGCTGTTCTTCGTCACCATTGGCGTCAAGCTCGATATGCACATCCTGATCGGCCTCTGGTGGCAGGTGCTGTTGCTGCTGTCGACCCTGCTGTTGAGCAAGGCCGCCATTGTCGGCCTGCTTTCCTGGCGCCTCGGCACCTCGCCCGGCAACGCCATCCGCTCGGCGCTGTGGCTATGCGCAGGTGGTGAGTTCGGCTTTGTCCTGCTCGGTGAAATCGCCCACATGCCGAAAGAGGTCGAGCAGGTGGTGCTGACCTCGCTGGTCCTCTCCATGCTGATCGCGCCTTTCATCGTCCAGTACAGCGAGAAACTCGTGATGCGCTTCGTCGCCAGTGAATGGCTGACACGTTCGATGCATCTGACGCAGATTGCCGCCCAGTCAATGGGTACGGAAAAGCACGCGATTCTTTGCGGCTTCGGCCGTAACGGCCAGTATCTCGCCCGCTTCCTCGGCCAGGAAGGAATCAACTACATCGCCCTCGATCTGGATCCCGACCGTGTCCGCGAGGCGGCGGCCGGTGGCGAGAGCGTCGTTTTCGGCGATGCCGGGCGCAAGGAAGCGCTGGTCGCGGCCGGCCTGATGCGCGCCAGCGTCGTCATCGTCACCATGAGCGATACGCCGCTGGCGGAAAAGGTGCTGCACCACGTCCAGTCCCTGCGCCCCGATCTGCCGGTGGTCGTTCGCACCGCCGACGAGCGCGACATGGCCAGGCTGGCCCAGGCCGGCGCCGCCGAGGTCGTGCCGGAAACGCTGGAGGCCAGTCTGATGCTGGCGTCCCACGCCCTGGTTCTGGTCGGCGTGCCGATCAACCGGGTGTTGAAGCGTATCCGCCAGACGCGCTCGCAGCGCTATCGACTGTTGCGCGGCTTCTATCGCGGGGTCAGCGATCGTGAGGAAGACGACAGTCACCAGCCGCGCCTGCACTCCATCTGGCTGGCACCGGGCGCCGCGGCGATTGGCCGGACGCTGGCGGAACTGGCTGTGGAGAGTTTCGGCTGCGAGGTCAGCGCCATCCGCCGGCGTGGCATCCGGGCCGTCGAACCGGCCCCTGAAACGCGTCTGGAAGAAAGTGACGTCATCGTCGTGCTCGGCACGCCGGAAGCGGTGGCCGTGGCGGAGCAGCGGTTTTTGCAGCGCTGATTCACTGGCAACAGTATGGCTAATAGAAAAAGGGATGCTCCAAATACGAAAGGCCCGCGGAGGCGGGCCTTTCAACGAGGCGGTTTGCGATCAGAATGTCATGCAAACGGTATAGCCTGTTGTGTCAAAGTCGCTGGTGGTTGATGCAATTGCCGCTGCCGGTGATGCGACCGTTCCGCCGGTCACCAAGGCTCGCACGCGAAGCGATCCTGTAGTTGTGTTGTTATCGTCCAGGGTGGCGTCAAGCTGGCGCGCAAATTTCCCCAAAATGCCGCTAGAGCAAAAAACGTAGGTGCCTGTCATGCCTGTTATAGGTATTTGAGAAACGATCGCACCGGTAATGCCAATCCGGCCACCTTCAACGTTGATGGGGTAGTACTCTGTTTGGCTCATGTCGGTCGGTCCGGCCAAAAAATTGGTTAGGCGAACGGCTCGCCAATATTTTGCGGATTCATCGGTGGCGGTTTGGGAATTCCATTCGCCATCGATGCGACCATTTCCGTTTCCTTTATCCGATGCGGTACCGTCCGGAAGATTCACATCGGCGCGAAGGTCATCTCCTGGTACGGCGCGGAAACGATCCTGATATCCATAGATGGCCAATGGGGCATTCTTGAAATCATTCGCCAGATTCTTCACCTTGGCGCTGTTGATCAGTTCCTGTCCCTTCAGCACGCCGCCGAGTAGCAGGCCGATGATGACCAGCACGATGGCGATTTCGACGAGGGTGAAGCCTTTTTGAAATCGCCATCGTACTGGTCATCATCGGCCTGCTGCTTGGCGGCGTACTGAAGNNCGATGGCGATTTCGACGAGGGTGAAGCCTTTTTGATGGCTTTTCATGGCATGCTCCGATTCAGTTGTTCTGCAAACATCTCTGCAAAATACATGCCCGCGGAAACAGGCAAGGTTTTGGCAGATTCTTTCCGGTTTTGATCGTTAAGTGTCGAAAAATGGACAGTCTGTTTCAATAATGGACGCCACCTACAAGCAGAAGCTGGCGGCGCGCCTGGCCGACTGGTCGCATCTCCTGCTCGCCGGGCACCTGCTGATGCTGCATGTGTTGGCCTTCGGTGGCTGGAGCAATCCGGCGGTGCACCTGCTCTGGGTGGCCGCTATCGGTCTCTTCCTGATCTGGCAGCCCTTCGTCGCTGGCGAGCGGCGGATCAGCCCGCGCCAGGGCGCTGTCCTGTTCCTCGTTGTTCTTGGTTCGACCTGGATACTCGGGCCGTGGCTGTTGCTCATCTGGTGCGGCGCCCTGGCCGCGGCGATCGGCGGCCGAGTGATGTGGACCGAGCGGCGCGGCGAACGTATCGGTTATCTGCTGGCTTTTGGCTATGTCGTCAGCGTCACGGTTTTTGGCGTGTTGCCGGAAATTTCGCCCAAGGTGGTGCTTGATCCGCTGCCGCGTGAGGCCTTTGCCCGGCTGATGCCGCTGTTGCTGCCGCTACTCCTGGTCTTTCCGGCGCGGGCGCCGCAGCGTCGGGCGGGCGATGCCTTCGACCTGTTCTACGGCATGCTGGTCTTCCTTGTGCTGGCCGTTTTCGTTCTCGGCGCCCTGGCCTACATGCTGGTCGGCGGGGTCGGCTACGTGCAGGCCTTGTTCATGACCTCGATGACCATGGCCGGTGCCCTGCTCCTAGTCGCCTGGTCGTGGAATCCGCGCGGCGGATTTTCCGGCGTCAGTTCGGCGGTGTCCCGTTATCTGCTGTCGGTGGGCATGCCGCTCGAACAGTGGCTGGTCCATCTGAGTGAGGAAAACGAGCGGGAGCGCGAGCCGGCGGCCTTCCTGGCGGCAGTGATGGCCCGCCTGCAGGCCATGCCCTGGGTCGTCGGTGTTTCCTGGGAGGCCGCTGACAGCAGCGGCCAGTCGGGTGAACGGACAGCGCATGTCCACGAGCACCGGGCCGAGGCGTTGGTCCTGACCGTCTATTTCCGTACGCCGCCATCACCTTCAGTGCGTTGGCATGTCGAATGGCTGTTGCGTCTGACCGCGGAGTTCTATCTGGTCAAACGGCAGGCGCGTGAACTGCAGCGGATGGGCTATTTGCAGGCGGTGTACGAAACTGGCTCGCGGGTGACACACGACGTCAAGAACCTGCTGCAATCCATGCAGGGGCTTTGCTATGCGGCCGGCCAGCCGGGCGATCCGGTGGAGCTGGCTGGCCTGCTCGGGAAGCAGCTGCCGCTGATCACAGAACGCCTCAAGGCGACCCTGGAAAAGCTGCAGACACCGCTGATCGAGCGCGGCGAATCAATGGCGGCGGACGAGTGGTGGCGACGCCTGCGCGGCCGCTACGCGGACAGCGGCATCGACTGGCAGGGGCAGGCTGGCAGCGGCTTGTTCCTGCCCGGCAACCTGTACGACAGCGTTGCCGAGAATCTGCTGCAGAATGCTTTGGCCAAGCGCCTGCGCCAACCTGGGCTGGCGATCATGGTCCAGCTAGGCGATGGCGTGCTGTCGGTCAGCGACGATGGCGAGCCGCTGGCGCCGGCACTGGCCGCGGCCATCCTGCGCGAGCCGGTGAATTCCGAGGATGGTCTGGGTATCGGCCTTTACCATGCCGCCCGCCAGGCGGCAGCGGCTGGCTACCGGCTCGAATTGAGCGAGAACCGGCCGGGCCGGGTGGCCTTCAGGCTGTCAGCTCCCGGCTGACTTCAACGGCCGGCGTATCCGTCCGTGGGCCGCTCAGCCGATGGACCACGGTGTTGCCCTTGCCCTTCAGGTAAATAGTCTGCGGCGCCTCGAAAATGAAGTCTTTGGCCAGGCGCTGCCAAGTCGTTTCATCCACCTGGATCATCCCCGGCACCCCTTCGCTGGTGATTCGGCTGGCCAGGTTGACCGTGTCGCCCCACAGGTCGTAGATGAACTTTTTCTTGCCGACGACGCCGGCAACGATGGGGCCGGTGCCAATGCCGATGCGCACGTCGAGATGCATGTCGTTGACGACGAAGTCGCGGTGCAGCAGGTCGCGCATGGCGATGGCCAGCTCGGCGATGGCCCGCGAATAGTTGCTTTGCTCGTTGTTCAGGCCGCCGGCCACCATGTAGGCGTCGCCGATGGTCTTGATCTTCTCGACGCCGTACTGCTCCGCCAGTTCGTCGAAGGAGGAGAAGATGCGGTTGAGCATGGCGAAGACCTGCTGCGGCGTCATGCCTTCGGCGATGCGGGTGAAATTGACGATGTCGACGAACATCACCGAAACATCGGCGAAGCCGTCGGCGATGGTCTGCTTGTCACGCTTCAGGCGCTCGGCGATGGGGCCGGGCAGGATGTTGAGCAGCAGCCGTTCGGAGCGCTCCTGTTCTTCCTGCAACTTCTGGTGGGTGGCTTCCAGTTCGGTCTGGGCACGGGCGCGTTCGATGACCGCGTAGCGTAGCAGCAGATAGACGATGGTCGAGATGGCGGCGAAATTGAGGGCAAAGAAGAAGACGGTCGTTTCGGTGGCGATCTTCGGTCCCTTGCTGGCCAGGCTGTCGGCCAGGTAATAGTCGAAGAAGCCGGAAAGCGCGGTGAGGAAAATGTAGGCGACGAACCAGGCGATCGATTCGCGCGGTCCGATGAACAGGATGGCGCCGATCGGCGCCAGCAGCCCCCACAGGCTGGTGCCGCTGGCCGTGATGAAGTTGCCGATGCCCCACTGGACGGCGAAGGGGGCAAAGAGCAGGAGCGCCAGTTGCGAATGACGGAAGAAATTGAAGTTCCGGCTGTGAAAGAAATACAGCAGATTGCCGACGAGCAGGATCTGGAAGATGAATGGCTCGGTAGCGGAAAACTGCGGTCCCAGCTGGCCGTAAAGGAAAAGCCAGAGCATGGACCCCAGGCAGACCAGGCCGGTGGCAAAAATCAGCAAGGATTTTTTCAGCCGGGTCTCGGCATCGTCGTCCGGATCAATACCGGCATCGCGCAGGGAAAAATGGAAGTTTGGCTGGCTCACGGAATCAGGGCATCGTCATGGCGACTGCGTGATTCAGTGTGGCAGTGGCGCCAGCACAGGTCAACCGACGGCCGAAGCGATTTCGCCTAGGGCAGGCGACCGGCGGCGATCATCCGGCTCATCAGGATGGGTAGCGGCACCCAGGTGGCCTCGTCGTCAAAATTGGCGCCTTGCGTGCGGCTGACGAAGGTGAGGTCGGCGTCGGCATTTTCCAACTCGTCGCCGAGTGCACCGGCGACTTGGAGGCCTGTCGACCGGTAACCGCCGAGGCCGTTGCGGCCGTGGGAGATGACGATGGCTGGCTGGTCTTCGGCAATCATGACGGCACCGTCGGTAATGTCGATGTTGCCAACACTCGCGATGGTGAATGGGGTGACGAAGTTGGCGCTGACTCTATAAGTGAAACGCTGACCCCATGGGTCCGTCTCCGGCAAGCCTAGCGTTGCCCACGGCAAGACGCCTGACGTAAGCGTAGTAGCCGCAATCCCCGCATTAGCCGAGCCACTGGCGATGCTTGGGTCAGCGGGGCTGGGAAGGCGGCCGTTTATCACCGCATAACCGAGCAATGCCTCTCGGATGTCAGCCAGCTGCCGGCGAGCTTCGCTCAGACGCAGAATCTCTTGCTGGGTGGTCAGGGTCATCATCAGTCCGCCAGCAAGCAGGGCAAAGATGACCAGAACTATGGCCATCTCGACGAGAGAGAAGCCGCTGGCGCGAATGGAGCGAGGCTGGGCTCGAGAAGCGAGTGGGGTCATGGCAGTGTCACTGTATGCCCGTCGAGCAAAAGTGTGCGGTTAAGTCGATCGTAGGTGACCAAGGGAAACCATCCGTTCTGCTCCAGACTCTTATGCCAAGGTTCTCCTTGCCAAGTAGTTGACGCCTTCGAAGCGTAATCTCCAAACTTGTAGGGGAAAGCGCCGATGTCAGCAGAATCGGGCATTCCGTCATTATTCGTGTCAGCCTCTGGCAAAGAACCGCCAACGGCCGCGACGGCATAGCGTATTTCGCCGAGAACGCGTTTGGCCACCGCATCCCGCCATGCCGTCTTGGTGATGGCGATGATCCGGTCATTGAATGAATTACTGCCGGTGCCGGAGAAGAACTGTTCATTACCGTCGCGGTTGCTTGTTGCCGGATTGGCGTCCAGATCATCGAGATAATCAGCAATATTGTTACTAGGCCGGTTCTGCCCAGCTAACGCACCGCCGGGAGCGATGATAAGAGCGATGATGTCGGGCTGCCCATTGAGGCTCAGTGTTGCGGTAGAGGCACTGCTGTTGATGGGGGTGCTTCCATCTCGGAAATCTGGCGCCAGAACATACCAAAGCGCTGTTCCGGATGAGTCGCGAAAGTCAGTCGAGTCGACGGTACGCCAGGGGAAGCGGCCGGCATAACTCGGGCAAGGGGTGGCAAATGGCGAGTTGCCGCTGTCATCAAGAGCTGGGCAGCGCAAACTACCTGGCCGATTGTCGTCAAGAATGGCTCTGGCGAGAAGTGCGTCGCGGGCTGCCAAGAGTGCGGCCGTGGTTTTCGCCTCGCGCTCGACGGCCGTGGTGTTGGAGCGGTTGGCCTGCTGCAGGTAGGTCGCACCGGCAGCGATCACCAGGATCAGAATCAGGCCGATGAGAATGATGCCCTGCTGCGAGCGCCGGTCACCGATCATGGTTGGCGGGGCGTGCGCTGGATATGGCCATCGCCAAGCAACGGCTGGCGTTCGCCGGTGATCGGGTCGACGCTGTCGCCGATCGGTAGCGCCGGGGTCTGTGCTGTGTTCTGCCAGTCGGCCTGGCCGTTGATCCAGCGTGTCCGTTTGCCGCTGGAGCTGCGTACTTCGCCGTTGACGGTGAGGCTGCTGCGCTGGCCGCTGGCGGGGTCCTGCAGGCGCTGCCGGTTGAGCTCCTGGCGCTGTTGCGGGGTGAGGAACAGGCGGCCGAGGGGCTCGCCTTCGCCAATGGCGGCGGGCGGGATGGCGGCCAGCAGGGCGAGGATGAGGAGTGGTTTTCTCATGGCTGGCTGACCGCTGGGCGAACGGTGATCCAGCGCAGCTCGCATTCGCCGTTGAGCTGGGCCAGGTCGGTGCTGCCGACAGGAGGAGGGGGGAGGGGCGACAGCGTGCAACTGCGGATGAGGACCAGCGCCTTGGCTTCCTGCTGCAGGCGGCGCAGGAAGTTGAGCAGGTCTTCCTCGTGCAGCAGGCGCATCTGGATGCGCATCGGGCTGGCGAAGTAGCCTTGCTCGGGGGCGCCGCCGTCGTCCAGCGGCTTGCGGATGCCGAATTCGTAATTGATGCCGGGAATGCGCATCTGCTGCCGGATCTCCTCGATCAGTTCGGTCCATTCGAGCCGTTGCTCGTTGCCGGTGATGCCGGTCTGCTGCATCCGCTGATAGAGGGCTGCGCGCTCCCTGAGTTCCTGCTCTTCGGTGCGTACCTTGAGCAGGCGCTGTTCGGAACTGGTCTGGCGGCGTTGGGCATCGTCACGTTCGCTACGCGCGCCGATGACCTGATTGCTGCTCCAGGTAACCGGCAGAATGGCCAGGACGATCATCAGCAGGGCGCCGAGCAGCGGCCATTGCAGTTTGCCGAGATCGCGGGCGGAGAAGGTCATGGCGTCACCGTCCGGGTGATTTCGATGGCGAAGGCACGCGGTTTCCGGTTACTGGCGTCTTCGTCACCGCCCCGCAGGGTGCGTTCCGACTCCATGTCGTAGGGCGGCTGCAGGATGCGTACCCGGTTGTCGGGGTCGATACGCAACAGGTCGGTAAAGGTTTCAAAGAGGGCCAGCACCTGGCGGATGCTCGCCGTGGAATCGGGATCGATGCTGCCGCGGACGATGGTGATTTCCTCGCTGTCCTGCTGGTCAGCCGGGTTGCGGCCGATCTGCCATTCGAGGCTGCTCAGGGTCACTGCCGGCACCTGATCGAGGGCGCGGCTGAGACGCAGCAGCGTGTGTTCGGGCAGGCGTTGCTGGCGGCTGAGTTCGGCGTAGCGATCGGTCAGTCGGCGCAGGGTGTCCTTGTCGATGCCGAGTTGCGGGAAGCGGTCCGAGACTTCGCCGTAACGGGCGTCGAATTCCTGCTGGCTGGCCAGCAGCTGTCGGGTTTCATTGGCCAGCGACCAGGCGACGTAGCTCTCGCGGGCGGCGAAGAGCAGGCCGCCGAGGAAGATGATCAGGCCGCTGGCGATGATGCCCCGGCGCAGCTGGGCGAGACGGTAGTCATGGCGGTGGGCGGGGCTGGCGAACTGCAGGCGCGGCGGGTTGGTGGCCAGCAAATGCAGGAATAGCAGGTCGCAACGGTTATCTTCGGGTGGCGTTTTCAGGCCGAGTTTGGCGGCCGCCTGGTGGCTGTCGATGATGGCGAAATTGAGTTTGCCGTGATCCGGGCAGACTTTCTCGATGGCCGGGATGGCCGTCGGATGGGCGAAGATGAAGACCGGCAGGCTCTCGTCGCGGCCGATCAGGCGCTGGCCGATCAGGTACTGCTGCAGCTTGCTGGCCTCAGCGGCAAAGCTGCTGGCGATGCCGGCGATGCTGCTGTCGCTGATCGGGGCCATGCGCGAGAACAGCGTCTGGCCATCGACCAGGTAGCTCTCCCGAATCGAGTGGTCCTGCATGCTGAGCAGGATGCAGCGCTTGTCCTTGTTGCCGAGTTTCTGCAGCAGCCCCCCACCCAGCTGGGCCACCGTGTAGATGCCGGCGAGCGGCGCTTCGGCTTCGCCGATGCGCTGCAGCCAGGGCTCGAAATGGGCCGGGTTGGTCAGTGCCGAAAGCAGCAGTTTCTCATTCTTGCGCCGGGTTTTTTCGTAGCCGAGGGAGAAGGCGGCGGCGAGCGGCGTACCCATGAAGTGCTGACCGATCTTGCGGGTGATCAATGCCTGGCGGTCGGCGCCCTGCAGGAAGGGGATGGTTTCGAGAACATGGCCTTCCTCGGCGATGTTGGCGAGCAAGGTGAATTCGCTGTGGCGGTGGATGCCCAGGTAATCCTGAAAGGCGGCCAAGCCTTCCTCGCCATTGGCGAACGAGACCTCGGCGTGCAGGCGCCCGCCTTGCCAGCGGTAGGCGGTCAGGCGATGTGTGTTGAGATAAAACAGGCGGCGGGCGGTCACAAGGGAATCTTGCTGATGACGTCGTAAATGGGGCCGATCACCGACAGCATAATCCAGCCGAGCAGCGCGCCCATGAAAAGCGTCAGCATCGGCTCGATCAGCGCCTGGGCCTTGCCGACCGATTCCTTGACGTCGCGGGTGTAGAAATAGCTGACATTGAGCAGGGCCTTGTCCAGGCCGCCGGTGTTTTCGCCGACGCGCAACATGCGCACGACCAGCGGCGGAAAGAGGCCGACATCGTGGAAGGCGGCGGCGACATTGCGGCCTTCGCGGATGGATTGCTCCGCCCGCTCCAGTGCCTGGCGGACGACCCGGTTGCCGACGATGTCCTGGGTGGTGCGGATGGACTCCAGGATCGGGATGCCGGAGGCGTAGAGCATGGCGAAGGTGTTGGCGAAACGCGACAGGATGATTTTTTTGAAGATGGCGCCGAGTAGTGGCAGGCGCAGCTTCAGGCCATCGAGGCGGACCTGGGCGAGCGGATTGCCGCGGATGAAGAAATGGCCGGCAATGACAGCGAGCAGCGGGGCGAGCAGGAACAGGTGCCAGTAGTCGACGAGCAGGTCGGAA
Organism: Betaproteobacteria bacterium UBA2293; assembly: GCA_002345845.1. The sequence goes on along the minus strand of DDWF01000134.1, from coordinate 35,017 downwards.
ACGAAAAACAGCACCTCGGTCTGTAGCGGTAGCGTTTGCCCCATGTTCTTCACGAACAACTTGAGTTGCGGGACCATGTACACCATCAGGAAGATGGTTGCCGAGATGACGATGGTGGCGACGAAGGCCGGATACATCAGCAGCTTTTTGGTGTGCGAGGCCAGTTCGTCTTCCCAGCGCAGCGATTCGCCGAGGCTGGCGAGCACCTCCGGCAGCTGGCCGCTGGCTTCGCCGGCGCGGATGAGATGGACAAAGACCTGACTGAAGACATCCGGATGGGCTTCCATGGACTGCGATAGCGTCTGGCCGCCTTCGATGTTCTCGATCAGCACGGCGACCACTTCACGGAAGCGCGGGTGCTCGATCGAGTCGCGCAGGTCGCCGAGCCCCTCGAGCAGCGGCACGCCGGAGCGCGCCAGTTGTTCGAGGTGGAAGCAGAAATTGATCAGTTCCGGGCGCGGAATGCGCCGCTGGCCGAACAGTGAGCGGTGTTCGACCAGCTTGCCGCTGACCAGGTCGAGGTCCATGCGCTTGAGGCGCATCTCGAGGTCGATCAGATTGATGGCATCGAGACGGCCGTAGGTCATCTTGCCATCGCCGCTGACCGCCTTATAGTCGAACAGCATGCTTACATCCGGTCGGTCAGGTCGACGACGCGGGCCAGTTCTTCCAGCGATGTCGTGCCGTTGAGGACGCGGCGCAGGCCGTCCTCGGCCAGCGTCACGAAACCCTGGCCGAGCGCCCGGTTGCGAATCTCGTGGGTGGTCGCCCGGCGGGCGATCAGTTCGTCGAGGCCGGCATCGATGCGCAGCAGTTCCATGATGGCGATACGCCCGCGATAACCCTGGAAATCGCAAATCTCGCAACCGGTCGGGCGGAACAGTACGGGACGTTCGCCTTCGGCCTGGCTGCCGAGCAGGCGGGTTTCGTGCGCCTCGGCGTGATAAGGCGACTTGCAGTGGTCGCACAGCCGGCGGATCAGGCGTTGGGCAACGATGCCGATGATGTTGCCGGCCATGATGTCGGGTAGCACGCCGATATCGAGCAGGCGCGGCACGGCGCCGATGGCCGAGTTGGTGTGCAGGGTGGTGTACACCTGATGGCCGGTCATCGAAGCGCGGAAGGCCATTTCTGCCGTCTCGGCATCGCGCACTTCGCCGACCAGGATGACGTCCGGGTCCTGACGCATCATGGAGCGGATGCCGTTGGCGAAATCGAGCTTGGCGTTCTCCGCCACCGAGGTCTGGCGGACCATGGCCATCGGGTACTCGACCGGGTCTTCGAGGGTCATGATGTGGATGCCCTCGGCGTTGATGTGGTTGAGCACCGAGTACAGCGTCGTCGTCTTGCCGCTGCCGGTCGGGCCGGTGACCAGAATGATGCCTTCAGGCCTGGCGATCATCAGTTTCAACTGGTGCAGGTGTTCCTCGGAGAGACCGAGCTGCTCCAGCGGGACGATGCCCTTCTGCCGGTCGAGGATGCGCAGCACGATGTTCTCGCCGTGGATGGTCGGCTGGCTGGCGACACGGAAATCGACCGGACGGCCGGACACCGACAGGCTGATGCGGCCATCTTGCGGCGCCCGCATCTCGGCGATGTTCATCCCCGACAGCACCTTGATGCGCACCGTCATCGCCGGCCAGTAGGATTTGTGCAGGGCGCGGATCTGCCGCAGCATGCCGTCGATGCGGTAGCGGATGCGGAGGAAGTTGGCTTCCGGCTCGAAGTGGATGTCGGAGGCCTCGCGCTTGACCGCATCGGTGAGGATCGAGTCGATCAGGCGGACGACCGGCTGGCTGTACTCGTCGTCGCTGGCCGAGAGGCTCTTCCAGTCGATCTCGCCGGTCTCGATCTCGTGCAGGATGCCGTCGATGGAGAGTTCGTGACCGTAATACTGGTCGATGGCCCGGTCGATTTCCGACTCGCCGGCGAGCAGGGTCTCGATATCGGTATGTTCCTCGATCATCGAACGCACGCGGTCGAGACCGACGATGTCGTTGATGTCCGAGATGGCCAGCGTCAGGCGGCGGTTCGCATGGTCGTAGTCGAGCGGCAGCAGGTGATAGCGCTTGGCGATGTCGCGCGGCACCAGTTTCAGGGCCACCGGATCGACGACGGCGTGCGACAGGTCGATGCTCTGCTTGCCCAGGCTCTCCGACAGCGCCTGGCGCAAGGTGGCTTCCGTGACGAAGCCAAGCGACACCAGCAACTTGCCGATCGGCTGATTGTTCTTCATCTGCTCGAGCAGCGCGATGCGCAACTGGTCTTCCGAGAGGATGCCTTCGGAGATCAGGATCTGGCCGAGCGGCCGGCGTTGCAGCGTCGACGTGCTCATGGCGGCCTCAGGGCTGGAGCTCGGCCAGGCGCCGCCGGGCCTGTTCGCTGTCGAAGGCCGCCGGCCGTCGCGTCGCCGCTTCCAGCGCCAGGCGGTAATGCTGGGCCGCCGGCCGGGGCTGGCGCAACTGGTCGAGGCTGATCGCCAGGTTGAACAGGTAATCCGGATTGGCGTCATCGGCGGCGACGGCGTTGAAATAGGCCTGTTGCGCCTCGGTCCAGCGGCGCTGGCCGGCATAGAGGTTGCCGAGGGTAAAGTTCAGCTCGGCCGATTGTGGTTGCGCGGCGAGCAGCGTCTTCAGGCGGCTCTCAGTGCTCAGTGGATCGGTACTGGCCGCGGTGCCGCCAAGGACAGCCGCCTGCGTCGCCGGGTTGCTCGGGTCGGCAACCAGGGCCCGCTGCCGCCAGCCCTCCGCTTCGTTGCCCCGCCCCTGGTGCTGGGCAATGGCCGCCAGGGCGAGCAGGGCATCGACATTGTTCGAGTCGTGCTGCAGAACCAGCAGGAAATCCTGGCTAGCCTGCTCCAGGCGACCATCCTGCAGCGCCCGATGAGCGCGCGTCAGGGCCGGGTCGGTGACTGGCGGTGTGCGCGCCAGGCGAATCGGCGCGGTGAGCGCAGCCTCGCGCCGTACCGGTGCCGCCTGAGGCATTGGTGGCGCGAGTGCTGGTGATCGCCGGGTTTCCGTATGGCTCGCTACTGCTTCGTCCGCTTGCGGCACCGGAATCGGGGCTGGGGGCGGTGCGGTGACGGGAGGCTGCGCGGCAACTGTTGGCAGGTTTGAGACGGTCGCTGACAGGCTGCCGCTACCCAGCGCGTTGAGCTGGATCCAGAAATAGCCAGCGATGGCCAGGCCGGCGATGACCAGAATACCGAGCGCCAACCAGAGCGGGGCGCGGCTGGGGGCTTCGGGCGTCAGCTTGGCTGCGAAGGCGTTGCGGGCGATGGCCTGGCCGCCGGCCGCCGCCTGGGTGAAGGCGGGGGCCGGTTCGACGCTAGGGCGCGCCTGGGCTGAACGGGCGAGATCGGCATCGACAGCGTCGATATGGGAGGCCAGGTCGGGTAGCGGCCGGTTCGGCGCCGCTGTCTCGCCGGCCAGCGGCGCCAGTGTCAGCCCCTCGTCGGCTGCCGGTGACGACGTACTCTTGCCGGCCTGCTGACGGGCCGCTTCCTGCTTGCTCGATTCAGCCCGTTTGAGGGCGTCCATCAACAGGCTCATGCTCGGTTCTCAGCGGCTGGGCACGATGTTGAACGGCTGCGCCTCGTTCGGCTGCCGGAAGAACGTGCCGCCGGGCAGGAAGTCGCGCATGCTCGCATAGTCACCGTCCAGACTGGCATCCTTGATGACGATGGGGCGCAGGAAGATGACCAGTTCGGATTTTCGGGCGATGTTGTTGCGGCTGTTCAGAACCTCTCCAGCGATCGGAATCTGACCAAGACCAGGAACGCGCTGGTTCTTGTAATCAATTTTGTCTTCCATCAGGCCGCCCAGGATAGCGATGTTGCCACTGGCAACGCGCATGATTGACTCGATTTCCCGCGTCCGGATTTGCGGCACGAGGTTGGGAATGGTCAATTCCGGATTGGGGTCCGGAATCATCGATGCGATGCTGGTTATGGTTGGTCGCACGTTCAGGATCACGTTGTCGCTGTCGCTGATCTGCGGGGTGACGGCGAGTACCAGTCCAACCATCACGGTTTTCGGGGTGGTGGTAAATGCCTTGATCGGTTGGCCGCCGACGAGGCTTGATGTCTGCGTGATGTCCGATTTGACTTCGAAATAGACAATGTTTTCGACAACCTTCAGCAAGGCTGTCTGATTGCTGAGTACGGATAGTCGGGGGCTGGAGAGAACCTTCGTGGTGCCGAAGGTCTGTAGCATGGTTATCAGTGCGGTGGGATCGTTGGCTCTTGAATAGCTGATGTTGGCGGGACTGTTTAATTGGCGTCCGACAAAACTCACCAACCCGCCCCGGCTGATTTCATTCCAGTCAATACCTTGTTCGTAGCCGTCGTTCAGGGTCACTTCCACGATGGTGGCTTCGATCAGCACCTGCTTGCTGGCCGAATTGACCACTCTGTCGAGAAATTCCTGAATCCTTTCGTGCTGCCGGCCGGTGGCGCGGACGGTGATGACGCCGCTTTCCGAGTTCATGATGACCGAGGCCGCTTCGCGGAAGGTGCTGGTGCGATAGACCGCGGTGCCGGTGCGCTGGCTGTTCGATGACGGGGCCGGATTGGACTGCAGGGCGTTGGCGATGGTCTGGGCCGCGCTTCGACCGGCTTGCGGCAATGCGGCGGCGCCGGTTGCTGTCTGTTCCGCACTTTGTTCGACGAAGGTTTCGCTGGAGCCTTCCGGCAGAATCTTGTCAGTTTCGCGCAGGATGTCCTTGATGTTTTTCTCCAGTGACAGCCAAAACTGGTTTTTCGAGGCATTCTCAATGCGCGAGTTGGAAACATTCCCACTGGCTCCGCTGGCCGTGGACGCGGAGCCGCTACTGCCAGGGAGGCCAGTTTCGATCTGTGTGTTGGTCGAAACAGTCGCCGCCATGTTGCGCGACATGTTCACGTAATCCACCTTGTAATGCTTCAGGAACGGCGTGTCCGGCATCACCGCCAGGTTCGGGCCGTCCAGTTCGAAACGCATGTCGACCTGTTTGGCGATCCGGGTCAGCAGTTGCGGCAGGGTCTGGTCGATGGCGTTGAGGGAGACGATGCCGGTAATCCCGGGGTGGATGTCGACATTGACCTTGGCATCCCTGGCCAGGGCGAAGAGCAGGTCGTGCACCTGCACGTTGTTGACGACGACGCTATAGGTTTCGGCCTTGGCTTGCGGGCGGGGCTTGGGCAGGGCGAGCGTCTGGCGAACGGGGTCGGGAATGGTGGCGGTGCTGGTGTTCGGGGTGGCGGGGGCCGCAGCGGCTTCGGCGCTCAGGTGGCCCTTGAGCGGTTCGCGCGGCGTCGGCGCCGCGCAGGCTGCCAGGATCAGGGAGAAAATCGTTGCGCTGGAATATCCGATCTTCATCGGGGCTGTACCTTGTCTCAACTGTCGGCGCGCCAAGTGGCCGGACTATCAAGGATGCTAGCACGTATCCCAGCGTAACGTCATGATTGACAAGCGTTCAGTGCAGGCGGGAAACCTGGCGCGGGAAGGGCTGGGCGGCCTTGATCGATTCCGGCAGGGCCTGCATCGCGGTGGCGGCAGCTTCACGGGTCGGGAAGTCGCCGTAGATGACGCCGACGCGGTCGCGTCCGGAGAGGCTGGAGCGGTAGGCGCGGATGGCGGCCGGGTCGAGTTGCTGGGTGGCGCGAGCGAGGAAACCTTCGATTTCGCCGGTGTGGGTGGCATCAGTGGCAAGCAGCTGGATGAAGTAGCTGGTGCGCGGAGCATTCTCGATCCAGTCCGCATATTGTTCCATGTGGGTGCGAGTGAGCGGGCCGAAGCGCAGGTTGACGGCAGGTGTCGGGTTCGCCGTCGTCGAGCCTAAGGGCTTGCCCCGGGCACTGGTTGGCGCCGGAGTGGCTTCGCGGGACGGCTGGCTGGCGGTGTTCGCCTCATCTCCATTGCCGCCAGTGCGCGTTCCGAGCAGGAAGGCGCCGGCCAGCAGGGCGACGGCGAGGGCTGCCAGCACCGGCCAGCGCCAGGTTGCCGGGGCGCTGGCGCCGGCGGATGGTCCTTGCAATGGCAGGAAGCGTGCATCCTGGGCGGCGATGGCGATCTCGGCGCTGTCCACCTGGTGGCTGCCGTTCGAGAAGGCGGCCAGCAAGGCCTTGTCGGCGAGGATGTTGATGCGCCGGGAGAGGCCCTGCGAGATTTCGGCAATCTGTTTGATGGCCCTGGCGGAGAAGGGATTGGGGCCGTGGTAGCCGGCGGCACGCAGGCGGAACTCGATGTAGCTGGCAATGTCTTCCTGCTTCAGCGGTGCCAGGTTGAAATGCTGGGTAATGCGTTCGCGTAACTGGCGCATGTCGTTGGCGGCCAGCCTTTCGTCCAGTTCCGGCTGGGCAAAAAGGGCGATCTGCAGCAGCTTGGTTGCCTTCGATTCCAGATTGGAGAGCAGACGGATTTCTTCCAGCGACTCGGCGGGCATGGCATGCGCCTCGTCGATCAGCATGACGACGCGCTTGCCGGCGGCGTAGCGTTCGATCAGCGCTTCCTGCAAGGCGCGGGTCAGCGAATGGGTGGCCTTGCCATCGGTCGGGATGCCGAGCTCGTCGGCGATGGCGCCGAGGATTTCCTGGCGCGACAGCGAGGGATTGGCCAGGTACAAGGTTTCGACACTGGCCGGCAGGCGTTCGAGCAGCATCCGGCAGAGCATGGTCTTGCCACTGCCGACCTCGCCGGTGACCTTGACGATGCCTTCGTCCTGGGTGATGGCGTAGATCAGGGCGTCGAGCGTCGGGCCGCGGTTGGCGCCGGTGAAGAAAAAGTCGGTGTGGGGCGTGATGCGGAAAGGCGGCTCGCGCAATCCGAAATGTTCGAGATAGAGGCTCATCGGCGGTTATGGCCTTCCAGGCGGTTGTAGAGCGTGGTGCGGTTGATGCCGAGACGACGGGCGGCACGGCTCATGTTGCCGCCGCTCAGTTCAATGGCGGCTTCCATGTAGCCGCGCTCCCATAGTTCCAGGGTGGCATCGAGGTCGAGGACTTCGGCGTTTTCCAGATGGCGGCGCGCCGCCTGGCGTACCTGAACCAGGTCATCGGCAGCCAGGCCGCGGCTCTCGCCGCTGGTGACCTCATCCTCGCTGTCGAACTCGCTGCGCAGGCGGTCGGCCCCGACTTCCTGGCCAGCGTGGCTGGCGGCCAGGCGGATGACGATGTTGCGCAGTTCGCGCACATTGCCGGGGAAGCTGTATGCCATCCATAGCTGGCGGGCGGCCGGGCTTAGCGTGAACACTGGGCGTTGCGCCTTGTCGGCATAGAGGCGGGCGAAATGCTCGAGCAGGAGCAGGCGGTCGTCGCCCATTTCGCGCAGGCTGGGCACGGCGACGGAGAAGACCGACAGGCGGTGGTAGAGATCGGCGCGGAAACGGCCGGCGCGGATTTCCTTGCGCAGGTCGCGATTGGTGGCAGCGATGATGCGCGCCGTCGAGATGCGTGTCAGGGTTTCGCCGACGCGCTGGTATTCGCCGTTTTCCAGTACGCGCAGCAGCTTGGGTTGCAGTTCGAGCGGCAGTTCGCCGATTTCGTCGAGAAACAGGGTGCCGCTGTCGGCATCCTCGAAATAGCCGGATTTGGCGCCGGTGGCGCCGGTGAACGCGCCGCGGGCATGGCCGAACAGCGTCGGCTCGAGCAGGGCCGGCGAGATGGCGGCACAGTTGAGGGCAAGAAAAGGCTTGTCGTGGCGGCTGGTCAGCTGGTGCAGGTGGTAGCTGGCGACGATGTCCTTGCCGCTGCCCGATTCGCCTTCAACGAGGACGGGGAAATCGAGGTCGGCATACTGCCCCAGTTGCAGGCGCAGGCGTTGCATCGGCAGGCTGTCGCCAATCAGGCCGGCGGGTGGCGATGGCGGTTGCGGCTCGGCGAAATCCATGGCCTGGGTGAACAAGGCGGCCAGGTGCCCCGGGTCGCAGGGCTTGCCAACGAAGTCGATGGCGCCGAGGGTACGGGCATGGCGGGCGTTGTCGGCGTCATTCTGGCCGCTGAGGACGATGATCTTCATCTCCGGCGCCAGGGCGAGCAGATCGCCGATCAGCGCGAAGCCTTCGTCAGGACGGTGCGGAAAGGGTGGCAGGCCAAGGTCGACGAGAGCCAGTTGCGGCGGCTGACGGAGTTGGCGGAGCAGGCTCAGGGCATGCGGCCGCGAATGGCTGGTAACCACGTCGAAGGTCTGGGCGAAGGCGAAGCTGAGCGATTCGGTGATCAGCGAGTCGTCGTCGACGATCAGCAGCAGGGGCTTGGCAGCAGACAAGGACGCAACATTCCATATGAAATTTGTCTGATTATAGCCTTGTCGCCTCCGGGGGTTGGCCGGGGCTTCTGTTAAAATCCGGCGACTTTTTCCAAGGAAAGCGACTTGTCGGACGACATCCTGGTCGATATCGAAGACCTGCATTTCAGCTATGACGGGCGACCGGTGCTGCAAGGAATCAACATGAAGATTCCGCGCGGCAAGGTGGTGGCCATCATGGGCGGCTCGGGCTGTGGCAAGACCACGCTGCTGCGCTGCATCGGTGGTCAGTTGCGGCCGACCGGCGGCCGCGTGCGCCTTGACAAGCACCGCGTTTCGGAAATGTCGTACGACGAGCTGTATCGCCTGCGCCGCGAGATGGGCATGTTGTTTCAGTTCGGTGCGTTGTTCACCGACATGTCGGTATTCGACAACGTCGCTTTTCCGATTCGCGAACACACGGACATGACGGAAGCGATGATTCGCGACCTGGTGCTGATGAAGCTGGCCGCCGTCGGTCTGCGCGGTGCGCATCGCCTGATGCCCGGCGAACTTTCCGGCGGCATGGCGCGCCGGGTGTCGCTGGCCCGGGCGGTGGCCCTCGATCCGATGTTGATCATGTACGACGAACCGTTTGCCGGCCTCGATCCGATCGCGCTCGGCGTCATCGGCCAGTTGATCCGCAAGCTGAACGACGCCCTCGGCGCGACCTCGATCATGGTCACCCACGATGTTCAGGAGTCCCTGCTCATCGTCGATTATGTTTATTTCGTCTCCGGCGGGCGGATCGTCGCCGAGGGGACGCCCGACGAACTGCGTGCCTCGCGCGATCCCTTTGTGCACCAGTTCATTCATGCTGAGGTTGATGGCCCGGTGAGTTTCGATTACCCGGCGCCGTCGGTGCGCGACGAATTCCTTCCCGGAGTGGCGCATGGTTGATCCCGTCGCGCTCCTGCGCAAACTCGGCCATTCCGTCATCGATCGCATCTGGCGTCTGGGTTTTGCCTCCCGCTTCCTGTTCGCCATCCTGAGCTTTTCCGGAACCTTGTTCAGGCGTCCACAACTGATTGCGCGCGAAGTTTATTTCAGTGGTGTGCTGTCGCTGCTGATCATCTCCGTGTCCGGCCTGTTTGTCGGTCTGGTGCTCGGGCTGCAGGGGTACGAAACGCTGCAGCGCTATGGGTCGACCGAGGCGCTCGGCATTCTGGTGGCCTTGTCACTGGTTCGCGAACTCGGTCCGGTGGTCGCCGGGTTGTTGTTCGCCTCGCGCGCCGGTTCTTCGATCACCGCCGAAATCGGCCTGATGAAGGCGACCGAGCAGTTGAAGGCGATGGACATGATGGCGGTCAATCCGATCGCCCGCGTTGTCGCTCCGCGCTTCTGGGGTGGCGTCATCGCCATGCCACTTCTGGCGGCACTGTTCTCGGCCATGGGCGTGCTCGGCGGCTGGCTGATCGGCGTCGTCTTCATCGGTGTCGATGAGGGGGCGTTCTGGGCGCAGATGCAGGCCGGTGTCGATTTTCGTTATGACATCGTCAATGGTGTGATCAAAAGTTTTGTGTTTGGCATCGCGGTTTCGCTGATTGCCGTTTTCGAAGGCTACGATTCCGTACCGACCGCCGAGGGCGTGTCGCGGGCCATCACGCGTACCGTGGTGACCTCGGCGCTGGCCATTCTGGCGCTGGATTTCGTCCTGACTTCGTTCATGTTCCGGGGAACTTCATGAACCGTACCGTTCTCGACCTCTGGGTCGGCATTTTCGTCGCCATCGGCATTGCCTCGCTGATGTTTCTGGCGCTCAAGGTCGGCAACCTCTCATCGGCACACCTGTCAGAGACTTACACGCTGCAGGCCAAGTTCGACAATATCGGCGGGCTCAAGGTGCGCGGACCGGTCAAGAGTGCTGGTGTGGTCGTTGGTCGGGTGGCTGAAATCGCCTTCGATCCGGTGACCTACGAGGCTGTCGTGACGATGAATGTCGACGGCCGTTACGTTTTCCCGCGCGATACCTTCGCCGGCATCTACACGGCCGGTCTGCTCGGCGAACAATATGTCGGCTTTGATGTCGGCGGCGATGAGGCCATGCTGAAACCTGGCGATACAATTTCGAAAACCCAATCGGCTGTGGTTCTGGAAAAATTGATCAGCCAGTTTCTCTTCAGCAAGGCTTCGGAAGGACAGGAAAGCAAATGATGCGGAAGACTCTCTCGATTGTCCCGGCGTGCCGCGCCCTGCTGGCTGCCGGCCTGCTCGTCGCGGGCGGCGCCACGTTCGCCGAGGGTAATCCGCGCGATCCCTACGAAGGGTTCAATCGCAGCATGTTCGCAATCAATGAGGTGGTCGATAAATATGCCGCCAAGCCGGTGGCGCAGGCCTACGACCGGGTCACGCCGCTGCCGGTGAAGGCAGCGTTCGGCAATTTCTTCGGCAACACCGGCATGTTGTGGGTCGGCGTCAATAATGCGCTGCAGGGCAAAGTGGCAGATGCCGGTGTCGATTTCGGGCGCTTGTTGATCAACTCCACCATCGGCATCTTCGGTCTGTTCGACGTCGCCAGCGAGTTGGGTCTGGAGCGCAACGACGAAGATTTTGGCCAGACGCTGGCCGTCTGGGGAGTCGGTGATGGCGGCTTCGTCTTCCTGCCGGCCCTCGGTCCGCGGACTTTACGCGATACCGCCGGCTGGGCCGTGGACTATGCTGCCGATCCGGTGCGCTACTTCGATCCCACGGGTGTGCGCGACGCGGTGACGATCGTTCGTTTCGTCGATATCCGCGCCAGCCTGCTGCCTTCCGACCGGGTGGTCGAGGAAGCGGCGCTCGATAAATACGCTTATATTCGCGACGCTTATCTGCAGCGCCGCCTCAACCAGATTCACGATGGTCGCCCGCCGCGACTCGATGACGACTACTGATTTCAGCGAACCCCCATGTCCATGATGAAAAAGCTGCTCGCCCTGGCCGTTGCCGCCTGCCTCTCCCTGCCGGTTCTCGCCCAGCAGGCACCCAACGATCTTGTTCAGCAGGTCACCGAGGAAGTGCTCGAGGTTATCCGCAAGGATCGCGAAATCCAGAACGGCAGTACCTCCAAGGTCATCGATCTGGTGGATCAGAAGGTCCTGCCGCACTTCAATTTCCTGCGCATGACAGCCCTCGCCGTGGGCAAGGACTGGCGCCGGGCTACGCCGCAACAGCAGCAGCAACTGGCCACTGAGTTCAAGACCTTGCTGGTCCGCACTTACGCCAATGCGTTGACCGGCTATCGCAACCAGAAGGTGATCTACAAGCCTTTCCGCATGAAGCCCGAGGAAACCGATGTGCTGGTGCGTACCGAAGTCCAGCAGCCGGGCAGCAAGCCGGTCCAGCTCGACTACAGCCTGGAGCTCCGCGATGGCAGTTGGAAAGTCTATGACGTAACGGTTGCCGGCATCAGCCTGGTCACCAACTACCGTGACCAGTTCTCTCAGGAAGTCCGCGCTGGCGGCGTCGACGGTCTTATCGCCTCCATCGCCACCAAGAACCGTTCGCTGGAAGCAGGCCAGGCCAAGGTCGAGAAAAAATGATCGAACGCAGTGCCGGGCGCTTGCTGGTCAGCGCACCGCTGACCATGGACAACTCGCGCCGCCTGCTCGAAGCGGGTTGCGCCGCCCTGCAGCCGGGCGAACAGGTATTCGATTTTTCCGGCGTCAGCGAGGCAGATTCGTCGGCCATCGTGGTCATGCTTGGCTGGCTGCGTGCAGCGGCGAAGGCGCAAGCTACGGTGAGCTTTGTCAATATCCCGGCGGGCGTTGTCTCGCTGGCCGAGCTGTACGGCGTCAGCGAATTGCTGCCCCTCGCCTGAGGGGTTTCCATGACTGCCGCTGTTTCCATTGTCGACGTCGTCAAGCATTTCGGTTCGCTGAAAGCACTGGCCGGGGTCTCGCTCGAAATTGGCGAAGGCGAGTTCTTCGGCCTGCTGGGGCCGAACGGTGCTGGCAAGACGACGCTGATTTCAACGCTGGCCGGTCTGCTCCGTCCGGATTCCGGTTCGTTGAAGGTCATGGGTTATGACGTCATCGCCGACTTCCGCGAAGCCCGCCGCCGGCTGGGCGTGGTGCCGCAGGAGCTGGTCTTCGATCCTTTCTTCAATGTGCGTGAGACGCTGCGCATCCAGTCCGGTTATTTTGGTATCCGCAAGAACGACGACTGGATTGACGAAATCCTCGCCAACCTCGATCTGACGAGCAAGGCGGAAACCAACATGCGCCGCCTGTCGGGCGGCATGAAACGGCGCGTGCTGGTCGCCCAGGCACTGGTGCACAAGCCGCCAGTCATGGTGCTCGATGAGCCGACGGCCGGCGTCGACGTCGAATTGCGACAGGGTCTGTGGCAGTTCATCCGGCGCCTGAACGGCGAAGGTCATACCATTATCCTGACCACGCATTATCTGGAGGAAGCCGAGGCGCTGTGCAATCGTATCGCGCTGATGAAACAGGGCCGGGTGGTGGCACTCGATACCACGGCCAACCTGATGGCCGAGCATCCCGGCGCCTCGCTGGAAGAGGTGTTCATGCGGACGATGCGGGCATGATCGGTTTCTGGACCCTGTTCGAAAAGGAAATGCTGCGTTTCTGGAAGGTCGCCTTTCAGACCGTGGCTGCGCCGGTGTTGACGGCTATGTTGTACTTACTGATCTTCGGTCACGTGCTGGAGGATCATGTGCGCGTCCATGGTGTGTCCTACACCAGCTTCCTGGTTCCCGGGCTGGTGATGATGCAGGTACTGCAAAACGCCTTCGCCAACTCCTCGTCCAGCCTGATCCAGGCCAAGATCACCGGCTCCATCGTCTTCGTGCTGCTGCCGCCGATTCCCTACAGCGCCTTTTTCGCCGCTTATGTGCTGGCGGCCATGGCGCGCGGTCTGATGGTCGGCGTCGGCGTGTTGTTGGCCACCGTCTGGTTCGTTGACCTGCAGGTCGTGGCGCCGTTATGGATCATCGCTTTCGCTGTCATCAGCGGCGCGCTGTTCGGCGCTCTGGGTATGATCGCTGGCATCTGGGTGGAGAAGTTCGACCAGTTGGCGGCTTTCCAGAATTTCCTGATCATGCCGCTGACCATGCTCTCCGGCGTCTTCTACTCGATTTATACCTTGCCCCCGTTCTGGCAGGGCGTGTCGCATTACAATCCCGTCTTTTACATGATCGACGGCTTCCGCTACGGCTTTTTCGGCGTCTCCGACGTGTCGCCACTGGTCAGTTTTGGCGCCGTCTTCGCCTGCTTTGCCGCCGTCACCGGGCTGACACTGCAACTTCTCAAGCGCGGCTGGAAACTCAGAGGCTGAACCCCATGATGCATCCCGAACAAATCAAGCAACTCATCCTCGCCGGGATGCACTGCGACCATCTCGAACTCGACGGCGACGGCCAGCATTTCGCCGCACTCGTCGTCAGCGCTGAATTCGTCGGCAAAAATCGCGTGCAGCGTCAGCAGCATGTGAACAACATCCTCAAGGCAAAATTCGATTCCGGCGAACTTCATGCCCTGTCCTTCAAGACCCTGACCCCGGAAGAATGGAGCGCCCAGCGTGGATAAGTTGTTGATCAAGGGCGGCCAGCCGCTGTCCGGCGAAGTCGCCATCTCCGGCGCCAAGAACGCCGCCCTGCCGATTCTCTGTGCCTCGTTGCTCAGTGCCGAACCTTTGCACCTGACCAATGTGCCGCATCTCAACGACATCTCGACGATGCTTCGTCTGCTCGGCGATATGGGTGTCGGCGTCACCATGGAGGGAGTTGATGGGCTGGTCCTCGACGGCAGCGGCCTGAACAATGCGGTTGCCTCCTACGAGATGGTCAAGACCATGCGCGCTTCGATCCTGGTCCTGGGGCCGCTGGTCGCACGCTGCGGCGAGGCTCGTGTTTCATTGCCTGGCGGTTGTGCCATCGGTGCCCGGCCCGTCGACCAGCACATCAAGGGCCTGCAGGCGATGGGTGCCGAGATCACCGTCGAGCAGGGCTATGTGCATGCCAAGGCGTCCCGACTGAAGGGCGCGCGTATCTGCACCGACATGGTCACCGTCACCGGCACCGAGAATCTGATGATGGCCGCCTGTCTGGCCGACGGCGAGACGATCATCGAGAATGCCGCCCGCGAACCAGAAGTGGTCGATCTGGCCAATTGCCTGGTCAGCATGGGCGCCCGCATTTCCGGCGCCGGTACCGATGTGATCCGCATCCAGGGTGTGGACAAGCTGCATGGCGCTACCCATTCGATCATGCCGGACCGCATCGAAACCGGGACCTACCTGTGTGCTGCAGCGGTAACCGGTGGCAATGTGCGCCTGACCAAGACCTCTGCTGCCTATCTCGACACCGTAGTCGACAAGCTGATGGACGCCGGCTGCGAGATCACCGTCGAACGCGACGCCATCCGTCTGCTCGCGCCGCCGCGGCTGAAGGCGGTCAGCCTGCGCACGGCGCCGTACCCGGCGTTTCCGACGGACATGCAGGCGCAGTTCATGGCCATCAACTGTGTCGCCGACGGCGTCGCCACCATCCGCGAGACTATTTTTGAAAACCGCTTCATGCACGTGAACGAGTTGATGCGCCTGGGGGCGAACATCCAGATCGAGGGCAACAACGCCATTGTCCGCGGCGTTGAGGGGCTCGAAGGCGCAACGGTGATGGCCACCGACCTGCGTGCCTCGGCCTCGCTGGTCATCGCCGGCCTGGTGGCGCGCGGCGAAACGCTGATCGACCGTATTTATCACCTGGATCGTGGCTACGAGCGGATCGAGGAGAAGCTGACGCAGCTCGGTGCTGCCGTCAAACGCGTGCGTTGAGCTTTGAAACAGCCGGTTTGGCACGTGCCACCGGCTGTTGTTTCACCGATGAAATCGCCCCTTTTGCGACCGAGAATGAAAAAAAGGGAAAAAAGGTCTTTGCGTTCCAGCCCGACTGCCCCATACTCTGAGCCTCGGGATTTCCAGGCAGTGTGTTGTTCCTGCACCGTAATCGGTTTGTCAGCTCCTCGGTCTTGGTTCTCGTGTTTATTTAATTTTTTCCAAGGATGCATGCAATGGCAAATGGTACCGTCAAGTGGTTTAACGACGCCAAGGGTTTTGGCTTTATCTCCCCGTCCGAAGGTGGTGAAGACCTCTTCGCTCACTTCTCCGCTATTCAAGGCAACGGTTTCAAGACCCTGGCCGAGAACCAGAAGGTGACCTTCGATGTCGTCAATGGCCCGAAGGGCAAGCAGGCTGCCAATATCCGCCCGGCTGAATAAGCTAGCAGATACGCCTGTATCGAAAGCCCGGTTCGCCGGGCTTTTTGCTTTTGGGGCCGCGAAGACTGCGGCCCCTTTGCGTTAAAATCGCTTTTTTGCCCGCGAGACTGCCCGTGACCGGTATCACCATCGCCCTTTCCAAGGGCCGCATCTTCGATGAAACTCTGCCGCTGCTTGCTGCCGCCGGTATCGTGCCGAGCGAGAATCCGGAAACATCGCGCAAGCTGATCATCGAGACCAATCGCCCGGAAGTGCGCGTCGTCATCGTCCGCGCTACCGATGTGCCGACTTATGTCCAGTATGGCGCCGCCGATCTCGGCGTGGCCGGCAAGGACGTGCTGATCGAGCACGGTGGCGAAGGGCTGTACTCGCCGCTTGACCTGAAGATTGCCAAGTGCCGGATGATGGTCGCCGTGCCGGAGGGGTTCGACTACGCCCGTGCCGTGCGCCAGGGTAACCGCTTGAAAGTTGCTTCCAAGTACATCAAGACGGCACGTGAACATTTCGCCAGCAAGGGTGTGCACGTGGACCTGATCAAGCTTTATGGCTCGATGGAACTGGCGCCGCTGGCCGGCCTGGCCGATGCCATTGTCGATCTGGTGTCCACCGGTGGCACGCTGAAGGCCAACAAGCTGGTCGCCTGCGAACACATCATGGACATATCGTCGCGCCTGGTGGTCAACCAGGCAGCGCTGAAGGTCAAGCGCGAAACCCTGCAACCGATCATCGACGCCTTTACCCAGGCAGTGGAGAAATAAGCACCATGCCCGCGATCAAGCGCCTTGCGACGACCGATGCCGATTTTTCGGCGAAGCTGAAGGAACTGTTGGCCTTTGAGGCGGCTGCGGACGAGCACATCGAGCGGACGGTGACCGATATCCTGGCTGATGTGAAAAGGCGCGGGGATGCAGCGGTCGTCGAATACACCAACAAGTTCGATCGTCTGACGGTTGGCGCGATGGCCGATCTCGAACTCAGCAAGGCAGAGTTGCAGGCTGCGCTTGATGGACTGCCCGCCGAGCGCCGCATCGCACTGGAAGCCGCAGCCGCGCGTATTCGTGCCTACCACGAGCGGCAGAAGCTGGAAGGCTGGTCGTACACCGAAGCCGACGGCACCATGCTTGGCCAGATGATCACGCCGCTCGACCGTGTCGGCCTCTATGTGCCGGGTGGCAAGGCAGCCTATCCGTCGTCGGTACTGATGAACGCCATTCCCGCCAAGGTGGCCGGCGTCAAGGATTTGATCATGGTCGTGCCGACGCCGGGTGGCGAGCATAACCAGCTGGTGCTGGCGGCGGCCTGTCTGGCCGGTGTCGATCGCGTATTCACCATCGGTGGAGCCCAGGCCGTTGGTGCGCTGGCCTACGGCACCGAGACCGTGCCACAGGTGGACAAGGTCGTCGGCCCCGGTAACGCCTATGTCGCCACCGCCA
This sequence comes from Betaproteobacteria bacterium UBA2293, assembly GCA_002345845.1. The sequence goes on along the minus strand of DDWF01000134.1, from coordinate 18,106 downwards.
AGCGCCGGGTGTTCGGCATTGTCGGCATCGACATGGTCGCCGGGCCGTCGGAAATCCTCGTCGTGTCGGATGGATCCGGCAACCCGGACTGGGTGGCGATGGACCTCTTTTCGCAGGCCGAGCACGACGAACTGGCGCAGTCCATCTTGATCTGTACCGACGCCACCTTCATCGACAAGGTCCAGGCGAGCATTGAGAAATTGCTGCCGACAATGGCACGTCAGGAGGTGATCCGCACCTCGCTGACCGATCGTGGTGCCTTCATTCTGGTGCGCGACATGGACGAAGCGGTGGCCATCGCCAACCGCGTCGCGCCGGAGCACCTCGAGCTGGCGCTCGACAACCCCGATCCGTGGGTGGCGAAGATTCACCACGCCGGTGCCATCTTCATCGGTCACTACACCTCCGAGTCGCTCGGCGACTATTGCGCCGGCCCGAACCACGTGCTGCCTACCTCCGGCTCGGCGCGTTTCTCCTCTCCGCTGGGGGTCTACGACTTCCAGAAGCGGACCAGTCTGATCAAGGTCTCGAAGGCAGGGGCGCAGACGCTCGGACGCATCGCGTCGACGCTGGCGCACGGCGAAGGCCTGCCGGCGCACGCGAAGTCGGCCGAGTTCCGGCTCGAAGACTGATTTTTCGGCATTTCTGCGGTTGACCGTGGAAAAATCTGAGAATCCTTTGCGCCCGGACCTCCGGGCGCTTTTTCTCGGTTTTTCGTCGGTCGGCCTGTCCGGATTCGGTGGCGTGCTGCCGTTTGCCCGCCGAATGCTGGTCGACCAGCGGCGCTGGATGACGGCGGAGGAATTCAATAGCCAACTCGGCCTCTGCCAGTTCCTCCCCGGGCCGAACGTGGTCAACCTGGCGGTACTCGTTGGCAAGCGCCATGGTGGGCTGGCTGGCGCCATTGTTGCACCGCTCGGGCTGCTCGCCGGACCATTGGTCGTTGTTCTGCTCTTGGCGCTTCTTTACGACCGTTACGGCGAATGGCCAGTGGTGCAGTCGATGCTGCGCGGTATTGCCGCAGCCGGTGCCGGACTGTTGTTCGGAATGGCGTGGCGCATGGGCAGTGCGCTGCGCGACAAGGCGTTCTTTCTGCCGTTCACAGTGCTGGTCGTCATCGCCATCGCCGCTCTGCGCTGGCCAATGCTCTGGGTGATGCTCGGTGGCCTGCTGCTGTCGGGAGGTGTCGCCTGGTGGCGGCTGGGGCGGCGAGCATGATCGTTCTGGCGCTGTTCGTCGAATTCGTGATTCTCTCCTTCGTCGCCTTTGGCGGCGCGACGGCACTGTTGCCGGAGATGTACCGCGTTGTCGTCGTCCAGCACGGCTGGCTTGACGACACCACCTTCACACATCTCTACGCCATTGCCCAGGCGGCGCCGGGGCCGAACGTGCTGGTCGTCACGTTGATCGGCTGGAAGGTCGCCGGCCTGGCCGGGGCGCTGGCGGCAACGTTGGCCATGTGTTTGCCGATGAGCGTGCTGATCTATCTGTTGATTGATCGCTGGGAGAGCTTCGCCGGCAAGCGCTGGCAAAAATCAATCAGCCTGGGCGTGGCGCCGCTGGCGGTCGGCCTGGTGTTTTCCGGGGCGACGCTGATTGCGCAGGCGGCGGGGTTGCAGCTTGTGGGCTGGCTACTGTTGCTGGCGACGGCCGTGCTCAGCCTGCGCAGTCAGCTACATCCCTTGCTTTTCATCGGCTGCGGGGCGCTGATTGGACTACTTGGGCTGGCATGAGGAAAGCAGAAAAAAATCGCCGGGGAGCTCCCGGCGATTTCTAGAATTCTGGCTTTGTTCGTCGGGTGATCTGCAATCAGCCGCGCTTTTCCTGTTTCCGCTTCAGTCCCATGCCCAGCATCGCTACGGCGAGTAGTGCCAGAGTGCCCGGCTCGGGGACATTATTGGTGACGGTCAGTTCTATCAATTTCGCTTGGCCCTGGTAATAAGCGAGAACCGGCGAAAAATTCTTGTTGTACCAGTCGTTATCGTTCTCGGTGTAGGTCGTGGCCCATTGGTTCTCCCAGCCACCATTGACGCCAGCAGTGAGAAGCAATGACTCGGAGCAGGTCACGCGTGCCAGCAGATAGTGTTCGCCAACCATTGCCGATGTCAGCGTGATCGGGCCGCTGACGAAGCTGAAGGACTGATTGACGGGAGTGCCTGGCCCATCGTTGATGACAGGGTTGGCGTTGACAATGTTATAGCCGAAGAGCAGCGCCTCCGAGTTGGCAAATTGCCCGTTGCCGTCGAAATCGACCCATGCCTTGATGAAATCGCCGTAATGCCGGCCATCATTTGTCTTGTGCATGGTGAATTTGAATTCGACGGATTGTCCGACGGACAGGTCCGAATTTCCCCACGTGGCACCATTGTCCGTGCTCCAGGCGATGCTGGAAATGTCTTGCCACAGGGCGTTTGTGTGCTCAGGCAGCGACACCGTCGCCCAGGTTTGTCCGGTGAGGGCAAACAGTCCGACGGCAATCAGCTTGCGCAGCGATTTCAAGTTCATTATGCGACTCCAGGTAAGCATCATCTTGGCCGTGCTGAAAACACTTTCAATAAAAGCCCGGGGTTCGTGAATCAGGCCAAAGACGACTTGTCGCTTTGACAAAAGCACTTATTGTGCCAAAAAACAAGTTGTTGATTAATAACAAAAACGTCAACTGTGCCTATGTTATGTGTAAAAATTGCCGACAGTTCGGTGGTGAGCCTGATGGTGGTGCACCTCGCGCCACGGCGATTCCAATGACGTTTCCGGAAGTTGGCGGCCCCTTGCCATTTTCGTCAATCCCGTTATTTGCCCAGTTCGCTCTGGAGCTTGCGGGCATCGTCAATTCCTGCGAACCCAGTGCCCATCTTCAATGCCTGGGCGACTTCTTCACGCGCTTCGCTTGTCCGACCGCTCTTGGCCAACGCTGCGGCAAGATGGTAGCGGATTTCCGCGTTGCCTGAATCCCGCAGGCGGGCGTCACGAAGCAGGGATAGACCGCGATCGGTCTGTCCCTGGCGGAACAACAGCCAGCCGAGGGTGTCGATGACCACTGGATCGTTGGGACGCAATGCATAGGCCCGCTCGGCGAAACCGGTTGCAGCTTTGTCATTCTGGGCGAAAGCGGCGTGCGCCAGATTGTTCCAGGCCAGAGCGTTGTCCGGTTGCAGCTTGAGAAGTTTCTCGTAGGCAACCCGGGCGCCAGCAAGATTGCCCTGTTGTAATTTCGCATCGCCGATGGCTCGTAGAGCCGAGGGTGTGTCGGGATGCCTCGTCAGCCATTTGTCGAGAAATTCCACACCCTTCTTCAAATCCCCTGCCGCGCCATGGGCGCGGAACAGCCGTAGCGCCATATCGGCGCTGTCATCCTTCTTGAGGGCGTTTTCGTATGCGGTCAAGGCCACCGCTTGCTGTCCTCTTGCCATCGCCAGGTCGCCTTGGAGGCGCCAGGCAATGGCTCCGTTTTTGGGGTTTTCGCCGATTTTCTTGATGTGCTGGTCGGCCTTGGCGAAGTCGCGCTGACGAATCTCGATTTCGGTACGGAGGATCAGTGCCGGGAGAAAGTCGGGTTGAGTGCTGAGTGCCTTCTCGAGGCTGTAGTTGGCGCCGGAGGGGTTGCCCGCTGCCAGTTGCAGGCGGGCCACCTCGAATTGGGCCAGCGGATCGTAATTTGCGTAGCGCGCCATATCCGTCAGGGTTTGCACGGCGGACTTGTTGTCACCTTTGGCCAACTGCGCCCGTACAACGAGGCCCAGTGCGGTGAGGTTGTCTGGGGCCCTGAGCAGAACCTCCCTGGCGACAGTCAAGGCCTTGTCAATCGCAGCTGTCCGCAGGTGCAATTCGGCCAGCCGGGTTCCTGCCGAAACTGCGGCAGTTGGCTGGACGCGAGCCCTGTCCAGCCAACGGGCCGCTTCCTCGAAGCGATTCGCTTTTTCTTCGAGCGATGCCATCTCCATCATCGCATCGACGTTCTTTTCATCCGTCTTCAACAAGCCCAGCAGTCGCTGGCGCGCACTGTCGGCCTTGCCCTCGGCCATGTCGAGCGCACTCAGATTCAGTGTGGCTCCCTGATGGCCGGGATTTTTTGCCAACACCTGTTCGTAAGCCTGGCGTCCGCCCACGCGGTCACCTGCGGCAACCAGAGCGACGCCGCGCATGTTCAGCACGGCTGCATTGGCTGGCTCATTCTTGGCCATGATCTCGATGACTTCGAGCGCCTTCTTCGGCTGGCTGGCGCGCAAGTAGAGCATGCCGAGAATCAGGCCGGTTCTCGTCTGCTTTTGGTCCTTGGCCCACGCCCTGCGCAACTGCTCAATCGCTTGGTCGCTCTTGCCGCTGTTGGCCAGGCTGATGCCGAAATCGGTAAGAATGTCGGTGGCCCCCCCCGAGTTTTGCGCCGCCTGGTCCAAAAATTCACTAGCGGCTCGGTAGTTGCCGCCCTGCATGTGTGCGATACCCAGTAGCGAGAGAACGCGTGCGTCGTTCGGCGAATTACGCCTGAGCGGTTCGAGCAGCAATATGGCCCCGGCATGATTGCCAGCATCCAGATATTGTCTGGCGAGCAACTTCGTTCCAGATGCGTCTCCCGGGTAGCGGCGCATGAAGACGCTGAGTTTGCTGGATGACTTTTCCTTGTTGCCCAAGTCGTAGTGCGCCATGGCGTTGAGCAACAACATCTGCTTGTTGTTTGCCAGAATGGCGGTGGGAATCGGGTCGAGCAGGCGTGTCACTTCTTCAAGGGCGGCTTTGGCTGTGGCCTCGTCGCCGCGCCTTGTCGCAACCAGGGCGCGCATATAGGAGCCACGCGGTTCGAGTGGCGCGATCTTCCTGATTGCGGTCAGTTCGCGGTCGGCCTCATCGACGCGACCGAGTTCGATGAGCAGACCGGCACGCGCCAATCGGGGATCCGGATAGTTCGGATTCTGCGTCGCTGCTTTGGTATAGGATGCCAGGGCGCCTTGCAGATCACCTGCCGACTGTTGCAGCGACCCGCGCATGTTCCACGCAGGGCCATTGGTCGGCGCCAGTAACAGGGCCTCGTCCGTGAGTTTGTTGGCCAGCGCCAGATCGCCCTTGCGCATGTTGAGGGTTGCCTGGGCCAGGCGAACAGAAACGGAACGCGGGTCAAGCAACAGAGCCTCGTCAAGCGTTTTTAGCGCCGCGAAGATGCTTGTCTTCTCAGCCTCGGCGTTGGCGCGAAGCACCAGCACATCGACTTGCTGGGGAAGTGGTAGGCCGCCGGGGGTTACGCGCTCGAGTAGTGCATCGTACTTGCCTTGCAGCAGATAGGCCTGACCCAACAGAGGAAGTGCCTCTGCACGACTCGCACCTTGGCGCAGCGATTCCTCGAATTCGACTTCCGCGCCTATTGGGTCACCAGAGGCAAGCAGCGCTTTACCCAATAACATGTGCGCCGCCAGCATTTTCTGGTCGACCTGGATCGCGTTCTTGAGTTGGACGATCGCCCCGGCCAGGTCCTTGCGCTCATAGCGCAAAAGGGCGTCTTCATAATATTTCGATGCTTTGGAGTCGGCCGGCAGGGCAGGCAATGATGCGACTGCCATGCTGGCGATCAACAGAATCTTGGTCAGTAGGCGCATGGTTGACGTGCTTTGTGGTCGGGAATGGCGGATGACAATAGTATCAGCCGACCGGCCGGCTATACACGGAAGGTGTCTGCTTTCGATCTGAGGTGCCCCTGGGACCGCTTCTCAGGTCAGGAGAGAATGCCAGTGAGCGCGTCTGTCAATATTGCACAATCCGTACGGCTGCCTATCGTGATGCGCAGGAACTGGTCGATACGTGGCAGTTTGAAGTGGCGGACGATGATGTTGCGTTCGCGCAATGCCTTGGCCAGTTCCGCCGCATCGTGTTGCGGGTGGCGGGCGAAGATGAAGTTGGCGGCCGAGGGCAGTACCGCAAAGCCTAGAGCAGCCAGTTCTGCAATCAGTTGCTCGCGGGTGGTGACGACCTCTTGGCAGCATTTCGCGAAATATTCCTGATCCTCTATGGCGGCGACGGCACCGACGATGGCCAGGCGGTCAAGTGGATAGGAATTGAAACTGTTCTTGACCCGCTCCAGGGCTTCTATCAGATCCGGGTGGCCGATCGCGTAACCGATACGCAGGCCGGCCAGCGAACGCGATTTGGATAGCGTGTGCACGACCAGCAGATTGTCGTGGCGGGCGGTCAGCGGAATGGCCGATTCGCCACCGAAGTCAATGTAGGCTTCATCAATGACGACGACCGAGTCGGGGTTGGCCTGGGCGATCTGCTCGATGGCCGCCAGCGGCAGCAGGCGGCCGGTCGGCGCATTCGGGTTGGCGATGATGATGCCGCCATTGGCTTGGTTGCAGTAATCCACGGGGTTGATCGAGAAATCGTCGGCGAGCGGCACGGTGCGATGAGCGACGCCATAGAGACCGCAATAGACCGGGTAGAAGCTGTAGGTGATGTCCGGGAACAGGATCGGTTGCCCGTGTTTCAACAGCGCCATGAAGATATGCGCCAGAACCTCGTCCGAGCCGTTGCCGACGAAAACCTGGTGCGGCGTGACACCGTAGCAGTTGGCGATGGCTGTCTTCAGCAGATCGGCGTTCGGGTCCGGGTAGAGACGCAGGCGGGCGCCATCATCACCCAGTTCGCCGCGGATCGCGGCGACGACTTTCGGTGAAGGCGGGCAGGGGTGCTCGTTGGTGTTGAGCTTGATCAGATTGGCGATCTTGGGCTGCTCGCCCGGCACGTAGGGGGTGAGATCGCGGACGACCTGGCTCCAGAAGCGGCTCATGGGATTTTGCGGGTTTGAATTGAAGTCAAAATGGTATCATGCCCCTCCGATTCAACGTTTTCGAAGCCTTTCGCCATGCGGCAAGCTGAAATCACCCGTAACACCCTGGAGACGCAAATCACCGTGCGTCTCGATCTCGACGGTACCGGCCAGGGCAAGTTCGCCACCGGCGTTCCCTTCCTCGATCACATGCTCGACCAGATCGCCCGTCATGGCCTGATCGACCTTGATGTCACCGCCAACGGCGATCTGCACATCGATGCCCATCACACGGTCGAGGATATCGGTATCACCTTCGGCCAGGCACTGGCCAAGGCCTGGGGCGACAAGAAGGGACTGACCCGTTACGGCCACAGTTACGTGCCGCTGGACGAGGCGCTGTCGCGTGTCGTCATTGACCTTTCCGGCAGGCCGGGGCTGGAACTGAATGTCGAATTCACGCGGGCGATGATCGGCCAGTTCGACGTCGATCTGGTCTCCGAATTCTTCCACGGCCTGGTCAACCACGCCGGCATGACGCTGCACATCGACAACCTGCGCGGCAAGAACGCCCATCACCAGGCGGAAACCATCTTTAAGGCCTTCGGTCGCGCCCTGCGCATGGCGGTGACGCCCGATCCGCGCATGGCCGGCTGCATGCCGTCGACCAAGGGCTCGCTGTGACCATCGCCGTCATTGATTACGGCATGGGCAACCTGCGCTCGGTGTCGAAGGCGCTGGAGCATGTCGCTGGTGACACGCCGGTCGTGGTCACGGCCGACCCGGCCGTTGTTGCTGCTGCCGAGCGCGTGGTTTTTCCCGGCCAGGGGGCGATGCCCGACTGCATGCGTGAACTCGATGCCCGCGGCCTGCGTGACGCGGTTCTGCAAGCGGCGCAGACCAAGCCTTTTCTCGGCATCTGCGTCGGCGAACAGATGTTGTTCGAGCGCAGCGAGGAAGGCGATGTGCCCGGTCTCGCTATCTTCCCCGGCGTCGTTCAGCGTTTTCCCGATGCGAAAATGGTCGATGCCAAGGGCGAGCGCCTGAAGGTGCCGCACATGGGCTGGAACGAGGTCTGGCAGAAGCCGCACGCGTTGTGGTCGGGGATTGCCGACGGTTCACGCTTCTATTTCGTGCACAGCTACTGCGTGCAGCATGTCGATCCTGCGCTGACGACCGGCACGACTGACTATGGCCTGCCCTTTACCTGTGCAGTGGGCCGGGATAATATCTTCGCGGTCCAGTTCCATCCTGAAAAGAGCGCCCGCGACGGCCTGCAACTCCTGAAGAATTTTGTCGAGTGGCGCCCCTGATTCGCGTCTGCCGAATTACCCACTGTTGATTCCCCCAAATGCTGATCATTCCTGCGATTGACCTGAAGGACGGACAATGTGTCCGCCTCAAACAGGGCCTGATGGAACAGGCCACCGTCTTTTCCGACAGCCCGGCCGAACAGGCGCGGCACTGGCTCAACCAGGGGGCGCGCCGACTGCATCTGGTCGACCTGAACGGGGCCTTTGCTGGCAAGCCGAAGAATGCGGCGGCGATCAAGGCCATTCTGGCCGAGGTTGGCGACGACATCCCGGTGCAGCTCGGCGGCGGCATCCGTGACCTCGATACTATCGAAGCCTGCATCGATGGCGGCCTGTCCTACGTGATCATCGGCACCGCCGCGGTCAAGAACCCGGGCTTCCTGCACGATGCCTGCGTCGCCTTCCCCGGCCACATCATCGTCGGGCTCGACGCCAAGGATGGCAAGGTGGCGACCGATGGCTGGTCGAAACTGACCGGCCACGATGTCGTCGACCTCGGCAAGAAGTACGAGGATTACGGCGTCGAGTCGATCATCTATACCGACATCGGTCGTGACGGCATGCTTTCCGGTCTGAATATCGACGCCACGGTGCGTCTGGCGCAGGCACTGACCATTCCAGTCATCGCCTCCGGCGGCCTCTCCAGTCTCGACGATATCCGGGCGCTGTGCGCCGTGGAAGGTGAGGGCGTGGTCGGCACCATTGCCGGTCGTGCGGTCTACGACGGTTCCCTCGACTTCAAAGCTGCTCAGGAACTCGCCGACGAGCTGGGCGCCTGATGCTGGCCAAGCGCATCATTCCCTGTCTCGATGTCACCGCCGGTCGCGTCGTCAAGGGCACCAACTTCGTCGATCTGCGCGATGCCGGCGATCCGATCGAGATCGCCCGCCGTTACGACGAACAGGGAGCTGACGAGGTTACCTTTCTCGACATCACCGCCTCGAGCGATCAGCGCGACATCATCCTGCACATCGTCGAAGCCTGCGCCGAGCAGGTTTTCATTCCGCTGACCGTCGGTGGCGGCGTGCGCAAGGTCGAGGACGTGCGCCGGTTGCTCAATGCCGGGGCCGACAAGGTGTCGATGAATACCGCTGCTGTGCAGAATCCGGACCTGGTTTTTGACGCGTCGAGCAAGGTCGGCTCGCAATGCATCGTTGTCGCCATTGATGCCAAGCAGGTGGCGCCGGGCAAGTGGCATGTGTTTACGCACGGCGGGCGCAACGACACCGGCCTTGATGCCATCGAATGGGCGAAAAAGGTCGAGGCGCTGGGCGCCGGGGAAATCCTGCTGACCAGCATGGATCGCGATGGCACCAAGAACGGCTTCGATCTGCCGCTGACCCGTGGCGTCTCCGATGCCGTCAAGATTCCGGTGATCGCCTCCGGTGGCGTCGGCAATCTGCAACATCTGGCCGATGGCGTCAGCGAAGGCCGGGCCGATGCGGTGCTGGCTGCCTCGATCTTCCACTTCGGCGAATACACCGTGCGCCAGGCCAAGGAATACATGGCCACCCGCGGCATTGAAGTGCGCCTGTAATGGCTGACCTCGATAATTCCCTGCCGTGGCTGGAGGCGCTCAAATGGGACGGCGACGGGATGATTCCGGCGATCGCCCAGGATGATGGCGGGCGAGTGGTGATGTTTGCCTGGATGAACCGTGAGTCCTTGCTGGAAACGGTGAAATGCGGCAACGCGGTATACTGGTCGCGCTCCCGTCGGCGACTCTGGCGCAAGGGTGAGGAATCGGGGCATTTCCAGAAAGTGAAATCGATTCGTACCGACTGCGACGGCGATGTATTGCTGCTGGCCATTGAACAGGTAGGCGGCATTGCCTGTCATACGGGACGGGAAAGCTGTTTTTTCAATGAGCTGCAGGGGGAGTTCTGGGTTCCCACTGATCCGGTTCTGAAAGACCCTAAGGAAATTTACGCAAAATGAGCACGCACGACATCCTGCATCGCCTTTCCGAGACTTTGGCCTCGCGCCGCAATGCCGATCCGGAGAAGTCCTACACGGCCAAGCTGTTTTCCGAAGGCCCGGATTCGATCCTCAAGAAAATCGGCGAGGAGTGCGCCGAGCTGATCATGGCCGGCAAGGAAGGCAAGCGCCTGAACATCGTCTGGGAATCGACCGACGTCATCTATCACGTGCTGGTCCTGCTCGCTTTCTACGGTCTTTCCATCGAGGACGTGTCGCAGGAAATGCGCCGCCGCGAAGGCATTTCCGGCATCGACGAGAAGGCGGCGAGGGGCAGCAAGTGAGCGACTGCCTGTTCTGCCGTATCGTCGCCGGCAGCATTCCCAGCCAGAAGGTCTACGAGGACGAGGAAATGCTCGCCTTCCGCGACATCAATCCGGCCCGTCCGGTCCATGTGCTGCTGATTCCTAAAAAGCACATCAGCTCGCTGATGTCGGCGACGCCCGAGGATGCCCCGGTACTTGGCCGCATGTTGGCCAAGGCCAACGAAATCGCGGTAGCGGAAGGTAGTCCCGACGGCTTTCGTGTCATCATCAACAATGGTCGTGTAGGGCAGCAGGAAGTGCCGCATCTGCACATTCACATCGTGGGCGGACCGGAACCGGTCGGCCCCATGCTCAAACGCATCTAGGAGACAACCATGGGCAGTTTTTCCATTTGGCACTGGCTGATCGTACTGGTCATCGTCATGCTCGTTTTCGGTACCAAGAAGTTGCGTAACGTCGGCCAGGATCTCGGCGGCGCCGTCAAAGGCTTCAAGGACGGCATGAAGGAAGCCAATGCCGACGGCAAGCCGGCCGATGCCCAGCAGCCGACCCAGCAGGTCGGCGAAACCATCGACGTCGAAGTCAAGGAAAAAACCAAGAGCTAGTCGCGAGTATCCGGCCCCTGCTTTTCTGGGCAGGGACTGGTTGCGGATAACTGGCAACTCAATCTATGTTCGATATCGGTTTTACCGAATTGATGGTGATCGGCATCGTCGCCCTGCTCGTGATCGGGCCGGAGCGACTGCCCAAGGTGGCCCGCACGCTGGGCCATCTGCTCGGTCGCGCCCAGCGTTATGTGAACGACGTCAAGTCGGACATCAATCGTGAAATGCAGCTCGACGAACTGAAGAAGCTTCAGTCGCAGGTTGTCGATTCCGCACGGGCGATGGAGACCTCGGTGCGCCAGGAATTCGATGTCGCCCGCAGCGCTGTTGAAGCCCCCGTCCAGGAGGCGGTCAGTCAGATCGAAGCGGCAGGCCAGCAGGTCAGTGCCGCCGTAGCTCCCGCCGAAACCCCAGCCAAGCCCGTTGCATGAGCGATAACCAGGCCAGCGCCGCCCCCGAAGAGTCATTCATTTCCCATCTGGTGGAGTTGCGCGATCGCTTGATCCGCAGCCTGATTGCCATTGCGGTGGTGCTTGGCGCGCTGTGCCTGTACCCGGGGCCAGGCGACATTTACGATTTCCTCGCGGCGCCGCTGACATCGGCCTTGCCGGAGGGCACCAAGATGGTGGCCATCGGCGTGGTGACGCCCTTCATGGTGCCGCTTAAGGTCACCGCGATGGTCGCCTTCATCATCGCCCTGCCGTTCATCCTCTTCCAGGCCTGGGGTTTCGTCGCCCCCGGGCTGTACGCCCACGAAAAGCGTCTCGGTGTGCCGCTGATCATCTCCAGTACGGTGCTGTTCGTACTCGGCATGGCCTTCTGCTACTACTTCGTCTTCGGTCAGGTCTTCCACTTCATCAACAGTTTCGCGCCAAAGAGCATCACGCCGGCGCCGGACATCGAGGCCTACCTGTCCTTCGTAATGACCATGTTCCTTGCCTTCGGCCTGTCTTTCGAGGTGCCGGTGGCGCTGGTCGTACTGGTCAAGCTTGGCGTGGTCAGTGTCGAGAAACTGAAGGAGTGGCGTTCCTACTTCATTGTTGGTGCCTTCGTCGTTGCCGCCATCGTCACGCCGCCAGATGTCGTCTCGCAACTGGCGCTGGCCGTCCCGATGTGCCTGCTCTACGAAATCGGTATTCTGGCCGCTGGTCTGGTCTCTCGTCCGCCGCCGGAGGTTGCCACGGATAGCGGCCCAGGCGTTACCGACGAGGATCTGCGGCGGGCCGAGGAAGAGTTTCGCAAGTTCGACGGTAGCAAGTAGTCAGGTCTTCTTCTTGACCGGCCCCGGCCGGGTGGCCAGCGTTTGCGTCGGCGCGCCGTCGGCGAACCACCACAATGTCCCTGCCGGCATTTCTGTCCATTGCTCGTTGTCGGTCAGCGGCAGGGTGGCGATCACGGCCACACGATCATTGGCCGTTGTCAGTTCGCTGAAATCCACCGTCACGTCCTGATCACTGAGGTGCGCCTGGGCGAACGGTGCCTGGCGGACAACGAAACTGAGCTTGGTCGAGGCATGGGCGAACAGCCAGTCGCCGTTGGAGAGCAGGAAGTTGAATTCGCCATGGCGGCTGACTTCCAGGGTCAATTGGTGAATCGCGGCAAACAGTTCGCTGGTGGTCGGCGACGTGTTGCCGAAGCGCTGGCGCAATTCCTGGAGCAGCCAGCAGAATGAACGTTCGCTGTCGGTCTGGCCGACCGGCAGGTAGCTGCCGACGAGTTCAGGGGCATAATCCAGCAGGTTGCCGTTGTGCGCAAAAATCCAGTAACGGCCCCATAGTTCGCGCATGAACGGGTGCGTGTTCTCCAGCCCGATTGATCCCTGCGTTGCCTTGCGGATGTGGGCGATGACGTTCTGCGAGTGGATCGGGTAGTGACGGACCACTTCGGCGATCGGCGAAGTGCACGAGGGTTGCGGGTCGAGAAAGAGGCGACTGCCTCGCCCCTCGAAAAAGGCGATGCCCCAGCCGTCCGAATGGACATCGGTGGCACCACCGCGCGCCTGGAAACCGGTGAAGGAAAAGCAGATGTCGGTCGGCACGTTGCAGTTCATGCCGAGCAGCTGGCACATCGCCTATTCCTTCTCGGGCCGCACGTTCGGCCGCTTGCCGATCTTTACCTCAAGTTCGATGATGTTGCGGTCGCGGCGCAGGCGGAAGGGAATGCGCTCGTCGGGCTTGAGGGCGGCGATCAGATCGAGCATGACTTGCGGGTCGCGCACGGCCTTGCCGGCGACAGCGAGCAGGACGTCACCCGGACGGATGCCGGCGGCGTCGGCCGGGCTGCTGCGCATGACGCCGGCGATCAGGGCACCTTCGGTATCCGGCAGGCCGAAGGATTCGGCGAGTTCCGGCGAGATTTCCTGGGCTTCGACGCCGATCCAGCCGCGGGTGACGGCGCCGCTCTGGATGATCTGCTCCATGATGCTGCGGGCACTGGCGGCCGGGATGGCGAAGCCGATGCCGTGGTTGCCGCCGGTGCGTGAGTAGATGGCGGTATTGATGCCGACCAGGTTGCCATTGACGTCCACCAGGGCGCCGCCGGAGTTGCCGGGATTGATCGCGGCATCGGTCTGAATGAAGTTCTCGAAGGTGTTGATGCCGAGGTGCGAGCGACCGAGTGCCGAGACGATGCCCATGGTCACGGTCTGGCCGACGCCGAACGGGTTGCCGATGGCGAGGACGACATCGCCGACACCCAGCGCTTCGGCCTGACCGAAAGTGATGGTTGGCAGCTTGTCGGCCTTGATCTGCAGTACGGCGAGATCGGATTCCGGGTCGCTGCCGATGACCCTTGCCTTGTGCGCGGTGCCATCGTTGAGCGAGATCTGGATGTCATCGGCAGCTTCGATGACGTGGTAGTTGGTCAGAATGTAGCCGTTGGGGCTGACAATGACCCCGGAGCCGAGGCCGGAGTTGCGCTGAGCCGGCCCTTCCTGGCGGTCGCCGAAGAAGTGGCGGAAGATCGGGTCGTCAAGCAGCGGATGACGCTGCTGGCGAATTTTCTGGGTGGTGTAGATATGCACCACCGAGGGCAGGGCAGCGCGGGCGGCGTCACGGTATGAACCGCTGGGCGCCGTTTCTCCGTCAAGCAGGCGCGGTGCTTCCTGCAGGGAAACGACGGGTGATCGCTGGGATATCCATTCCGGCTTCAGGGTTCCGACCACGAACAGGATGGCCACCGCAATGGTTACCGTTTGTGCAAAAATCAGCCATAACCTGTGCATGAAAGACCGTATCGATGAAGCTTGAAGCCTTGGTGAACTATCTGGACGGACTCCTGGAGCCCGGAAAGTTCCGCGATTATTGCCCAAATGGCCTGCAAGTGGAAGGTCGTGACGAGGTGGGGCAGATTGTCGCCGGCGTCACCGCCAGTCAGGCGCTGCTCGATGTTGCGGTGGCGCGCGGTGCCGATGCCGTCATCGTTCATCACGGCTATTTCTGGAAGGGTGAGGACGGCCGGGTGACCGGCATCCGTCGCCAACGTCTGCGTACCTTACTCGGTCACGAGATCAGCCTGCTGGCCTATCACCTACCGCTCGATGCTCATCCGCAACTGGGCAACAATGCGCAGCTGGCAGCGGACTTGGGCTGGCAGGCCGAGGGCCGTTTCGGCGAACAGGATATTGCCTGGCTGGGGCGGCCGGTTGCCGTCGAGACGCTGGCCACGCTGGTGGCACGGGTCGAGCGGCGGTTTGGGCGAGCGCCGCTGGTCATCGGCGACAGTGACAAAACCATCCGCCGCATCGCCTGGTGTTCCGGCGGGGCCCAGGGCTATTTCGAGCAGGCCATTGCCCTGGGGGTCGATGCTTATTTGTCCGGCGAAATTTCTGAGCAAACCGTCCATCTCGCCCGCGAAAGCGGCGTTGCCTACATCGCCGCCGGCCATCATGCCACCGAGCGCGGTGGCATCCGGGCGCTGGCTGCCCATCTGCACGGTCATGACGGACTGGCCTGCGAATTCATCGACCTCGAAAACCCGGTCTAGGCGGGGCGCCGACGCAGTCCGTAGCCCTCCTCGAGCGTGCGCATGAGCAGGGCGATTTCCTCGATCACCTCAAGCGGGAAGCCGCTGCGATTGCCGGCACGATTGTCGTGAACCAGCTCGCAGAGGTAGTCCATGCATTCCTGTTCGCCCCAGCAGTTGGTGATGCGCCAAACGATATGGCCATAGTCTTCCAGCGACTTGAGGCCGGAAACCGGGGGGGGCGTCTCGTCCCATGAGGGAATGCGGACATTAAAGCGGCCGCGCATCGTCGTCGCCAGGCTTTCGAACTCGGCTCGCATGTCACTGCGGCGGTAGAGGTCGAGCAGCATCGTCCACGGCTGGATGTTGTCCGGTGAATTTTCCTCGATGTGCATGGCCAGGGTTTCGGCAGCTCCCCGGATGCGCCCGAAGGAGAGCATGATTTCCGCCAGTTCGAGTGCCGAATTGCCGTCGTTGAAATCGACATTGACGGCATTGACGCGTTCTTCGTCTGCCGGTGCTGCGTCGAGCGGAATATCCACAGCCGGCGCCGGTGGCGGTGCCGGCTTCACTGGCTCATCGGCTTGGGGCGTGAGCGGGGCGCGCTCGGCTGCGACGTTCACCGGCGGGGCGGCGTGGGCGATGCTGGCCAGACTGAGTTCGTCACTCAGCCGACTGGTCTTGCGTCGGGTGATGAAATGGGCCAATCCGGCCGCAACGCCGCCACCAATCAGGGCGCTCAACAGGAGTTCCAGCCAGTTGCCGCTGGCCGTGGCCGCTGGCGCGGGGGGCGGTGCAGCGCGCAGGGCGGCACTGTCGCTGCCAGGGACCTGCTGGCTTTGCGCGGTCATCAACTGCTGTTGGGCGACAAGGGCCTCGGTGGTCAGGGCAAGTGCGGTGTTGAGCTTTTCGACTTCCTGGTTGAGCAGGTTGAGGGTTGTTTCAAGCTTGAGCATGCGCTCTTCCACTTCACCAGCCGACGCCTTGGCAAGGCTCGGCTTGACCTCCGGACGGATCTCGTCGGGCGCCGCGCCGAGCACGATGCGATCGGGGCCGCCGGCAGCGGCCGCGACGGGCGGCGATTCCGGTTTCGGTTTTGCTGCCGGCTGCTTCTTTGGCCGTGGTGGTGGCGGTGGCGCCTCGTCGGCCATCGAGCGACTGGCCGCTGTCGGCCGGACGGAAGCTTCCGCCGGGCTGCGGCTGAGCAGGGGGATGCGGATGCTGCGGCCCTCGCTCAGGGCTTCATATTCCACCAGGTCCGGATTGGCTCGCTTCATCGCTGCCAGCAGGCGCCTTTGTTCGGCCAGGTTGCCGCCGCTCTGGGCTTCGGCAATCGATTCCAGGGTGTCGCCCCGGCGGGCAGTCCACTCGCGGAAATTGCGTGCTTTTCGGGTCGTCGGCGAAGCCGGCGCCACCTTGGCCGTCGGGGCGGATGGTTCGGCTTCGGCGAGGAGCATGGGCGGCAACGGCATCAGCACGTAGTCGCGTTGCAGGTCAATGCCGCAGTGGGCGCGCAGTCCGATGACGAAAATCGGTTCGGCGATCGGCTGGATGCCGGTGATGGTCAGCGTCAGATTGCCGCCACTGCGATTCAGGCGGAAGCGGGCACTGGAGATGACCGGCAGGTCTGAGCTGCGAATTCCGGCGAGGGAGAAGCAGGCACCTTCGACAGCTTCACCGTTGGCGGCAAGAATGGGAACTTCGGCTCTGAGGGGTTCTCCGATACGTGAGAGGAGAACAATGTCGCCGAAGCCGAGTGCCAGTGCATTGCCGGAGAAGAGCGCAGCAATGAGGGCGCCGGTGCGCAGCATTTTGGGCTTCATGATGAATCCTATGCGGGGGAGTTTTTATGGTCTTTGGTAAAACTCTAGCATTGCCCGGGGCGCCTGATGCAGAAATATTGCACACTGTCTGCCAATCTTTGTTGAGAGCGAAAAGTGTTATGAGACAAGCATTTCCGCAAAATTGCATAGTCATGATTCCGGTTGCTGGGGGAGATCTCGGCTTTCCGGTGCGGCGAATCTTCTGCGTGGGACGCAACTACGCCGACCACGCCCGGGAAATGGGGGCGCTTGATCAGGCCGAGGGCCGTGAACCACCATTTTTCTTTACCAAGCCGGGTGATGCCGTGATCGCCGGAGCGGGCGAGTTGACGGTCCGCTATCCGCCGGCGACGGCCAATCTGCATCATGAGGTCGAGATGGTGGTGGCGCTTGGTGCCGGTGGGGCGGATGTGCCGGCGACGCAGGCGCTTGCCCTGGTTTTTGGTTATGCCGTCGGTCTCGATCTGACGCGGCGCGATTTGCAGGCGGCCGCCAAGGCCAAGGGGCATCCGTGGGACATGGGTAAGGGCTTCGATCAATCCGCCGTATGCGGTGCGATCACGCCGGTGGCGGCCTGTGGTCATCCGGCGGCCGGCCGCATCTACTTGCAGGTCAACGGCGAATTGCGCCAGGACGGTGATCTGGCGGCGATGATGTGGAAGGTGCCGGAGATCATCGCCCAATTGTCGACCTTGGTCCGTCTCGAGGCGGGTGACTTGATCTATACGGGCACCCCGGCCGGGGTTGGGGCGCTCGTTCCCGGCGATCTGCTGGTGGGCTGCGTCGATGGCGTCGGTTGCCTGCAAGCGCGCATCGTCGATTGAGTTCACGCTGGCGGCGGCAAGGCCTGCCGCCGCTTGGTGCTTGAACCTTACAGCGGGCGCTTGTCGATGACCCGCTTCGCCTTGCCGACCGAGCGCTCGATGCCGCCGACCTCGACGACGTCGATGCGCGCCGAAATGCCGATGTAGGATTTGATGTGATGCTGCAGGTCGTGGGCGACGAATTCCTTTTCGGCGCTGCTGGCGAACTGGAACTCCGGTTTCATCTCGACATTGACCTTGAGTGAATCGAGATGCCCGTCGCGGCTCAGTTCGATAATGTAGTGCGGCGACAGCTTGGGCTGCTTGAGGATCAATTCCTCGATCTGCGACGGGAAGACGTTGACGCCGCGGATGATCAGCATGTCGTCGGAGCGTCCGGTGATCTTGCCGATCCGGCGCATCGAACGGGCGGTCGGCGGTAGCAGGGCGGTCAGGTCGCGGGTGCGGTAGCGGATCACCGGCATTGCTTCCTTGGTCAGCGAAGTGAACACCAGTTCGCCCTGGCTGCCTTCCGGCAGGACTTCGCCGGTGTTCGGGTCGATGATTTCCGGATAGAAATGGTCTTCCCAGATCACCGGGCCGTC